>NZ_JAPIYN010000004.1:184430-298289 GCF_035617725.1 Mycobacterium sp. 94-17
AGTGGTGATCGCGAGCGCGGCGGAGCCGGGCGAAGCGGGTCAGCACCATCCCGCACAGTGGTGATCGCGAGCGCGGCCGCCCGACGTCGCTAACCGAAGAAAGCGGCGGCGTCGTCGTAGCGGCTTTCCGGCACCAGCTTGAGCTGGCGCACCGCGTCCGCCAGAGCCACCCGGCCGATGTCCTGCCCACGCAGCGACACCATCTGGCCGTACTCCCCGGCATGCGCCGCGTCGGCCGCATTCACCCCGAATCGGGTGGCCAGCACCCGGTCGTAGGCCGTCGGGGTACCGCCCCGCTGGACATGACCCAACACCGTCACCCGGACGTCTTTGTTGATCCGCTTCTCCACTTCGGCGCCGAGCTGGGCGGCCACCCCGGTGAACTTCTCGTGGCCGAATTCGTCAATCCCGCCTTCCCGCAACGCAATCGACCCGGGGATGGGCTTGGCACCCTCGGCGACCACGCAGATGAAGTGCGAATCCCCGCGCTGGAAGCGCCTTTTGACGAGCCGGCAGACCTCTTCGACGTCGAAGGGCTGCTCGGGGATCAGCGTCATGTGCGCACCCGAAGCCAGGCCCGCGTTCAACGCGATCCAGCCGGCGTGCCGGCCCATCACCTCCACCAGCATCACCCGCTGGTGCGATTCGGCGGTGCTGTGCAGCCGATCGATGGCGTCGGTGGCGACGGTCAGCGCGGTGTCGTGGCCGAAAGTCACGTCGGTGCAATCGATGTCGTTGTCGATGGTCTTCGGCACCCCGACAACGGGCACGTTCTCCTCCGAGAGCCAGTGCGCGGCCGTCAGGGTGCCCTCCCCGCCGATGGGGATCAGCACATCGATGCCGTTGTCGTCGAGGGTCTGCTTGACCTGGTCCAGCCCGGCCCGCAGCTTGTCGGGGTTCACCCGGGCGGTGCCCAGCATCGTCCCGCCCTTGGCCAGCAGGCGGTCGTTGCGGTCGTCGTTGTGCAGCTGGACGCGCCGGTTCTCCAGCAAGCCGCGCCAGCCGTCCTGGAATCCGACCACCGACGAGCCGTAGCGGGAGTCGCACGTTCGCACCACTGCCCGGATGACCGCGTTGAGACCGGGGCAGTCGCCGCCTCCGGTGAGCACTCCGATACGCATCCCCTCATCTTGCCTGGGGCGGCGCCTCCGTGGCGCGAGCAGGCGCGAATTCGCACGGGACCAGAAGCGGGCGGCCCTAGATCGCCGACGGCAGCGGCCCGCGGGCCGTCTCGTAGGCGGCGCCCACGCGGTAGAGCCGGTCGTCGGCCAGTGCGGGCGCCATGATCTGCAGGCCGACCGGCAGGCCGTCGTCCGGCGACGGACCGGCGGGCACCGACATGCCGCAGTGGCCCGCCAGATTCAGCGGCAGCGTGCACAGATCGAACAGGTACATCGCCAGCGGATCGTCGACCTTCTCACCCAGCCGGAACGCCGTCGTCGGGGTCGCGGGCGACACCACCACGTCCACCGAGCGATAGGCCTCGTCCAGGTCGCGCGCGATCAGGGTGCGCACCTTCTGGGCCTGGTTGTAATAGGCGTCGTAGTAGCCGGCCGACAGCGCGTAGGTGCCGATCATGATGCGCCGCTTGACCTCCGGCCCGAAACCCGCAGCCCGCGTCAGTGCCATCACTTCCTCGGCGCTGTGGCTGCCGTCGTCGCCGACCCGCAGCCCGTAGCGCATCGCGTCGAAGCGGGCCAGGTTGCTCGACACCTCCGACGGCAGGATCAGGTAATAGGCGCCCAGCGCGTACTCGAAGTGCGGGCAGTCGACCTCACTGACCTCGGCGCCCAGGGAGGTCAGCCGCTCGACCGCGGCCTCGAACGCGCTCAGCACGCCGGGCTGGTAGCCCTCGCCGCGCAGCTGCTTGACCACTCCGACGCGCACGCCCTTGAGGTCACCGCCCGCGCCGGCCCTCGCGGCAGCGACGACGTCGGGCACCGCCGCGTCGACGGAGGTGGAGTCGCGGGAGTCATGTCCGGCGATAACCCGATGCAGCAGCGCGGTGTCCAGCACCGTGCGCGCGCATGGGCCGCCCTGGTCCAGGGACGATGCGCACGCCACCAGGCCGTACCGCGACACCGTGCCGTAGGTCGGCTTGACGCCCACCGTCGCGGTGAGCGCGGCGGGCTGCCGGATGGAGCCCCCGGTGTCGGACCCGATCGCCAGCGGGGCCTGGAACGCGGCCAGCGCGGCGGCGCTGCCACCCCCGGAGCCGCCGGGCACGCGCTTGACGTCCCACGGATTTCGGGTCGGGCCGTAGGCGGAGTTCTCGGTGGAACTGCCCATCGCGAACTCGTCCATGTTGGTCTTGCCCAGGATCGGGATGCCCCCCGCGCGCAGCCGCGTGGTGACGGTGGCGTCGTACGGTGAGCGCCAGCCCTCGAGGATCTTGGACCCGCAGGTGGTGGGCATGTCGACGGTGGTGAAGACGTCCTTGAGCGCCAGCGGCACCCCGGCCAGCGGCGACGGCAGCCGTTCGCCCGCCGCTACCGCCTCGTCGACCACAGCGGCCGCGGCGAGCGCCTCGTCGGCCGCCACGTGCAGGAACGCGTGGTAGCGGTCGTCGGTCGCGGCGATCTGGTCCAGGCACGCCTGGGTGACTTCGACCGACGACACCTCTTTGGCGGCGATCCGGGCGGCCAGCGTGGCGGCGTCGGACCGGATGATCTCGTTCACTCGCTGTCCCCGAGGATCTGCGGCGTCGCGAATCGGCCGTCGACGGCGGCGGGCGCCTCCGCCAGCGCCTCGGCCTGCGTCAAGCACGGCGCCGGCTCGTCCGGGCGGGTGACGTTGACGTCCTTGAGCGGGTTACCGGTCGCCTCGACGCCGGTGACATCGACGGCCTGCACCTGGCTGACGTGGGCAAGGATAGCGTCGAGCTGGCCGGCGAAGCCGTCGAGCTCGACGTCGGTCAACGCCAGCCGGGACAGCCGGGCCAGGTGCGCTACCTCGTCACGGGAGATCTGGGACACGACTGCAAAGACTAGTCGCGAGCGTGTTGCCCGCTGCACGCCCGTCGCCGATCACGCGGCCCGACGAAGCCGAAATGCCGTCGACACATGCTTGTGCGACAGTGTTGGCCGTGCCCTCTTATCTGTTACGCATCGAGCTCGTCGACCGGCCGGGCAGCCTGGGGTCGCTGGCGGTGGTGCTCGGATCGGTGGGAGCCGACATCTTGTCACTCGATGTCGTGGAGCGCAGCGCGGGATACGCGACCGACGACCTGGTGATCGAACTGCCGCCGGGGGCGATGCCGGACGCGCTGATCACTGCCGCCGAGTCCCTGTCCGGTGTCCGGGTGGACAGCGTGCGCCCCCACACCGGCCTGCTGGAGGCGCATCGTGAGCTCGAGCTGCTCGACCACGTCGCGGCGGCCGACGGCAATGCGGCACGACTGCAGGTTCTCGCCGACGAGGCGCCCAAGGTCCTACGCGTCAGTTGGTGCACGGTGCTGCGCGGCTCGGGCGGCGAGCTGGAACGCCTGGCCGGCAGCCCGGGCGCCCCGGAAACCAAGGCCGACTCGGCGCCGTGGCTGCCGCTGGAGCGCGCCGCGGCGCTCGACGGCAGCGCCGAGTGGGTGCCCAAGGCGTGGCGCGACATGGACGTGACGATGGTCGCGGCCCCGCTGGGCGACCCGCATACCGCGGTGGTGCTCGGCCGTCCCGGTCCGGAATTCCGGCCCTCGGAGGTGGCCCGGCTGGGCTACCTCGCCGGGATCGTCGCCACCATGCTCCGCTGACTCAGCCGTAAATCCGAATTATGTTGCAGCGCAACAACTCAAATCCTACTCGAAGTAGGCACGCCGACTTCCCGCAGACGCCGTTTCAAGGCAACGACCCGGAGTAGCTGAATGGTCAAGTTGATGGATCCCAGCATCGGGAACAACCCGATATAGATCCGCAGCGATCTGATCCCGTGCAGCTCGAGAGTGCTGAACACGATGAAACATCCGATGGTGAAGACGGCGGCCGGGATCGAGAAGGCCATCAACGAGCTACGTTCGGTGATGGTTTGCACCGCGCAATCCAGTTCTTCCGCAGACATCGGCTCACCCTTGCGCAGTTTGCTCAAAGCTCTTCTGCTGCCACCGACTTCCTCGCTGGTCGGCGTCGTGGGGCGGCTCAGGAGGCGCTTCACGTAAGCGAAGACAAAGGCGGCTAACACCAATTCGGCCACGCCGGCGAACACCGCCAGATACCCAAACAAGCCCAACTTCGTTCACTCCTTTGTCGAACGCCTCGCCGAACGACTAGCGATGCGAATAGCTTGCAGCTGAGGGTGTTTCGGGCGCCACCGCGGGGTCTCCGTCTTCCCAGAGCAACAGCTGACGAACCGCCGTTCGTGGGCCGTAGGGCCGCAGCATCGCGCTGGCCGGCCGGGGGCGCACCCGCTGGGGCCACCAGAACCAGCGTCCGAGCAGCGCCGCGACCGACGGCGTCATGAACGACCGCACGATCAAGGTGTCGAACAGCAGTCCCAGGGCGATCGTCGTCCCGATCTGCCCCAGCACCAACAGCGAGGCGGAGACGAAGGAGGCCATGGTGAAGGCGAACACCAGGCCTGCGGAGGTCACCACCGCCCCGCTGCCCGCCATGGCCCGGATGATGCCGGTGTTCAATCCGGCGTGAATCTCCTCCTTGAACCGGGAGATCAGCAGCAGGTTGTAGTCGGATCCCACCGCGAGCAGGATGATGACGGACAGCGCCAGGCAGATCCAGTACAGCTTGATTCCCAGGATGTCCTGCCACACCAGCACGGAAAGGCCGAACGAGGCACCCAGCGAAAGTGCCACCGTGCCGACGATGACGATCGCGGCGACCATGCTTCGGGTGATGACCACCATGATGAGCAGGATCAGGCTCAGCGCGGCGATTCCTGCGATCAGGAGGTCGTATTTGGCGCCCTCGGCGATGTCCTTGTAGGTGGCGGCCGTGCCGGCGATATAGATGTTGGAGTCTCCCAGCGGGGTGTTCTTCACCGCCTGTTTGGCCGCGTTCCTGATCGGGTCGATGTGCGAGATGCCTTCGGGGGTAGCGGGATCCCCCTCGTGGGAGATGATCATGCGCGCGGCCTTGCCGTCCGGCGAGAGGAACAGTTTCAGTCCCCTTTTGAACTCGGGGTTGCTGAAAGCCTCGGGCGGCAGGTAGAAGGAATCGTCGTTCTTCGCGGCGTCGTAGGCCTGGCCGAGGGCGGTCGCGGTGTCGGTATTGGCTTGCGTCTGAGCGTTGATCCCGAGATTCGTCGCGTAGCTGGACAGCGTCAGGCCGAGGTTCTTCTCCTGGTCGGCGATCTGAGGTGGCAGCAGGGTCACCAGCTTCTGCTGGCCCGCATCCAGCTTGTCCAGGCTCGCGGTGAGCTTTTCGAACTGCGCGCTGAGCTGATCGATACCGTCGAGCGCGTCGAAGATGGATCTGAACGCGAAACAGGCCGGAATGTCGAAGCAGTGCTTCTCCCAGTAGAAATAACTGCGGATCGGCCTGAAGAAATCATCGAAATCCGCGATCTTGTCCCGCAGGTCGTCGATGATGGCGATCGTATCGTGGAAGCTTTGGGTCTCGTCGTGCGTCGAGGCGGCCAGCTGCTTCTGCAGACCGTATTGCCGGTTCAGAATGCCGATCGTGTCTTTCAGGTTGTCGGCCTGCTTGAGCAGATCCTGCGCCCGTTCTTTCTGGTAATGCAGGTTTTCGATGCTGCCGATGCTGCCCGCGCTGATCTGGAAGGCCAGCGAGGTGTGTTCGAGGGGCGTCCCCAGCGGCCTGGTCATCGACTGGACTTGCGCGATGCCGGGCAGGTGCGCGATCGCCTTCGCCACCCGTTCCAAATTGATCATGTCGGCCGGATTGCGCATGTCGTGGTCGGTTTCGATCATCAGCAACTCGGGGTTGAGCCGGGCTTGCGAAAAATGTCGCTCGGCGGCCGCATACCCGACGTTGGCCGGGGCGCTGGCCGGCATGTAGGTGCGAGCGTCGTAGTTGGTCTGGTAGCCGGGCAGGGCGAGCAGTCCGATGAGGGCGATCCCGATCGCCACCACGAGTATCGGCCCCGGCCAGCGGACGATTGCCGTGCCGATGCGCCGCCATCCCCGGGTCGCCATCTGGCGCTTCGGATCGAACAGCCCGAACAGGGTGCCCACCGTGATCACCGCCGGGGCCAGGGTGAGTGCCGCCGCCAACGCGACGCCCACTCCGATGGCGGCCGGAATGCCAAGACTCTGAAAGTAATTGAGTCGGGCGAAGCGCAGGCAGAGCACCGCGCCGACGACGGTCAGTCCCGACCCCAACACGACATGGGTGGTCCCGCGATACATGGTGTAGAAGGCGGTTTCGCGGTCCTGCCCCTCGTGTCGCGCCTCGTGGTAACGGCCGACGAAGAAGATCGCGTAGTCGGTGCCTGCGGCGATGACGAGCAGCGTGAGCAGATTCGTCGCGTACGTGGACAGCCCGATCAACCCGACGCTGCCCAGGAATGCGACGATGCCCCTGGCGGCGGCCATTTCGACGATCACCGTGACCAGCACGAAAACCGCCGTGACGGAACGGTAAACCCACAACAGCATGGCCAAGATCACCAGCACCGTGACCACGGTGACCTTGAAGATGCCTTTGCTGCCCACCTCGAACTGATCCGTGACCAGCGGTGCCGCGCCGGTCACATAGGCCTTGACCCCCGGCGGGGGCGGCGTCTGGTCCACGATGTTGCGGATCGCGTCGACCGACGCGTTGGCCAACGCGTCGCCCTGATTGCCTGCGAGATAGACCTGGACGTAAGCGGCCTTGCCGTCTTTGCTTTGCGAGCCCGCCGCGGTCAGCGGGTCGCCCCAGAAGTTCTGAACGTGCTCCACGTGTTTGGTGTCGTGCTCGAGCTTGCGGACCAAGGCGTCATAGAACCGGTGGGCGTCGTCGCCCAGCCGCTTGTCGCCTTCCAAGACGATCATCGCCGCACTGTCGGAATCGAATTCGTGAAACACCTTGCCGATGTGCTGCATCGCCTGAAACGACGGCGCGGCCGGGGTGTTCAGGGATACGTTGTGCGCTTTGGCCACATCCTCCAGGTTCGGTACCGCGATGTTGGAGATGGCGGCCAGCCCCACCCACACCAGCAGGATGGGCACCGAAAGCCGGCGAATGGTTTGTGCGACAACGGGCCTGGAGGCGTGATCGTCGGTCATGCGGACTTCACCAGACAGAAGGTGTAGGCATTCACCTGGTTGACGATCCTTTCGTCCTTGACGTCACCGTCCACCGTGATGCGGCAACCGAGCGAATCGCTGTTGCCCTGTGCCACAAGGTTGCTCAAGGCTCCGGGCTGCGTCGTCACCATGGTCAACGACCACGGCAGGGCCGCATTGAGCACCTGCCGCGGCTGGACGTTGATGTCCACGTAGTTGATGGTCGCCACCGTGCCCGGGTTGCCGAACACCTCGAGGGTGATGCGCTTGGGGCTGAACGGTTCGGTCTGGTCGGAGATGCCGCCGGCGGCCGACGTGTTGTTGTGGGAGCCGAAGACCCCGTGCAGCCGATACACGCACAACCCGGCGACACCGAGCACCACGACGAAGACCAGCACGATCCACCCTCGCTTGACCAGCGACGTTAACGAAAAACGTTTCACCCGTTAGCCTTTCGAATTCGGGTGACTGGGTGACGCCCTAGGCGAGGGCGGCCGCCAACGTCATCAGCGGGATCGACAGGTATGACAGTACGGTACGGGACCGTACTGCACAAGTGAGGCCCGCGGATCTCTCGCCGATCGGAGCCCGGCCCCCTCGGCGCCCGCGGTGCTCACCGGCTGGTCCTGGTCAGGCCGGGGATGAGGAACCCGTCGACCAGCGCCCGCACGGTGTGACGGGTGGGCGGCCGAGTGGGCACGATCGACCGGAAGATGAGGTAGCCGGGCAGCAGGTCCCAGAGTTCGTCGGAGATGGCGTCGGCACTGATCTCGCCACGATCGACCGCCTGCTGCAGCACGTGCTCGATCAATTCCCGGCGCCGGTCCAGGAATTGGTGCTGCAGCGCATCGTTGAGCGCCGGGTGCCGGGACACCTCGAACAGCACGGCGCGAATGGTGCTGGCGTGCTTGCCGACCTGCTCGCTGACCTTCTCCCCCAGGGCCAGCAGGTCGCCACGCAACGTACCGGTATTGGGCGGGACGGCCACCTGGCGCACGCCCTCGATGAAGGCGGCCAGCACCAGTTCGGCTTTCGACGGCCAGCGCCGGTACACGGTGGCCTTGCTGGCGTGAGCGGCAGCGGCCACCGCGTCCACCGTCAACTGGTCATATCCGTGTTCCTGCAGCAACCGCAAGGTCACCGCGAGTATCTCGGCCTCACGCGGCGACCACGCCGAGGCCTGCTCGCACTCGTCGGCCGTCTGGGTCATAGCGCCCACCATAGATCCGCGGCGGCGATGCGGACCAATTTCGGTGCAGCTGACCCGGCGATTCGTCAGCGCGCGGCCATCAGGGCGCGTTCGATGTCGGCGAGCAGGTCATCGGTGTCTTCGATACCCAGCGAGATGCGCGCGAAGCCGTCGGCGACCGGATCTCCCCAGCGCGCCCGGCGGTCCACCGAGGTGTGCAGGCCCCCGAAACTGGTGGAGGCGATCAGCAGTTCGCTGCGGTGCACCAGCGCGTGCACCGCGGCGGCGTCGGCCAGTTCGACCGAGACCAGCGATCCGAAGCGGCGCATCTGGGCCATCGCCACCGAATGCGCCGGGTGCTCGGCCAACCCGGGGTAGCGCACCGCGCGCACCGCCGGGTGACGGGCCAGCAGCGTCGCCACCGCGCGGGCGTTCTGGCATTGGCGCTCGAAGCGCAGTCCGGCAGTTCCGAGGCTGCGCAACAGAAGCCACGCCTCGAACCCGCCGAGGATCGCGCCGGCGAGCAGACGGTGCCGCTCCACCGCGGCGAGCAGCTCGGGCTGGTTGGCGGCGACGTAGCCGGCCAGCAGGTCGCCGTGACCGGAGAGGGCCTTGGTGGCGCTGGCCACTACCGCGTCGGCGCCCAGCGACAGCGGCTGCTGCCCCAGCGGCGTGGCGGCGGTGTTGTCGACCACCAGGCGCGCTTCCCGATCGTGGCAGACGTTGGCCAGCCGGTGCAGATCGATCACGTCCAGCCCCGGATTGGTCGGCGTCTCCGCCAGCACCACGTCCGCGGTCGCGGCGGCGTCATAGATCTGCGTGCTCGACGCCTCGATGACCGTCACACCGCCGGGCACCAGGTCTTCGCGGGCGTAACGGCGCACCTGGTAATAGCCGTCGGCCGGTATCACCACGGTCGATCCCGGCGCGGCCACTGCGCACAAGACGGCACTGATGGCCGCCATCCCGGAGCCGAACACCAGCGCGCCGACGGCTCCCTCCAGCGCGGCAAGCGCCGACTCCAGTTGCCGCCAGGCCGGATTGGAGTTGCGGCCATAGTTGTCCACGCCATCGGTTTCGTCGCCGGACAGATGATAGGTCGCGGCCAGCACCGCCTGCGGCGCCACCGGCTGTCCCGAAACCGCGTCAGTGTCAACGGCTTTGAGGCTGCGGGTGGAATCACCGTAGCGACCGCTCATTGGCTCATTCCGCCGGGGTTTCGGGCGGGCCCTCGGCGAGCAGCGTGCGGAAGCCGTCCTCGTCCAGGACGGGCACCCCCAGCTCGATCGCCTTGTCGTACTTGGAGCCCGGCGAATCGCCGGCCACGACATAGTCGGTCTTCTTCGACACCGAGCCGGCGGCCTTGCCCCCGCGCGTCAGGATCGCCTCCTTCGCGTCGTCGCGGGAAAAACCGGTGAGCGACCCCGTGACCACCACCGTCAGTCCTTCCAGCGTGCGCCGCACGCTGGTGTCGCGCTCGTCGGCCATCCGCACGCCCGCCGCGCGCCACTTGTCGACGATCGCGCGATGCCAGTCGACGGTGAACCATTCGGTGAGCGCCGCGGCGATCGTGGGGCCGACGCCTTCCACCGCGGCCAGCCGCTCGGTCGACGCCGACATGATCGAGTCGAGATCGCCGAATTCGGTCGCCAGGGCGCGCGCGGCCGTCGGCCCGACGTGCCGGATCGACAACGCCACCAGCACGCGCCACAATGCCACCTTCTTCGCCTTGTCCAGGTTGTCCAGCAGCCGTTTGCCGTTGGCCGACAGGGTGCCGGCCTTGGTCCGGAACAGCTCGGTGCGCAGCAGGTCGTCCTCGGTGAGCGTGAACACGTCGCCCTCGTCGGCGATCACGCCTGCCTTCAGCAGCGCGGTGGCCGCCTCGTAACCGAGCCCCTCGATGTCGAACGCACCGCGGCCGGCGACGTGAAATACCCGCTCTCGCAACTGCGCCGGGCACGACCGGGCATTGGGGCAGCGGATGTCGGCGTCGCCCTCCTTGGCGGGCGCCAGCGTGGTGCCGCATTCGGGACACGTGGTGGGCATGACGAATTCGCGTTCGGAGCCGTCGCGCAGGTCGACGACGGGACCGAGCACCTCCGGGATCACGTCGCCGGCCTTGCGGATCATCACGGTGTCGCCGATCAATACGCCCTTGCGTTTCACCTCGGCGGCGTTGTGCAGGGTGGCCAGCCCCACCGTCGACCCGGCCACCTTGACCGGCGTCATGAACGCGAACGGGGTGACCCGCCCGGTGCGGCCGACGTTGACGCGGATGTCGAGCAGCTTGGTCTGCGCCTCCTGCGGCGGGTACTTGTAGGCGACGGCCCACCGCGGCGCGCGGGAGGTGGCCCCGAGCCGGCGCTGCAGCGTCACGTCGTCGACTTTTACTACCACGCCGTCGATTTCGTGCTCGAGCTCGTAGCGGTGCTCGCCCCAGTAGGCGATCCGCTCCTCCACAGCGGCCAGGCCGCGTACGCGCGCGGTCTGTTCGGCCACCGGAAGCCCCCAGGCGCTCAGCGCGGTGTAGGCCTCGTGCTGAGTCTTCGGTGCGAACCCCTCGGTGCGGCCGATGCCGTGGCAGATCATCCGCAGTTTGCGCCGGGCGGTGACGGCCGGGTTCTTCTGGCGCAACGACCCCGCGGCGCTGTTGCGCGGGTTGGCGAACGGCGCCTTGCCGTCCTCGACCAGGCTGGCGTTGAGCGCCTCGAAGTCGGAGAGCAGGAAGAACACCTCGCCGCGCACCTCGAGCAGGGCGGGTACCGGGAAGTCCTTGCCTCCGGCCAGCCGCTCGGGGACGTCGTCGATGGTGCGCGCGTTGAGCGTCACGTCCTCGCCGACCCGGCCGTCGCCGCGCGTCGCGGCGCGTTCCAGGCGTCCGTCGCGATACACCAGCGACAGCGCCACCCCGTCGATCTTGAGTTCGCACAGGTAATGCGGGTCGGTGCCGACCTCGTTCTCGACGCGGTTGTTCCAGGCCACCAGCTCGTCCCGATCGAAGACGTCGTCGAGGCTCAGCATCCGTTCCAGGTGCTGCGCCTCGGCGAACTCGGTGGCGAAACCCGCCCCGCCGACCAGCTGTGTCGGGGAATCCGCCACCCGGAGCTCGGGGTGACGCTCCTCGAGCGCGAGAAGCTCGTTGAACATCGCGTCGAAGTCCGCGTCCGAGATGATCGGAGCATCCTTGATGTAGTAGCGGAACTGGTGCTCGCGGACCTCCTCGGCCAGGTCCTGCCACTGCCGGCGAACCTCGGGAAATACCGAATCAGCTTCTGCTGCGCTCACCTTGGCAGGCTATCCGAGGGCACCGACGCGAAACCGGCCGCATCGGGATCTGAACGATCCTGACAGCCTACTTGATGGCCGGCCGCTGCACAGGGCAACAATGGCCGGTATGGTCGGCTAGCGCTGGGTTATGTCGGCTCAATCGTGCTGACGCTGACGCGTAATGCCAACACTGAAGCCCTGCTTACCGTGGCGGACGACCACACCTTGGTGTTTTCCTAGCGCATTGGAATCGTGCCTTTGAGCGGTGCGGCTCGGCGGCAAACGACGGCTAACTGGTAACGTTTGGGGCACTGTGGGTTTCGGACTGAGTATGCGATCACGTTGGTTACAACGACGATCTGCGTGGGCCATCGTTGCTGCGCTGGCTCTCGTCGCTGCTGTCCTTGGTTGCGCGGCTGCACACGCCGACATGGCAGCAAACTCGCCGCGGTCGCAGGTAGAGACGTCCGCATCAGCCAGTCCGGAGGCGGCCCCCACGCAGGTACACAGCGCGGCCTTCCCCGTCCGCCGACTTGGGGGCGCGTCCACCGTGAACGACGACAAGGCGTTCGGAAATTTCGGATTAAAGCGCGATCGGGCAACCACTTTGGCGCTTTCCACGCCGCGATCGTCCGGGTCTGCAACGCCACCGCTGGTTGGAAACGCTTGCCCTCAGCAGCGGTTCGACACGCCCGCACGCCCGCCCGCGTCCGGCTCTGTCGTGCACGATAGTCTGATTCGATTCTGCGTCGCCCGTTGCTGATTGAGTTGGCGGCTCGTCCGCACATGGCACCATTTCGCCAGCTTCACGTTAGCCGGTAGTAGCTTCCACGTCCTACCAGCGGCGCTGATTCATCCACGCTGTCTTGGGACTTGGTCCGTCACTCAAACCCGCGCTCTCGCGAACGTCCATGTCGCTGGCGCTCATTGCCTTAAACACTTCACCTATTCAGCACATCGTCCTGAACAAACGTTGTGCGCTGCGTCGCCAACGTGACCTCGATGCCACAGCATCGCCAAGGCCAGACCAAAGACTTAACGGATTGGACTACACACATGGATTTTGGCGCGTTACCACCAGAAATCAACTCCGGTCGCATCTATTCAGGGCCGGGACCCGCGACTTTGCTCGCCGCGGCCACCGGATGGGAGTCGCTGGCCGCCGAGCTGACTGACGCCGCCAACAGCTATCAGACCGTGATCACGAGCTTGACGGACGAGTCCTGGTTGGGCCCAGCGTCAATGTCGATGGCGGCCGCAGTGACCCCCTACATCGCATGGATGACGGCGACCGCTGAACATTGTGGGCAGACCGCCGCGCAGACTGCTGCCGCGGCTTCAGCCTTCGAAACCGCATACGCGATGACGGTTCCCCCTCCGGTGATCGCGGCCAATCGCGCTCTGCTTCTGGCGTTGATCAAATCCAACATCTTCGGGCAGAACACGTCGGCCATCATGACCACCGAGGGCGAGTACGCCGAGATGTGGGCCCAGGACGCCACTGCAATGTACAGCTACGCGGCCGCTTCAGCTTCGGCCTCGACGTATTCTCCCCTGCCGCGGCCGCCGCAGGCGACCAATGCGGCCGGCGTTGGCGGCCAGATCGGCTGCGTCAGCCACGGAGAAGCTCAATCCGCCAGTAGCGCACAGACATCGACGACGCAGTGGCTCTCCTCGGTGCCTCAAACTTTGCAAGGGCTCTCTACCCCCGGCTCATCGTCGAGCGGCAGCCTGTCTCCGGCGGCGATGGACATGGGAGCGTCGCTGGGATCGTCGGGAGCCTCCGCTCCGTTCAGTTCACTGTCGGGTCTGACCGGCGCCTCGGGCAAGGGTGCTACAAAAGGCGCGAGCACCGGTGCGGGCGCGGCCTCAGGATTAGCCTCAACCCTGGCCGGCGCACCCGCGGCGGACGCAGCCACTGCCAGCCTGGCGTCCGAGGCGGCCGGGTACGGTGCCGACGGCGCGGGTCTGATCGCCGACGGCGGTGGAATCGGCATTGACCTCTACGGCCTCGATCTGGACTACCAGGGATTAGCGCTGGATGAAGCGGGCGCCGGCTCAATCTTGGGGGCCGAGGGTAGCGGAGGAATAGCGAACATGGGCGGCGCGGGCGCTGCGACCGGTCTGGGAAATCTTGAACCCGTCGCGGGATTGGGCCACAGCACGTCGGCGAGCGTGGGCCAGGCCACTTCGCTCAGCACCCTGTCCGTCCCCCCGAGTTGGGCGGCAACAGTTTCGTCGGTCACTCCGCTGCAGGCTTTCAACAGTGGCGCCATGCCAGGTGGATGGGCCGCCGCAACGCCCTCACCCGGCGCGACGGTGTCCAAGGTGCCATTGGGCGGCATGGTCGGTCGCGGGTCCGAGGGTGCTGTTCAGCGCGTCGGCTTACGCGCATCGCTAATTCCGCATTCGCCGGTGACTGGGTAAGGCAAACCTCCTGGTTGCCTATTCGATCGCGTCCGGATCCTCCGCAAACAGCTCCGCCGCCTTGCAGGCGAGCTCGATGGCGGTGCGCGCCCACTGCGGCGTCGCGCCGGCCAGACCGCACGCGGGCGTGACACCGATGCGGTCGCGCAGCGCCGTGCGGGCGAAACCGAGGCGATCGGTGACCGCGACCACCGCGGCGGCCACCTCCTCCGCCGACGGGCGGCGCGGCGGGGCGGTGCCCGCGACCACCCCCAGCGCGACCGTCCGGCCGGACTCCACGAACGCGGCGACGCCGTCCAGGTCCGCCGCGCGCAGCGCCCCGGCGTCCACCGAGATAGCTTGACACACGCTGCGCTGCAACAGATTCCATGGCAGGTCGGGGGCACAGCAGTGCACCAGCACCGCACCGCCCACGGTTCGGGCGCAGGCGTCGAGCAGCCCGGCGGCCACCTCCTCGTCGATCGGCGCCACCGGGCTCAGCGCGGTCACCCCGCGCAGGCCGCCGCCCAGGGCCCGGGGCAGCGACGGCTCGTCGAACTGCACCACCACGTCGGCCTCCAGCCGGCGGGCCAGCCCAGCGCGATGCGCCGACACGCCCTCGGCCAGCGACGCCGCCAGGTCGCGCAGCGCCCCGGGGTCGGTGATCGCCCGGTGGCCGTTGGCCAGCTCGACCTCGGCCGCCAGCGTGATCGGGCCCGGCGCCTGCACCTTCACCACCCGGCCGTCGTTGCGCAGGCCGGCGGCTTCCCAGGCCTCTTCGAGCGCGTCCATGTCCTCGTCGAGCAGGCTGACGGCGCGACGCGTGACGGCCCCGGGCCGGGCGGCAAGCCGGTAGCCCCGCGGCACCGTGTCGATGGCCACGTCGACCAGCAGCGCGCCGGCCCGGCCGAGCATGTCGGCACCCACCCCGCGCGCGGGCAGCTCGACGATGTGCGCGAGTGCGCCCGCGAGTTCACCCACGACGACTTCGGCGGCTGCGCGCGCGGCGACGCCGGGCCACGATCCGACACCGCTGGCATTGGCAAAAGGATGGGTGAAAACGCTCACCGGACAACCGTATTCGACGTCGCATCAGCCGCGGGCCGGCAGGGCCCTGCACGGCGCGCGGAGCGCGGGTAGGTTCAACGCCAAAGGGGTGCGAAAACGTGGCGCAGAAGGCGAAATCGGCGTGGCTACCGGTGTCGTGTGCGGTGGTCGCGCTGGTGGCGGCGTGCACGCGGGTGGTGGACGGCGCGGCCGTGGCCGGATTCGGCGCGGGCCACAAGGTGGTGCAGGGCGTCGACGTCGACACGATTTTGCTGGACCAGTCCCGGATGCGGGCGATCACCGGCGCCGGCGAGCATCTGACCATCATTCCCTCGATGGACGGCACCAGCCCGGTGGACATCGACGCGCTGGCCGATACCGCGCCGCGCGAGTGCCGGTTCGTCTACGCCGAGACGGCGACGTTCGGGCGCGATCTCGAGGCGTTTCACAAGACGACGTTTCAGGACCCTCCCGATGGCGCGCTGATCTCCGAGGGCGCCGCGGCCTATCGCGACGCCGACACCGCGCGGCGGGCCTTCGGCGCCTTGGTGAGCACCGTCGGCGACTGCGCGAGCGGCTCGGGCGGCGAGCTCTACGTCGGCGACTGGAACGCCGATGCCTCCTCCCTGCACCTGCGGCCCGGTGCGTGCGGCCGCGACTACCGGATCCTGTCGGTGGCCATGCTGGAGGTCACCTCCTGCGGCTTCGCCCAGTCGGTGTCCGACATCGTGATGACGAACATTTCCGGGAACATGCCGCGGTAGCCGGACTCAGCGGCTGGTGGCGGCGATGGTGGCGCTACCGAGCACCTCGTCACCGTCGGCGTCGGGCCGATAGAGCGCCAGCGTCTGGCCGCGGGCCACGCCGCGCATCGGGGCGCGCAGCCGCACCACGAGCTCGTCGTCGACCAGCTCAGCCACCGCATCCGCGGTTTCGCCGTGCGCGCGCACCTGAACGGCGCACTCCAGCGGACCGGCCGGCGGTATACCCGAGGTGAAAATCGGTGCGCGCCCGCTGATTTCGCGTATCGCGAGATCGGCCGCCGCGCCCACCCGGACAGTGGAGGTCTCCGCGTCGATCGCGGTCACGTAGCGCGGGGCGCCGTCCGGCCCCGGCCCGGCGATGCCGAGCCCCTTGCGCTGGCCGACGGTGAACCCGTGCACGCCGTCGTGCTCGGCGAGCACCGTGCCGTCCGCATTGACCACGGACCCGCGGCGCACCCCGATGCGCTCGCCCAGGAAGGCCCGGGTGTTACCCGAGGGGATGAAGCAGATGTCGTGACTGTCCGGCTTGTCGGCGACGGTCAGCCCGCGCCGGGCGGCTTCGGCCCGGATCTGCGGCTTGGGGGTGTCCCCGATCGGAAACGCCGCGTGGCGCAACTGCTCGGCGCTCAAGACGGCCAGCACGTAGGACTGATCCTTGTCGTGATCGACGGCGCGGCGCAACCGGCCGTCGCGCAGCCGGGCGTAGTGCCCGGTGGCCACCGCGTCGAATCCGAGCGCAACGGCCTTCGCGGACAGCGCCGAGAACTTGATCTTCTGATTGCAGACCACACACGGGTTTGGGGTCTCGCCGCGCGCATAGGACGACACGAATTCGTCGATGACGTCCGCCTTGAATCGCTCCGCGAAATCCCATACGTAGAACGGGATTCCGAGCACATCCGCGACGCGTCGCGCGTCGGAGGCGTCTTCCTTCGAGCAGCAGCCGCGCGAGCCGGTGCGCAGCGTGCCCGGCGCGCTGGACAGCGCCAGGTGCACGCCGACCACGTCATGTCCGGCGTCGACCATCCGGGCGGCGGCAACCGACGAGTCGACGCCACCGCTCATGGCGGCAAGCACTTTCACGAGGATGCCCCCGCGGCGGCCAGCGCGGCGCGCCGGGCGCGGTCCACCGCCCCGGGCAGCACCCGCAGCACGGCGTCGACGTCTGCATCGACACTGTTGTGCCCCAAGGAAAGTCGCAGAGAACCGCGGGCGCTGGCCGGGTCGGCACCCATCGCGATCAGCACGTGCGAGGGCTGCGCGACACCGGCGGTGCAGGCCGATCCGGTCGAGCACTCGATTCCGTTGGCGTCCAACAACATCAGCAGCGCATCGCCCTCGCAGCCACGGAACGTGAAGTGCGCGTTGCCGGGAAGGCGCAGCGGATCGCGGGCCCCGTTGAGACTGACGTCCTCGATGCCGGCCAACACCCCGTCGACCAGCCGGTCGCGCAGTGCCCGCAGCCGGATGCTGTTGCACTCCAGCCCGTCGACCGAGATCCGGGCCGCCGCGGCCATTCCGACCGCACCGGCGACATCGGCGGTGCCCGAACGGATGTCACGCTCCTGGCCGCCTCCGTGTGCCAGCGGCACGCACGCGACATCGCGGCGCAGCAGCAGCGCCCCCACGGCGGGTGGCCCGCCGAACTTGTGCGCGGCCAAGCTCATCGCCGACAACCCACTGGCGGCGAAGTCGACCGGCAGCTGGCCCACGGCCTGGACGGCGTCGCTGTGCATCGGGACAGCGAATTCGGCCGCGACGGCGGCGAGTTCGGCGACCGGCATGACGGTGCCGACCTCGTTGTTGGCCCACATCACCGACACCAGCGCGACGTCGTCGTGCCGCGTGAGCACCTCGCGCAGCGCCGCCGCCGACACCGACCCGTCGGCGGCGGTCGGAAGCCAGGTGACCTCGGCGCCCTCGTGCTCGACGAGCCAGTTCACCGAGTCCAGCACGGCGTGGTGTTCCACCTCGCTGGCGACGATGCGCCGGCGCCGCGGCTCGGAGTCGCGGCGGGCCCAGTAGATTCCCTTGACCGCCAGGTTGTCGCTCTCGGTGCCGCCGGCGGTGAAGATGACCTCCGAGGGGCGCGCGCCCAGCCTGTCGGCGATCAGCTCCCGGGATTCCTCGACGCGGCGCCGCGCCGCCCGACCGCTGGTGTGCAGCGAGGATGCGTTGCCGACCGTGCCGAGCACGGCCGTCATCGCCTCGACGGCGGCGGGGTGCGTCGGGGTGGTGGCTGCGTGATCCAAATAGACCATGACGCGACCCACGATACCGGCCCGCCGGTTTGCTCAGGCCACCAGCACGTGCCCGTGACCAGCGCGACGGGCGGTCCCGGCACCCACCGCGGACTGGCACCGGCCGGCCAGGGCGCGCCGGTCGGTCCCGGGGAGCTGCAGCGACTCCACATGCACCCGCGCCAGCGTGCGCGGCACGCCGAGCATTCGGCGGACCGAGCTCAGCAGGGTCTCGTCGCCGACGAAGGCAGGCGCCGTCGATGGGCTGCCGTCGACGTGGTGGTAGGTCAGCCGCAGCGGCTGCACCGGGCGGCCGGCGTCGATGGCGGCCTGGAACATCGCCGGGTAGAAGGCGCCACGACCTCGGTGGGATGGTCCGCCTCCTCCTCCGCCCGCTCCCCGGGCGCCATCGTCACCGGACTGGCCGCACCAGGTGGTGCCCTCCGGGAACGCCACCACCGTGTGCCCGGCCCGCAACCGGCGGGCGACGGCGTCCACCACACCGGGCAGGCGCCGCAGGCTGGACCGCTCGATCGGGATGATCTTCAGCAGCCGGGCCACGATCCCGGTCGCCGGGCCGGTGAACATGTCGGCTCGCGCGACGAACGAGCCGGGCAGCACCGAACCGATCGCGAAGACGTCGAGCCAGGACATGTGCGGGCTCACCACCAGCACCCCGCTCAGGTTGCGAATGGGGTTACCCGTCACGGTGATTCGGACACCCAGACAACGCAGCACCAGGCGGCAATAGACGCGCTGCACGCGGGTGCGGCCCGGCAGCGGCACCGCCAGCAGCGGCAGGCCCGGCGCCAACAGCAGCGCCAGGCCGAGGCGAAGCGTCACCCGCAGCGCGCGCAGCAGCGGCCGCGACGCCGCGTTGCCGGCCCGCACGCAGCCGGCGTCGCATGATGCGTGCGGCAGCCAGGAGTGCGCGGTGCCCGCGGGCGCGTTCATCGCCGTTGGCCCGCGTCGGCCATCGCGGCAGCGGCGGACACCGATCGGAGCCGCTTGAGATATCGGGTGTCGGCATGCTCCTTGTCCAGCAGGACGCAGAAATCGCCGACGCCGAAGGCCGGGTCGTGCGCGGGCTCGCCGCACACCTTGGCGCCCAGCCGCAGATAACCGCGCATCAGCGGCGGAACCGACGGCCGCGCGGGCGGCGGGATGTCGTCGATTCCGGTCCCGTCGACGACCACCGGCCGGTGCGGATACACGCGGTATTGCGGCGCTGCCCCGTGCCGGCTCAGGACGAAGTCGCGGACGCCGCGCAGCCGGCTGCCCGGCGCCTGTTCGCCCGATTCGCCCGCGATGGGCACCGACACGCACCCAGCCACGTAGTCGTAGCCGTATCGGTCCAGATAGGCCAGGATGCCCGCCCACATCAACAGCACGACGGCGCCGTTGCGATGTCCGTCGCGCACCGCGGCGCGCCCCATCTCCACCAGCGACGGCCGCAGCGGGTCGAGCGCGCGGATGTCGAACTCCGTGGCGGTGTAGAGCCCGCCGGCCGCGATGGCCCCCGCCGGGGCCAGCATGCGGTAGCAACCGACCAGCTCACCGGTGTCGTCGTCGCGCACCAGCAGGTGGTCGCAGTGCTCGTCGAACCGGTCGACATCGCGCCCTACCTGGCCGGCGGCCGGCAGTGCGAAGCCGGGTGTGCTGGTGAAGACGTCATAGCGGAGGCGCTGCGCCGCCTCGATCATGCCGGCGTCGGTGGACAGCAACACCGAGTAGCGGGGGGTGGTCGTCGTGCTGGTGGGCGTATCGCTGGGGATGAGGACCGAAGCAATGCTCATGACCCCCAACGTGGCGTAGTCGATGAGCTAGTCGGCATCGCCGCTGTGACGTGTCGGTGCACGTGAGATGACGAGATATCGCCGCGCCATTTCGGGTATGCGGCTCTCATGCCGCAACCTGGACCGGCGACTGCGCCCCCGGAGGCCCGATGAACGCCGGCGCGCGGCGCTGGTGCTTCGCCGACCAGACAGATCTGGACGACGTCGTCGAACAGCAGCGCCGGCTCGGGCAGGGCGCATCGTGATGCCGGCGGCCGACGTGCGCTGAGGGCCGGGTCCGAGAACCCATGTGCGACTTCATAATCCGCTAGCGCGGGCGCTAGCGGATTCGGCGGTCGGTTCATGGTGGGAACACAGCCCCGGCGTGACGGGCCCGAACGCGAAAACCCCGGCACCTCGCGGTGCCGGGGCTCGTGCAACCGAGAAACTCAGCCCTTGCGCGTCTTGATCGCCTCGGTCAGCTGCGGGGCGACCTTGAACAGGTCGCCGACCACGCCGTAGTCGGCGATCTCGAAGATGGGCGCCTCTTCGTCCTTGTTGACCGCGATGATCGTCTTGGACGTCTGCATGCCGGCGCGGTGCTGGATGGCACCGGAGATGCCCAGCGCGATGTAGAGCTGTGGCGAGACTGTCTTACCGGTCTGGCCCACCTGGAACTGGCCCGGGTAGTAGCCGGAGTCGACGGCCGCGCGCGACGCACCGACGGCCGCACCCAGCGAGTCGGCCAGCTCCTCGACAACGCTGAAGTTCTCCGCGCTGCCGACACCGCGACCACCGGAGACGACGATGGTGGCCTCGGTCAGTTCCGGGCGGTCACCGGCGACCGCGGGCTCGCGGGCGGTGATCTTGGTGGCGTTCTCGGCGGGGGCCGGGACCTCGACCTTGACCTCTTCGCCGGCGCCGGCGGTCGGCTCCGCGTCCACGGCTCCGGCCCGGAGCGTGATCACCGGGGTGTCGCCGTTGGCCTGGGCCTCGACGGTGAACGCGCCACCGAAGATGGAGTGGATGGCCTTGGCGCCTTCCTTGACCTCGACCACGTCGACCAGCAGACCCGATCCAATGCGAGCCGCGAGCCGGCCGGCGATTTCCTTGCCGTCGGCGTTGGCGGCCAGCAGCACCGCCGCCGGAGCGTTCGACTCGGCCAGCGCTGCCAGCACGTCGACGACCGGGGTGACCAGGTACTTGTCGACATCGTCGGACTCGGCGACGTAGATCTTGGCGGCGCCGGCTTCCTTCAGCCCGTCGGCCAGGGGGGCGGCCGTGCCGGGGGCGCCGACGACGACGGCGGACGGCTCGCCCAAAGCTCGGGCGGCGGTGATCAATTCGGCGGTGACCTTCTTCACCGCTCCTTCGGCGTGCTCGACGAGCACCAGTACTTCAGCCATGGGTTATCTCGCTCTTCTCGTCTTAAAAGGGACTCGTCTTAAACGGAATCGGGTCAGATGATCTTCTGGGCAACCAGGTACTTGGCGATCTCGCTGCCGCCCTCGCCCTCGTCGGTGACCTTCTCACCCGCGGTCTTCGGCGGCTTCGGCGTCGACGACAGCACGGAGGACCCGGCGTTGCCCAGGCCGACCTCGTCGCTCTCGACCCCGATCTCCGCCAGGGTCAGCACCGTCACCTCTTTCTTCTTGGCGGCCATGATGCCCTTGAAGGACGGGAAGCGCGGTTCGTTGATCTTCTCGGTGACACTGACCACCGCGGGCAGGCTTGCCTCGAGGCTGAAAACACCGTCGTCGGTCTCGCGCTCGCCGGTGACCTTGCCGTCCTCGATGGAGAGCTTGCGCAGGTGGGTGAGCTGGGGCAGGCCCAGGTACTCGGCGATGATGGCCGGCACCGCGCCGCCGGTGCCGTCGGTGGACTCGTTGCCGGCGATGACCAGCTCGGTGCCCTCGATGGCGCCCAGCGCGCGCGCCAGGGCCCATCCGGTCTGCACCACGTCGGAACCGTGCAGGCCGTCGTCCTTGAGGTGGACGGCCTTGTCGGCGCCCATCGACAGGGCCTTACGGATGGCCTCGGTGGCCCGCTCGGGGCCCGCGGTCAGCACGGTCACCGAGCCTTCGCCGCCCTCCCGCTCACGGATCTGCAAGGCTTCTTCGACGGCGCGCTCGTTGATCTCGTCCAGCACCGCGTCGGCGGCCTCGCGGTCGAGTGTCCAGTCGCCGTCCGACAGCTTGCGCTCCGACCAGGTGTCTGGGACCTGCTTTATCAGGACCACGATGTTCGTCATGAGTGTGGTTCGTCCTCCTCGAAGGGGTCCGCAGCGATCGACCGCGAGACCTCGGTACGCGTTTTTCGCAACGCACAGCGGTGTTACTGCTCGGTAACTTTGTGCGGTGTGCCTTCACACCATAGCTGGTCGCTCAGGGCATATTGCCCGCTCCTCCCCCGTCCGAAGATGCGCAGGCCCACTGCCCCGGTTCGCTAATCCCGCACTTCGCGTTAGCCTGCCTATGCAATGAGCGCACTGGTCCCTGACGTCCCCCAGCAGCCCCCCGGCGACACCGCGTCGGCGGGAGACGCCGTGATGATGCTGACGGGCGAGCGCACCATCCCGGGTCTGGACATCGAGAATTACTGGTTTCGCCGTCACGAGGTCGTCTACCAGCGGCTGGCCGAGCGCTGCGTGGGCGCCGACGTCCTCGAGGCCGGCTGCGGCGAGGGCTACGGTGCCGACCTGATCGCCGGTGTCGCCCGCCGCGTCATCGCGGTGGACTACGACGATGCCGCGGTGGCCCATGTCCGCAGCCGGTACCCCCGGGTGGACGTCATGCAGGCCAACCTCGCGCAGCTGCCGCTGCCCGACGCGTCGGTGGACGTTGTGGTCAACTTCCAGGTGATCGAACATTTGTGGGACCAGACACAGTTCGTCGTCGAATGCGCCCGGGTGCTGCGGCCGGCGGGCCTGTTGATGATGTCGACGCCCAACCGGATCACCTTCTCCCCGGGCCGCGACACCCCGATCAACCCCTTCCACACCCGCGAGCTCAACGCCGCCGAGCTGACCCGTCTGCTCGTCGACGGCGGCTTCTCGAACGTCTCGATCAGCGGCCTGTTCCACGGCCCGCGGCTGCGTGAGATGGATGCCCGGCACGGCGGCTCGATCATCGACGCACAGATTGAGCGCGCGATGGCCGCCGACCCCGGGGCGCCGTGGCCGCCCGAGCTGGCCGCCGACGTCGCCTCGGTCACCACCGCCGACTTCGAGCTGGTCGAGGCCGGCGCGGGCGCGCGCGCCGGCCACCACATCGACGACAGCCTCGACCTGATCGCGATCGCGGTAGCCCCGTGAGCGCGCCGCAGACCCGGGTTCCCGGCCTCTTCACGTTGGTTTTGCACACCCACCTGCCCTGGCTCGCCCATCACGGCCGCTGGCCGGTCGGCGAGGAATGGCTGTATCAATCCTGGGCGGCGGCCTACCTGCCGCTGATGCGGGTGCTGAATACCTTGGCCGGCGAAGACCGCCGGGGCGTGCTCACGCTGGGCGTCACGCCGGTGGTGAACGCGCAGCTCGACGATCCCTACTGCCTGGACGGCATGCATCACTGGCTGGCCAACTGGCGGCTGCGCGCACTGGAGGCCACCAGCGTGCGATCCGCCCCCCGCTCGAAGTCGGCCGGCTACCAATCATGTACACCGGAAGCCTTGCGCGACTTGGGGATTCGCGAATCCTCCGAGGCCCAGCGGGCGCTCGACGACTTCGGCACCCTGTGGCGGCACGGCGGCAGCCCGCTGCTGCGCAGCCTGCTCGACGCCGGCGCGGTGGAGTTGCTCGGCGGCCCGCTGGCCCATCCGTTCCAGCCGCTGTTGGCGCCGCGGCTGCGAGAGTTCGCGCTGCGCGAGGGACTGGCCGACGCGCAGGCGCGCCTCGGGGGGCGACGAGGACCGGGCGGGATCTGGGCTCCCGAATGCGCCTACGCGCCGGGCATGGAGCACGACTACGCCGCCGCGGGCGTCACCCACTTCATGGTCGACGGCCCGTCGCTGCACGGCGACACCGCGCTGGGCCGGCCGGTCGGCGACACCGATGTGGTGGCGTTCGGCCGCGATCTGCAGGTCAGCTACCGGGTGTGGTCACCGAAATCCGGCTATCCCGGGCACGCGGCATATCGCGACTTCCACACCTACGACCACCTCACCGGCCTCAAGCCGGCCAGGGTGACGGGCCGCCACGTGTCCTCGGAGGACAAGGCGCCCTACGATCCCGAGCGCGCCGATCACGCCGTCGACACCCACGTCGCCGACTTTGTCGACATCGTCCGCAACCGCCTGGTCTCGGAGTCCGAGCGCATCGGGCGACCGGCCCATGTGGTCGCCGCGTTCGACACCGAGCTGTTCGGTCACTGGTGGTACGAGGGCCCGACGTGGCTGGAGCGGGTGCTGCGGGCGTTGCCGGAGGCCGGCGTTCGGGTGGGCACGCTCAACGACGCCATCGCCGACGGCTTCGTCGGGGACCCGGTCGCCCTGCCGCCCAGCTCATGGGGCTCGGGCAAGGACTGGCAGGTGTGGGCCGGCGACCAGGTCGCCGACCTGGTCACGCTGAACAACGAAGTGGTCGACATGGCGCTGAGCACCGTCGACAAGGCGCTGCCTCAGACGGCGTCGCTGGACGGGCCCCTGCCTCGCGATCACGTCGCCGACCAGATCCTGCGCGAAACGCTGCTCACGGTGTCCAGCGACTGGCCGTTCATGGTCAGCAAGGATTCGGCCGCCGACTACGCACGCTACCGCGCACACCTGCACGCGCATGCCACCCGCGAGATCGCCGGCGCGCTGGCATCGGGGCGCCGCGACAGCGCGCAGCGGCTGGCGGAGGGATGGAACCGCGCCGACGGCCTGTTCGGCGCCCTCGATGCCCGCAGGTTGCCGCGATGAGGCGGGCCGCGGCGTGAAAATCCTGATGGTGTCGTGGGAATACCCGCCGGTGGTCATCGGCGGGCTGGGCCGGCACGTGCATCACCTGTCGACCGCGTTGGCGGCCGCAGGTCACGACGTCGTCGTGCTGTCGCGACGTCCCACCGGAACCGATCCCCGCAGCCATCCGTCGTCCGATCACATCAGCGAGGGCGTCCGGGTGATCGCGGCCGCCCAGGACCCGCACGAGTTCAGTTTCGGCACCGACATGATGGCGTGGACGCTCGCCATGGGCCACTCCATGATTCGCGCCGGGCTGCCCCTGACCAGGCCGGGCACCAGCCGGGCCTGGCGACCCGACGTCGTGCACGCCCACGATTGGCTGGTGGCCCACCCCGCGATCGCACTCGCCCAATTCTACGATGCCCCAATGGTTTCCACTGTCCACGCCACCGAAGCCGGTCGCCATTCCGGCTGGGTCAGCGGCGCGATCAGCCGTCAGGTGCACGCGATCGAATCATGGTTGGTGCGCGAATCCGACTCGCTGATCACGTGTTCGGCGTCGATGGCCGACGAGATCACCGAACTGTTCGGCCCCGGACTGGCCGAGACCACGGTGATCTGCAACGGCATCCAGACGGCGCGCTGGCCCTTCGCCGCGCGCCGGCCGCGCACCGGGCCGGCCGAACTCCTCTACGTGGGCCGGCTGGAGTACGAGAAGGGTGTGCACGACGCGATCGCCGCGCTGCCGCGGATCAGGCGTAGCCACCCCGGCACCACGCTGACCATCGCCGGCGAGGGCACCCAGCAGGGCTGGCTGGCCGAGCAGGCCCGTAAACACCGGGTGCTCAAGGCAATCCGCTTCGTCGGGCACCTCGAACACGCCGAGCTGTTGGCCGCCCTGCACCGCGCCGACGCCGCGGTGCTGCCCAGCCACTACGAGCCGTTCGGCATCGTGGCGCTGGAGGCCGCCGCGGCCGGGACCCCCCTGGTGACGTCGGACATCGGCGGCCTGGGCGAAGCGGTGATCAACGGCCGGACCGGTGTGTCATGCCCGCCTCGCGACGTGGCCCGGCTGGCGGCAGCCGTGCGCACCGTGCTCGACGACCCGCAGGCCGCGCAGCGGCGCGCCCACGCCGCCCGCAAGCGACTCACGTCCGATTTCGATTGGGGGACGGTGGCCGACAAGACGGCGCAGGTGTATCTGTCGGCCAAGCGTGGGGTGCGACAGCCGCAGGCCCGGCTGCCCATCGTCGAACACGCCTTGCCGAACCGGTAGACCGTTCCTACCTTCGAGGGATGGGGCTGGACTATTCGAGCGTCGTGGACGCTTCGATCACCGACGTTTTCGATTGGTATGCCAGGCCGGGTGCGTTCGCCCGGCTCTCGCCGCCGTGGCAGCCGATGCGGCTGGTCACCGAGGCCGGCTCACTGCGTGACGGGCGGGCCACGCTGGCGCTGCCCGGGGGCCTGCGCTGGGTCGCCGTCCATCAGCCCGACGGCTATGACCCGCCGCGGCGTTTCGTCGACGCGATCGGCGGCGACGGCCTGGCCACGCTCCCGGCGCGAATTGCGTTGCGCTGGCGCCACACCCACGAGTTCGAAGATCTCGGAGACAACCGCACCAGGGTGATCGACAGGGTCGACACGGGCGTGCCCGGGTCGCTGCTGCTAACCATGTTCGCCTACCGGCACCGGCAGCTGGCCGACGACTTGGCCGCGCACCGGCTGGCCGCCGAGAGTGGACTGCGGCCCCTGACCGTCGCGGTCACCGGATCCTCGGGGCTCGTCGGTTCGGCGCTGACCGCCTTCCTGCGCACCGGTGGGCATCGGGTGATCCGGCTGGTCCGGCACTCCGCGCGCGCCGGCGATGAGCGGCGGTGGAATCCCGACCATCCCGACCAGGGTCTGTTCGACGGGGTCGACGCGGTGATCCACCTGGCGGGTGCCTCGATCGCCGGCCGATTCACGGATGGGCACCGGCGGGCCGTCCGGGACAGCAGGATCGGGCCGACCCGGCGGCTGGCCGAAGTGCTGGGCCGCAACGAAAGCCGGCCCGGCGTGCTGATCTCGGCGTCGGCGATCGGCTACTACGGCTACGACCGGGGCGATGAGTCCCTCACCGAGGACAGCGGGCGCGGCGACGGTTTTCTGGCCGACGTGGTGGCCGAGTGGGAAGCGGCGACCGCACCCGCGCGGCAAGCCGGGATGCGGGTGGTGCAGGTGCGCACCGGCATCGTGCAATCGCCGGCCGGCGGCACGCTGAAGCTGATGCGCCCGCTGTTCAGCGCCGGCTTGGGCGGCCGGCTCGGCGACGGGCGGCAATGGCTGTCCTGGATTGGGATCGACGATCTAGTGGACGTCTATCACCGCGCGCTGTGGGACGCCAGGTTGTCTGGGCCCGTGAATGCCGTTGCGCCGCAACCGGTGCGCAACAGCGAGTACACCGCGGCCCTCGCCGGGGTGCTGCACCGGCCGGCGGTGCTGCCGGTGCCGTCGCTGGGGCCTCGGCTGCTGCTGGGCGGCCAGGGCGCCCGCGAGTTGGCATGCGCCAGCCAGCGCGTGGCGCCCGCCGTGCTCGCCGCCGCCGGACACCGGTTCCGCAGGCCCGACATCGACGGGGCGCTGCGTCACCTGTTGGGGCGCACCGGCTGACCGACTACGTCGCGGTGCGCCGGCTGATCATGCGTGGCGACGACGACTCTTGCGGCGGGTTGTACGTGTGGCTGTCGATGTACACCTGCGCCATGACCGCCTGCCACGACTCGATCTGGGGCGACGACCGCCAGGTGCCCTCGACCAGTCCCACGATCACCGCGTTCTGGTCGTCGGTCAGGGTATAGACAGGACCGCCGAAGTCGCGGCGGTCGAAGCCCATCTCGGTGACGGCGAAGCGGCCGTTACCCACCGCGCTGACCGAGCCACACTGCTGGCCGGTCGCGCTGCGGAGCTGGCACACCGGCATGCCGGCCTGGGCGCGCGCCGCGGGCGCGGATCCCAGCCGGCGCCCCGTCGGCAGCACGTCGGTGGCCGTCACGTCCGGCGCGATCGAGATGACTTCGTACTCCACTGGAAGCATCGAGGTGTCCCCCGTCGAGTCCGTGTCGACCTGGCGGCGGCCGAGGACGACGTTGCCGATCGGCCTGCGGTCGCTGTCGGTCACCACCGGCTGGCCGTCGTCACACTGGCCACTGGTCAGGGCGAGGCGCAGCCGCGGCTCGACGAGCCCGACCATGCACACCGTATTGCCTTGGCGGATCTGCATTCCCGGATACACGGTGGCGCCGCCCGGCTCGGCGGCCGCCTCGCCCGCCCCGGCAAAAAGCGTCGCGGTGAATGCGCATGCGATTGCCAGCCGACAGCGTCTTCGTCCGAGCTCTTCCATTGGGACGCATCACCTCTCACGTCCATCAAGGGGTTTACCGCGATTATTGTTGCACACGCGTATACCCGCCTCCGAAAGCGCCAAACCACCAGCGTTCGGCCCGCAAACGAACAGATTATCGGCACCGAAAGGCCGGGAAACGAAAACTCGCGGACGCATGAACGATCGAACGCCGGTGCACGCGCTGATCGCGCCCCCGGGACGGTCGCCAGGCCGCCGGGGGCCACCGTGAAGCGATATCCCAGCACTCATTTCGGCGGTAAGCTACCGATTTAGTTGAGTTCACAGCTGCGTCTCCAACGGGAGCGGTTTGCGAAACGCCGTTCACTCCCAACTCACCAACTTCGATAGGCGCTCTCATGGCTGCTGTTCACTGCGCACAGTCCGCTGACCGGCATGACCCGGCACACTGCCGGTACGTGGCTCACTTCGACCGGGCACATCTGGCCGTCGCTGCCCGAAGTCTGTGCACCGTCCTGCGCGTCGACGGCGAGATCGACGCGTCGAACGCAACGGACCTCACCCGCGCGATCCGGAATTTCACCCGGCTCAAGACTCCCCTGGTCCTCGACCTGAGCAGTCTGCGCTTCGTCAGCGTCGAGGGTTTCCGGGCGCTGCTGTCCCTCAACGACGAGCTTCGCAAGGCCCACGTGTACTGCAGAGTGGTCGGCGGCGCGGCGGTTCGGCCGCTGTTGCTGATCGTTCATCACAATGGGCTGCGGACAGCCGGTTCGGTGGCCGAGGCCTTCCAGGACATCGACGACATTCTGCGGGCGCGGCGACAGTTTCTGTCCGATCTGACCGGGGCCACCACCCGGTCGGGTCCGCGCCACCCGCGCCGTAGCGTGCGCAGGGCCGGTTAACCCCTTGCGGCGGTCAGGTTTTCGCCTGGCCGCCCAGTTCGCCCCGGAAACACCGCAGCGCGTCGACGCGCCACCTATTGCGCCCCCGCCGGGCCTCCCGCCCCCGGCCGGCGGCCGATCACGGTTCATTAAATTAATGTTTAAGTTATTGAACAACGCGGGTACCTCGAAGCGGGCGGCGCAAGGGCGCGTCTGACGGTCAGCGTTGCCCGGTTATGCCCGGATTGATCGCGCGTTTGGGCCGCACGCGTTTGGGTCGCGCGGACCTGGGCAGACACCAACCCGTTCGGGAGGGAGCGTTTTGGGCACTATCGGAGCTTTGTCGTTTTCACCCGCCGCGGCTGCGCCGTCGGTCGCGATCGGCTGGCTCAGCGCTGACGATTTCGGCGCATGGCGATCGAATCTGCGGCGGATGGTGCTGGGCGATGTGGCAGATTTCGTCGCCGCGCGATGCGTCGGCGAACTCGACGATGCCCGCGTCGATGCCGCAGGCGACATCCTTATCCAGTTCGTCTCGGGCGGTAAATGCCTGCGGTCGACATTCGCCTACCTGGGCTGGCTGTGCGGCGCGCCGCCCGACGATGCCGCGCGGCGGGCCACGGCCAGTTTCGAGTTGCTGCACGCCTTCGCGCTGCTGCAAGACGACGTCATGGACGGTTCCGACGAACGGCGCGGCCGCCCCTCGGCGCATCGCCAGTTCGGCCAATGGCATCGGGACCGCGGATTGTCCGGCTCGTCGCGCCGATTCGGCGAATCCGCCGCCGTCCTGCTGGGCGACCTGTGCCTCATCTGGGCCGAACAGATGCTGCGCGACAGCGGCGTCGATCCACGGCGTCTGCAGCGCGCATGGCCGCGCTACGACGCCATGCGCACCGAACTGGCCGTCGGGCAGTTCGCGGATCTGACCAACGACGCGCGACAGACCCCCGGCCTGGATTTCGTGCTCGACGTCGCGCGGCGCAAATCGGGCAACTACACGGTGCGCCGGCCGCTGGAAATCGGCGCGGCCATGGGCCAGTGCGACGACCGGACGCTGTCCCAGCTGGGCCGCTACGGCGCCGCCATCGGCGAGGCGTTCCAGCTTCGCGACGACATGCTCGGCGTCTTCGGCGCACCGGCGCTCACCGGCAAGCCCGATGCCGGCGATCTGCTCGAGCGCAAGGCGACCAGCGTCGTGGTGGCCGCCCACCAGCTGGCCGATGCGCCGACCCGGCGTGAATTCAGCGAGCTCGCACACCGTGAAACCCTCGACGACGTCGCGATCGGGCGGTGGAAGGCGCTGATCGTCGAGACGGGGGCGGTGCTGATGATCGAGCGGATGATCGGCGAGCGCGTCGCCTCGGCCTGCGGGCATCTCGGCGACCTGCCGATCGACGAGCCCGTCCGCACCGCGCTGACCGAAATGGCGACCGTCTGCACGGATCGCGCGCAATGAGCGGCACCGACCGGAAGGGCTGCTGAACATGCGAACCATCGAAGGGCGCTCGGATCACGTGGTGGTGGTCGGCGCCGGGCTGGCAGGACTCTCCGCGGCGCTGCACCTGGCCGGCCGCGGGCGCGCGGTGACTGTGGTGGAGCGCGAGGCGTGGCCGGGCGGCCGCGCGGGCCGCCTCGACGTCGACGGCTATCGCATCGACACCGGGCCGACGGTGCTCACCATGCCGGACATCATCGAGGAGACGTTCGCGGCCGTCGGCGAACAACTCACCGACCGCCTCGAGCTGCTCGAGGTCGATCCGGCGTATCGCGCCGTATTCGCCGACGGCAGTTCGCTCGACGTGCACAGAGACGCCGAGCGGATGGCCGACGCCGTCGCAGAGTTCGCCGGCTTCGGGCAGGCAGCGGGCTACCTGCGGCTGCGGAACTGGTTGACGCGGTTGTACCGCAACGAATTCGACGGCTTCATCGCCGCAAACTTCGACTCCCCGCTCTCACTGCTCACCCCGCAGTTGGCGCAGCTCATCGCGATCGGCGGCTTCCGCAAGTGGGACCGCATGGTCAAGAGGTACATCAGCGACCCACGTCTACAGCGGATCTTCACCTTCCAGTCGCTGTACGCCGGCGTGGCGCCGCGCGACGCGCTGGCGGTGTATGCGGTCATCGCCTACATGGACACCATCTCGGGTGTGGTGTTCCCCCGCGGCGGCGTGCGCGCCCTGCCCGACGCGCTGGCCGCGGCCGCCGCCGACGCGGGCGTCCGATTCTGTTACGGCGCAACCGTTACCGGGCTCGAACGCGCCGGCCGCCGCGTCAGGGCCGTGGTGGCCGAGGGGTGCGGTCGTATCGCCTGCGACTCGGTGGTGCTGACCACCGAACTGCCGCAGACCTACGCGCTGCTGGGCCGCACGCCGCGCCGCGTGGCGCGGCTGCGCCCCTCCCCCTCGGCCGTCGTGGCACATCTGGGTTGTCCCGCGGTCGCACCCGGAACGGCCCACCACACCATCCTGTTCGGCGACGCGTGGGATCAAACGTTCACCGACATCATCGACGACGGGCGAGTCATGCGGGACCCGTCGCTTCTGGTGACCCGGCCGACGGCCGGCGACCCGGCCCTGGCTCCGGAGGGACGCGATCTGCTCTACGTGCTGGCCCCGGCGCCGAACCTCGACCGCGGCGGCATCGACTGGGCGGGCGACACCGGCGTCTACGTCGAGGAGTTGATCACCCACGTCGCCAACCGGCTGCTGCCCGATTTACCCTACGATGCAACGGTTTTGGATGTCGTCACGCCGGCCGACTGGGCGCGCCGGGGCATGGTGGCCGGCAGCCCGTTCGCGCTCGCCCACACCTTCGGGCAGACGGGGCCGTTCCGTCCGGGCAACATGGTGCGCGGCGTCGACAACGCGGTGCTCGCCGGGTCCTCCACGGTGCCCGGCGTCGGCGTCCCGACCACGCTGATCTCCGGCCGGCTCGCCGCCGACCGCATCACCGGCATCGCCGCGCGGTCGGGGACGCACATCGACATGAAGGCCGGGCTGCCATGATGCGCGGCGAGTTGAGCGCGGCCGGTATCGACGATCCGCGGCTGCGCGCCGGCTACCGCCGATGCCGCGAGCTCAATGCCGCGCACGGCCGCACCTTCTTTCTGGCCACCCGGCTGCTCGCGCCCGACCAGCGCCCGCCCGTGCACGCGCTGTACGGCTTCGCCCGTCACGCCGACGACATCCTGGACGATCTCGACCCGCGGGTCGGCGCCGACATTCGCTCCCGGCGGCTGCAGCAGCTGTCGGAGCGATTCTTCGCCGGCGGTGCCCAGCTGGACGACCCGCTGGTCGCCGCGGTCACCGACACCGCACGGCGCTACCGCATCGGCGCCGAACTCTTCGAGGACTTCCTGGCGTCCATGCGGATGGACCTCACCGTCACCGACTATCCCGACCGCAAGGCTCTCAACCACTACATGCGCGGGTCCGCGGAAGCCATTGGGCTCCAAGTGCTGCCGATACTGGGGACGGTGACGCCCGTGGCGGAGTCCGCGCCGTACGCCGCGGCTTTGGGCAGGGCGTTTCAGCTCACCAATTTCCTGCGCGACGTCGACGAGGATCTGCAGCGCGGCCGGGTGTACCTGCCCGCCGACGAACTGGCCGCCGACGGCGTCGACCGCGAGCTGTTGATGTGGTGTCACGCGCACCGCCGCACCGATCCGCGGGTACGGCGGGCCTTGGTGGCCCAGCACGAAATCGCCCGGCAGACTTACCGATTCGCCGGCAAGGGGATCGCCACGCTCGCCCGCCGCTCGCGACCGTGCGTGGCGACCGCGGCCGCGCTGTATTCGGAGATCCTGGACTGCATCGAACGAAGCGACTTCGCGGTGTTCGATCACCGGGCCACCGTGGGCAAGGCGCGACGGCTTCGGGTCGCCGGCGCGGGACTGCTACGGTCGTGGCGAGCGCGCAACAGCGCGCGAGGCGTTCGTCAGTCGGGGGCCGCATGAGCGATCGGTGGCAATACCTGGCCGTACTCGCCGCATGCCTGGCGGTCACCGCGCCCCTGGAAGTTTTCGGCCCCGGCGTCTACCGCCAGTGGCGGCGGGCCGGCAAAGCGGTACTCCCGGTTGCCGCGGTGTTCCTGGTCTGGGATGAGATCGCGATCGCCGCGGGCGTCTGGACTTACGACGGCGCCTACCTGTGCGGGCTGCGCATCCCGTTCCGGGTGCCGATCGAAGAGGTGCTGTTCTTCCTCGTCATCCCGGTGTGCGCGCTGCTGACCTACAACGCCGTGAACACCATCCTGGACAAGGTGCACCGCCGATGACCGGGCTCGGCTACACCCTGCCGGCGGTGCTGGCCGTATTGCTGGTCTGCGCAATGGAATTAGCGGTACTGCGGACGGGTCTCTTCCGGCGGCCGGCCTACTGGCTGTCGATGCTGATCGTGCTCGGATTCCAGATCCCGGTGGACGGCTGGCTGACCAAACTCAGTTCCCCCATCGTCCGCTACGACGATCGGCAGCTCAGCGGCGTGCGTTTCCCGTTCGACATCCCGGTCGAAGACTTCCTGTTCGGCTTCGCGTTGGTCACCGCGGTGCTGCTGCTGTGGGAGCGGCAACGTGCGCGTCGGTGACGCGCGCCCGGCTGAGTTGGCGGCCGCCTTCGATGCGGGTGCACCGGCCTATGACCGGCTGGTCGGCGCCAGTCCGGGCTACCACGCGCAGCTGATCCTGTCAGCCCGCCGGATGCGGATTCCGGCCCGCGGCAAGGGGTTACGGCTGCTCGACGCCGGATGCGGCACGGGCGCCTCGACGGCCGCGTTGCTCGCCGCCGCGCCCGAGGCCGAGATCGTCGCCGTCGACGCGTCGCGGGGAATGCTCGACGCGGCGAGCGCGAAACGGTGGCCCGCCTCGGTCCGCTTCGTGCACACCCCGGTGGAAATGCTGGCACAGCACGGGATCACCGGACCGTTCGACGGGATCCTGGCCGCCTACCTGATCCGCAACGTGGCCGACCGCGACGCGCAGCTGCGCAGGTTCCGCGAGCTGTTGCGCCCGGGGGGAACACTGGCGGTGCACGAGTATTCGGTACGCGACTCCCCCGCGGCCACCCGCATCTGGCACGCCGTGTGCTGGGGCATCATCATCCCCGCCGGGTGGTGGCGCACCCGCGACGCCGGCTTGTACCGCTACCTGTGGCGCAGCGTGCTGGCATTCGACGGCGCGGCGCGATTCCGGACTCGCCTCGAAGATGCGGGCTTCACCGCGGTGCACAGCGAGACGATGCCGGGGTGGGAGGCCCAGATCGTGCACACCTTCCTCGCGGACGCGCCGCGATGAGCCCCGATCGTCGTCGCCGAACCTTCGCCGCCCCAATGGGATTGGCAAACGTCGATGCGCTGCCGTCGCGCCCGCGGGTGGCCGTCGTCGGCGGCGGGATCGCCGGTCTGGCGGCCGCCACCGGGCTGGCCGAGCGCGGCGTCGCCGTCGAGCTCATCGAACGCGAGCGCTACCTCGGCGGGCGCGCGGGCGGCTGGACCGAGCGGGACGACGGCGCCGAGCTCGCGATGAACCGTGGCTTCCACGCGTTCTTCCGGCAGTACTACAACCTGCGCGCCCTGCTGAGCCGGATCGACCGGCAGTTGCGAATGCTCACCCCCGTCGCGGATTACCCGCTGATCGACGGGGCGGGGCGGCGTGACAGCTTTCGGGGGCTGCCGCGCACCCCGCCGCTGAATGCCGTGGTGTTCGCGGCGCGCAGCCCGACGTTCCGGCTTCGTGACTTCACCCGCATCGACGCCCGCGCCGCCGCACCGCTGGCCGCCGTGTCGGTGCCAGGCACCTACCAGCGCCTGGACCACACCGACGCCGCAACGTTTCTCGAGGAGATCCGATTCCCCGACGCGGCCCGCCACCTGGCGTTCGAGGTGTTCTCCCGCAGCTTCTTCGCCGACCCCGCCGCACTTTCCGCGGCCGAGCTGGCGACCATGTTCCACATCTACTTCCTGGGCTCGTCCGAAGGCCTGATCTTCGACGTGCCCTCGGCGAACTACGACACCGCCCTGTGGCAGCCGTTGCGCGGCTACCTGGAGGGGCGGGGCGTGCGGTTCCGGCTCGGCACCGAAGTCCTGCGCATCGACACGCAGCGGGCCAAGCCCTTCCGCGTGCACACCGATTCCGGCGTGCAGGCCGACGTCGACGCCGTCGTATTGGCCACCGACCTCGCGGGTTTGCAGCGCATCGTTGCGGCGTCGGGCGAGGTGGGCTCCGACGACTGGCGCGCCCGGATATCGCGGCTGCGCACCGCGCCACCGTTCGCCGTGCATCGATTGTGGCTCGACCGTCCGGTCGCCGCGCGCCGGCCGGCCTTCCTGGGCACGGCCGGCCACGAGCCGCTCGACAACATCAGCGTGCTGGAGCGCTACGAATGCCAGGCCCGCGGCTGGGCCGCCGCACACCATGGTTCAGTCGTCGAATTGCACTCGTACGCATTGCATTCCGCGCCGTCGCGCGATGCCGCGCTGCGGCAGCTGCACCGGGTGTATCCGGAAACCGCTGCGGCGCAGATCGTCCACGAGAGGCTGCTGCAGCGCAACGACTGCCCACTGTTTTCGCCCGGCTCGTATGCCTGCCGCCCGCCGGTATGCACGCCCACGCCGGGCTTGGTGCTCGCCGGTGACGCCATCCGCATCGACTTGCCGGTGGCGCTCATGGAGCGGGCCGCCACCACCGGCTGGTGCGCCGCGAACCAACTCCTGCAACGATGGGGGTTGGCCGGACACCCGCTGGCCACGGTACCCACCCAAGGCCGGTCATCACTGCTGCGATGGCTTGCCACCCGCGAAAGACCGCCCCGACCATGACGATTCGCGACCGGCTGCAACGCCTCGGCGCCACCGGGACCAAGGGGTGGCCGCTGCAGGTTATCCCGCGCATGTCGTGGGCCGATCAGCGCCCGACCTATCGGGACGCACAACCCGCCATCATCGAGGCCGCGCTGCAGCGCTCGCAGCGTAAGCCCACCGGCAACTGGTACGCGTTCGCCGCCAGCGAGGAAGTAACCGCCGGGCGGCCCTTCGGCGCACGCGTCGCCGGTGTCGACGTCGTCGCCTGGCGCGACGAACAGGCCCGGCTGTGTGTGGGGCCGCGCAGTTGTCCCCATCTGGGCGCCGACCTCGCCACCGGCACGGTGCACCGGGGTGCGCTGATTTGCCGCTGGCACGGGCTGACATTGGACGGGCACGCTCGCGAATTCGGCTGGAGCCCGTTGCCCGGCCACGACGACGGCGTCCTGGCATGGGTGCGGCTCGACGCGGTGGGCAAGGAAGAACCGTTGGACCGGCCGGTGACTGCGCACCGGCCGGCCGGGGCCACCCTGAGCGCGGTCGCCCGCATGACGGGCGTCTGCGAGCCGACCGACGTCGTGGCCAACAGGCTCGATCCTTGGCACGGAGCCTGGTTTCACCCCTACTCGTTCACCCGGCTCGACGTGCTCACCACACCCACCGAACAGCTTGACCGATTCCTGGTGGCGGTGACCTTTCGCCTGGGGCGCCTGGGGGCTCCCGTCGTCGCGGAGTTCAGTTGCCCCGGGGCGCGTACCATCGTCATGCGCATCGTGGACGGGGAGGGCACCGGCAGCGTCGTCGAAACCCACGCCACCCCAATCGGTTTGGGGCCCGACGGCCGACCGCGCACCGCGGTCCTCGAAGCCACTGTCGCGCACTCGGACCGGCCCGGTTTCCGGCGCGCCACCCGGGCGGCGCCGCTGATCACACCCCTCATGCGCTATGCGGCCGCCAGGCTCTGGCGCGATGACCTCGCGTACGCCGAACGCCGCTATCAGGTGCGCGCAACGTCGTAGGGGGCGCTCACGCGCGCGGGTTCTGCCGGTTTCCACTTCGGTACGCCGCTCGGGGTTTCGCCTCGCCGGTGGCGGGAACGCGGGAGTAAGCCGCCTGACGCCTCAGGCAGGCGTATCACATTCAGGCTTATCGAGGAGAATCCGATGGCGGAGGACAACGGGCGCAGCAGCCCGGTCAAAGGTCTTGTCGAGGGCGTCAAAGCAGCGGCCAAGCAGGCCATCGGCGCGGTGTCAGGCCAGGACTATCTGGTTCGCGAGGGAAAGGCCCAAAAGGCTCAGGCCAGCGGCTACATCCCCAGCGCACCGGGCGCCGAACCCCCAGGGGCGGCCGAGCCGACGACGCCGCGAGAGCCGTTGCCGCCCAAGAATGATCAAATCGCCCCGGATCTTCGCACCGCGACCGGGACGCCGGTGAAGGGCCCGGCGACCGCGCGCGGCCAGCAGGACGGCTACCTGACCACCGCTGACGGTGTGCGGCTGTATGACACCGATCATTCGCTGAAGGCCGGTGAACGCGGCCCGACACTCCTGCAGGACCACCATCTTCGCGAGAAGATCACCCACTTCGATCACGAGCGCATTCCAGAACGGGTGGTGCACGCTCGCGGCGCGGGCGCCCACGGTGTGTTCCGCGGCAACGGCGCGGCCGAGAAACTCTGCAAGGCAGGGTTTCTCAAGTCCGGAGTCGAGACCGCGGTATTCGTCCGGTTCTCCACCGTGATCGGCGCACGCGGATCGGCCGACACCGTGCGGGACACCCGCGGGTTCGCCACCAAGTTCTACACCGACGAGGGCACGTTCGATCTGGTCGGCAACAACATCCCGGTGTTCTTCATCCAGGACGGCATCAAATTCCCCGACGTCATCCATGCGGCCAAGCCGCACCCCGATCGCGAGATCCCGCAAGCCCAGACCGCGCACGACACGTTCTGGGATTTCGTCTCGCTGCACACCGAAGCGACCGCGCACACCATGTGGGCCATGTCCGACCGGGCGATCCCGCGGTCCTATCGGACGATGGAGGGCTTCGGCGTCCACACGTTCCGGCTGGTCGCGCCGGACAACACGACGTCGCTGGTGAAGTTCCACTGGAAGCCACGCCAGGGCGTGCATTCGCTGGTGTGGGAGGAGGCGCAGATCGCCGCCGGGGTCGACCCCGACTTCCACCGTCGTGACCTGGCCGACGCCATCGAGTCGGGCGCCTATCCCGAGTGGGACCTGGGCATCCAGGTGTTCCCGGACAACCCGGAGCAAACCTTCGAAGGCATCGACCTGCTCGACTCGACCAAGTTTGTGCCCGAGGAGTTGGCACCGGTTCAGATCGTCGGCACCATGCAACTCAACGCCAACCCGACCAACTTCTTCGCCGAGACCGAGCAGGTGGCGTTCCACACCGGTCACCTGGTGCCCGGCATCGACGTCACCGACGACCCGTTGCTGCACGCGCGGCTGTTCTCCTACCTCGACACGCAGATCACGCGGCTGGGCGGCCCGAACTTCGCGCAGATCCCGATAAACCGCCCGCACGCGCCGGTCAACGACATGTTGCGGGACGGCTTGCACCAGCACGGCGTGCATCCCGGTAACGCGCCGTACCGTCCGAACTCGATCGACGGCGGGTGCCCATTCGCCGCGGGAGCCGATCTCGCCGCCTTCATCGAGTCCCCCGTACCGCTGCCCGCGTCGACCAAACGGCGCGCGAACCCCGCGAGCTACGACGACCACTTCAGCCAGGCGACCTTGTTCTACCGCAGCCTGCAGCCGGTCGAACAAGCCCACGTCATCGACGCGTTCGGTTTCGAGTTGGGCAAATGCTACGAACCGGCGATCAAGGAACGCGAGCTCGTTGTCCTGGCGAAGATCGACACCGAGCTGTGTGCCGCCGTCGCCGCGCGACTGGGTTTGCCGGCGCCCGTCCCGGGCGACGCGCCCGCCGCGCCGGCGGCCAGCCCGGCGCTGTCCCAAATCGGACAGCGGTGGCCGGTCGCGGGCCGCCGCGGCGGCATCCTCACCGACGCGGACTCCGACACCGGACAGGTAACGGCGGCGGTGGCCGCGATCACCGCGGCCAAGCTGGTTCCCCTGGTGTTCGCTTCGCACGGCGGAACGCTCAACCCCGGCGGCGGCCCGCCGGTCTCCCGCACGTATTCGACGGGCCGATCCGTGGAAGTCGACGCCGTTCTCGTCGCCGGGTCGCCGGCCGTAGCCAGTGCGCGGACACTCGTCGACGAGGCGTTCCGTCACCTCAAACCGATCGGCGCGCTGCCCGAGGGGACGAATCTGCTTGCGGCAGCGGGCGTTCCCGCGGACGGAGAGGGCATCTTCGCCGGCGCGGACGTGTCGGAGCTCGTTTCGTCGCTGGCCGACCGCCTCGAGGAGCACCGGGTGTGGGACCGCGTCGTCCCCGCGTGACGGGTGTTCCGCGGCGGCCTGGCTGTTCCGCGGGATATCGAATCACGTTGATTCCCAGGCATGGCCCGCCGTGACGAACCGCTACGCCGCCGTCGTCGCGGCGACGGCCAGCGCCCACCTGGCTTACCTGCTCTATGTGCCCGGCGGGGGCTTCCTCGCGTTGCGCTGGCCGCGGACCATTGCCCTGCACATTGCGGCAGTCGCCTGGGGAGTCGCCGTCGTCGTGCTCGGACTCCGGTGTCCGTTGACGTCGCTGGAATCGTGGGCACGCCGGCGCGCCGGCATGGACCCCCTGCCGGCGTCGGGGTTCATCGGCCGCTACGTCGAGGATCGATTCGTGCCGTCCGGACGTGTCGGCACCGCACAGGTATCGGCGTTCACCCTCGCCGCCGTCTCCTGGGCAGTCGCCGCGCACAGGCGGGCCCACAAAATCGGGTGAATTCCTTTGGGCGACACCGAATTCAGCACGGGCAACAAGACGGGCGCGGGCGCGATGCACAAAGCTGAGGCGCTACGCGGCGTAACATCCTGCGCCCCAACGGCATCCATGCCGGCGAGCCCATGACCGACTCTCGGCACCGGGCGGCCCGGGTGCGTCGGCCACCCGCCGGTTGGGCGCGGCGCCCGTCCGGCAAACCCGACGAGAGCCCGTGGCGATAGCCGCTGACGAGCTCGGCCCACGATCCCGCGAAGTGGCGGTGGTGCCCGCCGGGTGGGGCCGAGCCGTGCCCCGTGCCGTAGGCTGAGGGGCCCACCGATCGCACCGCGGACGCTGCGGGCGTGTTTGCTCTACAGTGTTTGCCCAAGATGCAAAGGCGAACGCGCCAGCGTTTCGCCGGTCGCGATCAGCGGTCGCCCGATACGCTGACCAGCGTATCTTGCAAGAAGGATGCGGGTAAGTGACCAAGCACGCCGCCGCTGACCGGCGATTAGACCGGGCCGAACTCGAGAAATTGATGTCGGCCGATTTGCGCGCGGTCACTGCGCAGTCCGACCGCATCGGTAGGCACTTCGCCCGCAGGAACGATGTCAGCGGCACCGACTTCCACGCATTGCTGCACATCATGGTTGCCGAGAGCGCCGGGGAACCGTTGACCGCGGCACAGTTGCGACGGCGCATGGACGTGTCACCGGCCGCGATCACCTATCTCGTGGATCGGATGATCGAGGCCGGCCACGTCCGGCGCGAACGCGATCTACAGGACCGGCGCAAGACCCTGCTCCGCTACGAGGAACCGGGCATGGCCCTGGCCCGGTCGTTTTTCACTCCCCTTGGCGCCGAACTACATACCGCGCTGGCCGGCCTTCCCGATCGCGACCTGGCGGCGGCGCATCGGGTGTTGACGACGATGATCGAGGCGATGGCCAGCTTCGAATCCCGGCTCGTCGCAACAACTCCCAAAGCGTCCGAGGCCGAGCCGAAGCGGGCGGCGGCGAAACGCCGCCGCACTCCGGTGAAACGCGGCGTCTAGTGCACCGGCCGCCCCGCGGCGCAGCCCAATAGCCGCTGCTCGATCAGTTCGGCACCGCGGGCGACCCCTCCCGTTGCGGCGAATCCGGCGGCCACCCGGTGTGCGCCGTCGACCATCGTCATCGCGTCACGCACGCGGGCCCGCAATCGAGGGGCGGTGAGCCTGCCCGCGGCCAGGCGGGTACCGCAGCCTGCGACCTCCACCCGCCGCGCGACCTCGGCCTGGTCGCGCGCGAACGGCACGACGCACACCGGTACGCCGCGATCGAGGGCCTTCAGCGTCGTGCCCATCCCCCCGTGCGTGATGGCGCAGCCGGCCCTGTCGAGTATCGCCGTGTGCGGCACGAACCGGCACACGGTCGCGTTCGCCGCGCGCGGCAGGCCGGCGGGGATACCGGCCGGGAACGTCGCCACCACATGAACGTCCTCGTCGGCCAGCGCGCGCAAGGCAATTCGCCCCAGGACCTCGTCGGCCTGCCGCAACGAGGACGTGTTCACCAGCACCAGCGGACGATCGATGGCGTCGATCCACTCCGGTGTCGCCGCCGGCGCGGGTTCGAACACGCACGCGCCGATATGGTGCACCAGGCCCGCCCATCCGGAATGCGGGTATTCGAACGGCTCGCCGCCGACCGCCAACACCAGGGGCGCGCGCCGGATGAATTCGTCCACCGACTGCACCCGCGGCACACCCAGCCCGGCGCGAATGGCGTTGATGCGGGGCAACATCGGCCGGTCGAACACGTGCCTGACGATCGGTCGTACCCCGGCGTCGCGGATGGCGCCGGCGATGCCGGGCAATGGGCGCAGTCCGGGGCCGAACGGTGGCACCCCACGGGAGCGCAGGTACGGGGTGAACGGCGAGAAGACCAGCCACGGAATGTGTCCGGCGTCCGCGGCCGACAGGGCGCCCCAGCAGTTCGCGTCCACGATCACCGCATCCGGCCGGATCGCGTCGGCCGCGCGGCGAAGGTCGTCGACTTCCAGCACCGCCCGCCGGCACATAACGTCGATCGACGACTTCAGCACTCCCAAGGCGTTTCGCGCCTGCCAGTCGTTGCCGGCGATGGTCTCGATGGCCGGATCGACCGGCTCGGCGTGCACACCGACCGAGCGCATCGCCGAGACGCCCGAAGACATGGTGCGCAGGTGGACGTCATGCCCGCGGCGGGCCAGCTCGGCGAGCAGGGCCCCGGTCGGCAGCAGGTGCCCCAGGGCGGGCGATCCGTACGCCAGGATGACTGCCACGCCGCGGGTGCCTAGGACGCGCCGCGCAGGCCGACGTCACGCAGGTCAGCCAGCTTCGCCGCGCCACAGCCGTGCAGGCAGATCCGCAGCTCGTCGATGAAGGGCTGCAGCCAATCAACCACGGCGGCAGTCGATTCGATCGCGGCGGGCAGCAGCGGGCGCGCCACCGCCACCACGTCGGCTCCCAGCGCGATCGCCTTGGCGGCGTCCATGCCGGTACGGATGCCGCCGGAGGCCACCAAAGGAATCGCCGGCAGCGCCTCGCGCACCTCCACGACGGCGCGGGCGGTGGGGATCCCCCAATCGGCCAGCTGCGGATGGCGAAGTTCGCCGTATCGCACGAACTGCTCGACCCGCGACCACGACGTGCCGCCGGCACCCGCGACGTCGATTCCGGCGATCGGCAGTTCGCTGTGCGCACCGACGAGCTCCGCGACCGCCGCGGCGCCGATCCCGTGCCCGACCTCCTTGAGCAGCATCGGATAGTCGATGGTGTCGGCGGCCTCGCGCAACCGGCTCAGCGACCCGGAGAAATCGGTGTCACCGTTGTGCTGCATCGCTTCCTGCAACGGATTGGTATGCACGGCAAGGGCATCGGCGCCCACCCGGTCGAGCGCCTTCGCCAGATCCGGCATCGCGGCCTTCGCCAGCTGAGCCAGGCCGATGTTGCCGAACAGCAAGACATCCGGGGCGACGTCGCGCACCGTGAAGCTGTCCGCGGCGCGCTCCCCCAAGGCGCTGCCCAGCATGATCCGCTGCGAGCCCAGCATCATGCCCAGGCCCAGCTGCTGGGCGGCCGCGGCCAGATTCCGGTTGATCGTCCCGGACAGCTCGGCGCCCCCCGTCATCGCGCCGATGAGGATCGGCGAGCGCAGGTCGACGCCGAAAAAGCTGGTGGACAAGTCGATATCGCCCAGATTCGTCTGAGTAAGCGCGTTATACGGCAGTGCGTAGCGCTCCAGCCCGGTGGTGACGGTCGCATAGCCGACCGGCTCGTGCAGACAGACGTCGATGTGCCGCCGCTTGCGCGTGGTCATCTCCCCCCGCTCAGCGTTCATCGCGGGCACCCCCTGGCATCCGGCACCGCCCCGCCCCCGCGTTCATAATCTCCATAGTGCCCTCTCGCGTGGCGATGCCTCATTTCAGTTGATTAATGTTTAACAAATTGAAAGGGTTGTCGGGTGTGGGATTCTGTGGCCGCTGCTGTGACCGGCCGGCGCTCATGGCTGCTCGCTGTGGCCACGGCGCTCCTGGGAGTCGCGATGATGTGCCTCGTCGGCGCCAACGCGGCGGCGGGAACGTCACCGCAATCCGTTCCACTCGATGCGCAGTCCGCCCAGGTCGACGCGCTGTCCAAGCAGTTTCCCGGCGGCCACAAAGCCCCACTGATCGTGGTGGTCAGCCGCAGCGACGGCGGTGTCCTGAGCCCGTCCGACATCCAGGCCGCCCAGGCCTCACGCGACCGCGCGGCCGCGCGAATCGGCGCGACCGCGCCGGCCGCACCGCTGATCCCCAGCCAAGACGCGAAGGCCGCCCTCGGGATCGTGCCGATCAGCGCCCGCCTGTCGGGCCTTGCGCTCGCCGACGCCGTCACCGCGTTGCGCACGGCGGCGGCGCATGGCCTGCCCGCTGATCTGCGCACGCACGTGACCGGGGGCCCGGCGTTCGGCGCCGACATCGCCGGCGCGTTCGCCGATGCCGACATCACCCTGCTCGCGGTGACGACTGCGGTGGTGGCGCTGCTGCTGATCGCCACCTACCGCTCCCCGGTGCTCTGGCTGCTCCCGCTGCTCGCGGTCGGCTTCGCCGATCGCGTGGCCGCGACCGTCGGTACCGCGGTGGCGTCGCTGACCGGGCTGACCTTCGACGGCGCCACCTCCGGGATCACCAGCGTGCTGGTTTTCGGTGCCGGCACCAACTACGCGCTATTGCTGATCTCGCGGTATCGGCAAGAACTCCGCCACGATTCCGGGCACCGCGCGGCGTTGCGGCGCGCCGTACGAAGGGCGGGGCCGGCCATCGTCGCCAGCAACGCCACCGTGGTGCTGGCGCTGCTCACCCTGCTGTTCGCCTCCACCCCGAGCACCCGCAGCCTCGGCGCGCTGGGGGCGTGTGGCCTGGTAATCGCCGCGATTTCGGTGCTGGTGATCCTGCCGCCGCTGCTGGCCCTCTGCGGGCGCGGGCTGTTCTGGCCGTTCATCCCGCAGGCCGGCGACGGCGAAACGCTGGATTCCGGTGGCTGGTATCGGGTCGCGCGCTGGGTGGACCGGCATCCCGCACTGGTCGCGGGCGTCGCCATCGCGGTGCTGGCGGCCCTCGGCACCGGCCTGCTGGGAACCCGCATCGGCTTGTCGCAGACCGAGCAGTTCCGGGTGCGCGCGGACTCGGTGACGGGCTACGGCATTGTGGCCGAACACTTTCCGGCCGGCCTGGCCAACCCGACGCTGGTGGTCAGCCCCACCGACCACGCGTCGACAGTCCGGCAGGCCATCGCGTCCACCCCCGGTGTCGTCTCGGTGACCGAATCCGGCCGGTCGGGTTCCGGCCTGACCAAGTGGTCCGTGGTGATCGACGCACCGCCGTCGTCCCGCCAGGCCTTCAGGATCGTTGCCGCGCTGCGGAATTCGACATGCGTCGCCGACCCCCACGCGCTGGTGGGCGGCGCCGACGCGCAGGCCCTGGACGTTCGCAACGCGGCCAGGCACGACCGGGTGGTGCTGATCCCGGCGATCCTGGCCGTCATCCTGGTCGTCCTCTACGCCCTGCTGCGCTCGGCACTGGCGCCACCGACGCTGCTGGCCGCGACCATCCTGGGTGCGCTGGCCGCGCTGGGCATGGGCGGCTGGGCGAGCCTGCACGTCTTCGGCTTCCCCGCGCTGGACAACACCACCCCGCTGTTCGCCTTCCTGTTCCTGGCGGCCCTCGGCGTGGACTACACGATTTTCCTGGTCACCCGGGCGCGCGAGGAAGCCGCGCAGCACGGCGCCCGCGCGGGGATGGTTCGCGCGGTATCGGCCACCGGTGGCGTAATCACCAGCGCGGGAATCGTTTTGGCCGCGGTGTTCTGCGTGCTCGGGGTGTTGCCGTTGGTCGTCCTGACCCAGCTGGGCATCATCGTCGGCCTCGGCATCCTGCTCGACACTTTCGTGGTGCGCACGCTGGTCATCCCGGCGCTGTTCGCCCTCATCGGCAACCGGATCTGGTGGCGCGCAGACCCTGGCCACGCTAAACCCGTTGCGCGACAAGCCAACCAGAAACAACCAGAACGGAGCACTTCGTGAGACCCTCGACACTGGCCGCGACCGGCCTGGCCGTCGCCGCAGCCGCAGGCAGCGGAAGCATCGCTAGCAGCAACGCCATTCCCCGGTGGTACGCGCGGCTTCGCAAACCCTCCTACCAACCGCCCCACGCCGCCTTCCCCACCGTGTGGACCACGCTCTACGGCGACATCGCGGTCGCGTCGGCGGTGGCGCTGGACCGGTTCCGCGCGAGCGGCCAGCGAGACAAGGCTCGCGCCTACACCGCGGCGCTGGCGGCGAACCTGCTCCTCAACGCAGGCTGGAGTTGGCTGTTCTTCGGCTACCACAAACTCGGCGCGTCCGCGCTGGGCGCCGCGGCGCTGACCGCCAGCAGCGCCGATCTGGTCCGCCGCACGGCGCAAGTGACCCCGCGCGGCGGGCTGGCGTTGCTGCCCTACCCGCTGTGGTGCGGCTTCGCGACCGCCCTGTCCACCCACATCTGGCGACTCAACCGCTGAGGACCTCGAATCATGCCGGCACTGTTGTGGTTTCGCCGCGATCTGCGGTTGCGTGACCATCCGGCGCTCGTCGCCGCGGCCGAGAACGAGGAGGTGCTCGCCTGTTTCGTGCTCGATCCACGCCTGGAGGGGTCGTCGGGACAACGCCGGCTGCAGTATCTGGGTGATGCGCTGCGGCGGTTGCGCGACGATCTCGACGGCCGGCTGCTGATCACCCGCGGGCAGCCGCACACCCAGATTCCGCGCATCGTCCAGGAAATCGACGCCTCCTCGGTGCACATCTCCGAGGACTTCGCGCCGTTCGGCAAGCGCCGTGACGAGTGGGTGCGCGCGGCGCTGGACTCGGTCCCGCTGGTGGCGACGGGGTCGCCCTATCTGGTCTCGCCCGGGCGCGTCACCAAGCCGGACGGCTCACCCTACAAAGTGTTCACCCCGTTTCTGCGCCAGTGGCGCAAGTCGGGCTGGCGCGAACCGGCGAAGTCGAACGCGAAGTCCGCGCGCTGGCTGGATCCGGCACAGCTGCGCATCAAGCAGTGCGAGATCCCCGACCCCGGGCCCACCCTTGAGGTGGCCGCGGGCGAGGCGGCGGCCCGCAAGCAGTGGAAGTCGTTCGTCGACAACGGATTACGCAGCTACGCCGACGACCGCAACCGGCCCGACCTGCACGGAACCAGCCGCATGTCGGCGCACCTGAAGTTCGGCGCCATTCATCCGCGCACCCTGGTCGTCGACCTGGACCTGCGCAGCGGCGGGGCGCAGGCCTTCCTGCGGGAGTTGGCTTTTCGCGATTTCTACGCCGACGTGCTGCACCACTGGCCGGCCAGCACCTGGCGCAATTGGAACGGCGATTTCGACAACATTGCGACCGACACCGGGGCCGAGGCCAAACGGCGCTTCGAGGCGTGGAAAGCCGGCGAGACCGGTTTTCCGGTCGTCGACGCCGGGATGCGTCAGCTGCGCGACACCGGTTTCATGCACAACCGGGTGCGGATGATCGTGGCCTCGTTTCTGGTCAAGGATCTGCATCTGCCGTGGCAGTGGGGCGCCGAATGGTTCTTGGACCAGCTGGTCGACGGCGACATGGCGAACAATCAGCACGGCTGGCAGTGGTGTGCGGGCTGCGGTACCGACGCCGCGCCTTACTTCCGCGTGTTCAACCCGATCACGCAGGGCGAGAAGTTCGATCCGGCGGGCGACTACATCCGGCGCTGGGTGCCCGAACTGCGCTCGGCCGACGACGCGCACCTGCGCAAGGGCCGGCGGCCGGACGGCTACCCCGAGCCCCTGGTCGACCATGCCGCCGAGCGCGCCGAGGCGCTGCGGCGCTACCAGAACATCTGACCGAGCTAGTGGGCGGCCTTCTTGCGTTCGATGTCGGCCAGCGCCGCGGCCAGCTCGGCGCGTTGCGCGGCCGAACTCTCCCAGGCGAGCTGGCGGTTCTTGACCACCTTGGCCGGCGCTCCGACCGCGATCGAGTAGTCCGGGATCACGCCGCGGACCACCGCGTGAGACCCCAGCACGCAACCCCGCCCGACGGACGTGCCCCGTAACACCGAGACCTTCACCCCCACCCAGGTGTCCGGGCCGATCCGCACCGGCGACTTGACGATGCCCTGGTCCTTGATCGGCATGTTGATGTCGTCCATCCGGTGGTCGAAATCGCACACGTAACACCAGTCGGCCATCAACATCGAGTCACCGAGTTCGACGTCGAGGTAGGCGTTGATGACGTTGTCGCGACCCAGCACCACCTTGTCGCCGAACCGCAGCGAGCCCTCGTGCGCGCGGATGGTGTTCTTGTCGCCGATGTGCACCCACCGGCCGATCTCGAGCTGCGCCAGCTCGGGCGTCGCGTGGATCTCCACACCCTTGCCGAGGAACACCATGCCGCGCGTGATGATGTGCGGGTTGGCCAGCTTGAATTTCAGCAGCCGCCAATAGCGCACCAGATACCACGGCGTGTACGCGCGGTTGCGCAGCACCCATTTCAGCGAGGCCAGCGTGAGGAACTTGGCCTGGCGCGGGTCCCGGAGGTTCGATCCACGCCAGCGGCGATGGATCGGGGCACCCCACATGCTCGTCATGGCCGGACAGCCTAACTCGATCGATTACCGGCGCGCGAACCGCCACGGGTTACCCTCACCTGTACTCGATTGCCCCCGAACGGCCGGGTCTGCCCGCGAGCGGCCCGCCCCGCAAGAAGGATTTGGGAAACCGAAGGTGCTTGCCCGACAACTCGTCAGTGGGCTCCGGCGTTGGTCGTCCGTGGTGCTGGCGGCCGTGCCGCCGCTCGTGCTCGCCGCCTGCGGCAATACCGACCCGTGGGTCGACGCCTCGGCCGCGCAGGGCTGGCCGGCGCAGTATGCCGACGCCGCCAACAGCAGTTACACCACCACCGGCGGCGCCGACAAGCTTTCGCTGCAGTGGACCCGTTCGGTGAAGGGCACTCTGGGCGCCGGGCCGGCGCTGAGCCCGCGCGGCTATCTGGCCTTCAACGCCCAGACCTCGGCGGGATGCTCGCTGATGGAATGGGAGAACAACGATAACGGGCGGCAGCGCTGGTGCGTGCGGCTGGTCCAGGGCGGCGGCTTCGGCGGCCCCCTGCTCGACGGATTCGACAACCTCTACGTCGGCCAGCCGGGGGCGATCTTGTCGTTCCCGGTGACCCAGTGGACCCGGTGGCGTCAGCCGGTGATCGGCATGCCCACCACGCCGCGGTTCCTGGGGCACGGCGAGCTGCTCGTGGCCACGCACCTCGGCCAGGTGCTGGTCTTCGACTCCCACCGCGGTCAGGTCGCCGGCAGCCCGGTCGACCTGGTCGACGGCGTCGACCCCACCGACGCCACACGCGGGCTGGCCGACTGTGCGCAGGCGCGGCCCGGTTGCCCCGTCGCGGCGGCGCCCGCCTTCTCCCCCGCCAACGGGATGGTGGTGCTCGGCGTCTGGCAGCCCGGTGCCGCGGCCGCGGGCCTGGTGGGGCTGAAGTACCACCCCGGGCAGACCCCGCTGCTGACCCGCGAATGGACCAGCGACGCCGTGGGCGCCGGCGTCCTCGCCAGCCCGGTGCTGTCGGCCGACGGTTCGACGGTCTACGTCAACGGCCGCGACCAGCGGCTGTGGGCGCTGCGCGCGGCCGACGCGAAGGTGAAATGGTCGGTGCAGCTGGGGTTCCTGGCGCAGACGCCGCCCGCCGTCACCCCGCAGGGTCTGATCGTGGCCGGCGGCGGGCCCAACACCAGGCTGGCGGCGTTCAAGGATGCAGGCGATCACGCCGATCAGGTGTGGCGCCGCGATGACGTCCTGCCCCTGTCGTCGTCGAGCCTGGCCGGTACCGGCGTCGGATACACGGTGGCCGGCGGGCCACCGGCGGACGGCGCGCCCGGCATGGCGCTGCTGGTCTTCGACCCGGGCAGCGGCCGCACGCTGGCCAGCTACCCGATGCCGGCGGCCACCGGGTACCCGGTCGGGGTGTCGGTGGGCACCGACCGCCGGGTGGTGGCGGCCACCAGCGACGGCCAGGTTTACGGTTTCGCGCCGGCCTGACCGGGACATACCTCTGGAGTGCCGATCAACGAGCCCGCGGCGCCCGCCGCCGCGACCACCAACACCACAGCAAGCCCACTCGGTGCCGCAGGCACCGTGGCGACGGCCGTCCTGCTGGTCGTCCACGGCGTCCTGTACGCGGCCAGCTTCGCGCTGCTGGGCCTGCTGGTGATGAGCACCGACCCCTGCGGCTACCAGAAGTGCGGCGATCCCGCCTGGATCGACCGGGCCATGACGTTGGGCACCTGGGGCGGCGCCGCCCTGTTGGTCGCCGACATCGGGGTCGCCGGGTACCTCCTGGTGCGCCGGAAACGGCGGGCCTTTCTCGTCCCGCTGATCGGTTGCGTCGCTCAGGTGGCGCTGGTGCTCGCCGCCGTCGCGATGGAGTTGCAGGCCGGACCGGTCTGAGCCGCTGCGCAGAGCCAGGCCGCGCCCGCAAGGCTATATCGCCAGCGGCGGGATGGCGTTGCGCGGCACCTGGGACTGCAACGGACCGGCGAACGCCGGCAGCATCTCGCCCGGAGCGAAGTAGAAGATCAGCTGATCGTCGGTGATGGCGAAGTTCTGATAGTGCGTGGGATCATGGCCCGTCGACGGCAAAAGTGCGGCGCCCAAGGGGGTTTGGCGTTCCAGGTCGCGTTGCACGATCGGGAAGATGGCGTCCAGCGGCGCGGTGCCGGGGGCGAACAGATTGTCGAACGTGATGGGCTGCTTGGTGCCGAGGTCGTAGTTGAACGCCTTGTACCAGGTCGACGAGTGCGCTCCGCCGACATCCTGGAAGAACTTGAGCACGACGCTGCGGGTGTTGTGCGGCGGCTGCCCGGCGTTGCGCTGCTCGGTGGTGGCTTCGAGTTGGTACGGCCGGTCGCGCCCCCCGGAACTCTGCGCGACGGCGACGAAGCCGTCCCGGTTCTGGGTGATGTAGTCGGCCATCGCCTGCGCGTCGGGATAGTCGGCGGGAAAGCTCATGTTGAGCGTGTAGTTGGGGCCGCCGGCCTGGATATGGCACATCTGGCCCGCTTCGACGCTGCCGCCCAGGCCCGCACACGACGGCGGCGCGGCCGTGGCCGGCCAGCCCACCGAGACCACCGCCGTGACCAGCGCAGCGGCTATCAGATAACGCATCGTGGAAGTGTCCTCGCAAACTCGCCAGGGCCGGTGACCCGCGGACGTGACGCCGCCAGCGTACCCGGCGCTACCGGGAGGGTAGGCAAATGAACGCCATCGCGCGGCCGGCGTTGCGTGCACCGATGCGGGTGACGACCACCGACAGCGACCGGCTCCCGCGCAGCCGCATCCGCTTGCGCAACGCGTCCGGGTCCACCCGAACCCCGCGCACCAGGACCTCCAGCGACCCGCAGTCCCGCGCCGCCAGCGCCTGGCAGAGCCGGCGTTCGTCGAAGACCAGCTGCTCGAGCACCTCGAACCCGCGGTCCGCCGCCGGCAGCCGATCGCCGGAGAGGTAGGCGATGGCGGGGTCGAGCTGCCACAGTCCGTGCCGCGCCCCGTAGTGGCGCACCAGCCCCGCGCGCACCACGGCGCCGTCCGGGTCCACGATCCATTGCCCGACCGGGCCCACCGGGCAGTCGTCGGGGTCGGTGTCGGTGAGCCGCTCGCCGCGATCCAGCAGGTTGGCCCGCCGACCCACGCCGGGGTGCGCGAGTCCGCCCGACCACAGGCATGCCTCGCGGACGGAGCCCCGAAAGGAAGTCACCTCGATCTCCCCGTCGAAACCGAGTCCGCGTATCTGCTCGAAATCGATTCCGGGAGCGCACTTTACGACGAAGTCCCGGCCGCGGTAGGCGTCCAGCAGCGAGCCAAGGGCGGGCTGGTAGTCGTCGATGCGCAGCCGTCGCCGGCCCTCGGTGCGCCGAGCCGGATCCACCACGAGCACGGCGTCGCGGGTGACCGGGCGCAGCGCATCGGCGCGGCAGATCCAGGCCGATTCGCCCACGTTGTGCCGCGCCATCGCCAGCCGCACCGGATCGATATCGCTGCCCACCGCGGCTATCCCCCGGCCCCTCAGCGCGGCGAGTTCGGTGCCGATCGAACAGGTCACGTCGTGCACGACGACGCCGCTGCCGCCACCGGCCAGCCGCGCCGCCCGGTGCACGGCCACCGGCGCCGCGGTCGCCTGCTGCAGCGCCTCATCGGTGAACAGCCAGTCCGACACGTCACCGAGTTTTTCGAGTTTTTCAAAGGCGCGCCGGCGCAGCAGCGTCGTCTCCACCAGTACGGCCGTCCGGTCTCCGAATCGGGCGCGCACCGCGCCGACGTCGGCGACCCGCGTGGCGTCCGTCAGTTCGAGCTCGGCAACGGTCGCCAGCGCCGCGGCACCGGCTTGCGACCGCAGGTAGCTGACGTCGTCCGTGCTGAAGCACAGGCCTCGACCGGCTTGGTTCAGGAGGGTTTGACCCCGGTGACCATCACGTTGTAGAACCAGCCCTTCGGGACCACGCGGCGCCACACGTTGGCGTCCACCCAGCTCAGCGTCTTCCAGCCGTGGAACGCGAATTTCGCCCAGCCCCAGCCCAGGCGCCCGGGCGGCACCGAAGCCTCGAAGGTGCGCACCGGCCAGCCGAACATCGCGGCGGTCAACTCTTCGCTGACGGTCCGCACGTCGCGGGCGCCGGCGTTGACCGCCATCCGCTCCAGGTCACCCGGGGTGAAGGTGTGCAGGTCGACGATCGCCTCCAGCGCCGCGGCCCGCGAGGATTCGTCGAGCTCGGCTTGCGGGCGCCGCCAGCCGCCCAGACCGGGCAGCCTGGTGACGTTGGTGGCGATACGCCAGGTCAGGGTAGACAGCTCGCGGGCGTACACATCGCCCGCGCTGGTCGGCTCGCCGGCGAAGACGAACCGGCCGCCCGGGCGCAGCACCCGGATCACCTCGCGCAGCGACAGCTCCACGTCGGGAATGTGGTGCAGCACCGCGTGCCCGACGACCAGGTCGAAGGTGTTGTCCTCGTACGGGATGCCCTCGGCGTCGGCGACCCGGCCGTCGATGTCGAGGCCCAGCGACTGGCCGTTGCGGGTGGCGACCTTGACCATGCCCGGCGAAAGGTCCGTCACCGATCCGCGGCGCGCCACCCCGGACTGGATCAGATTGAGCAGGAAAAACCCTGTGCCGCAGCCTAATTCGAGCGCGCGGTCGTAGGGCAGCTCGCGCCGCACCTCGTCGGGCACGATCGCGTCGAAGCGGCCCCGGGCATAGTCGATGCAGCGCTGATCGTAGGAGATCGACCACTTGTCGTCGTACGTCTCGGCTTCCCAGTCGTGGTAGAGCACCTGGGCCAGCTTGCTGTCGTGCCGGGCGGCTTCCACCTGTTCGGCGGTGGCATGGGGCGTCGGAACGGCGTCGGTCGAACTGGTCATGCAGGGAAGCCTAACGGCCCGCGGGAGCCGCCCCGTCGCCACCGCCCTGACCAGCGGTAGAACACCTCGCCGTAGCGACCGGGCTGCCCGAGGTCGGCATCGCGGTCAGAGGGCGGCGTTGATTCCGGCTTTGGCGGCGGCCAGCGCCTGCCGCGGGCCGTCCAGAAAGCGGCGCGCCCAGGCGGCGGCGGCGTCGTAGACGTCGTCGGGCGCCACCATTTCGTCGATCAGGCCCAGCGTCTGGGCTTCCTCGGCGTCGATGAACCGGCCGCTGAACACCAGCTCCTTGGCCTTGCTCGCGCCGGCCGCCCGGGTCAGGCGGGCCAGCGCATCGCCGGCGGGCACCAGGCCGGCCAGGATTTCGGTCGCGCCGAACTTCACGTTGTCCCCGCTGATCCGCCAGTCGGCGGCCAGGGCCAGCGTGAGCCCGGCGCCCAGCGCGTATCCGGTGATCGCGGCGACGGTCGGCTTGGGGATCCCCGCCACGGCGTCGACGGCCTCCTGCCGGACCCGTGCCACGCTGTCCGCCTCCCGCCCCCGCAGCGTCCTCAGCTCGGGCATGTCGTCGCCCGCGGAGAAGATCTCGTGGCCCCCGAAGAGAATGACCACGGCGACGTCGTCGCGCCGGCCCAAATCCTCTGCGGCCGTGATGATCTCCCGATAGACCTGGCGGGTCATCGCGTTGGTCGGGGGGCGCGACAGCAGCAACATGGCCAGCCCGGCATCCCGCGAGCCGTCGCTGACCACCACGCTGACGAACTCGCTCACCCGTGCGCTCACAATGGCCACTTCATGGAACCGCCCGCTTCCCGCGCCCGGTGGTAACGGTCGGAATCGAAGAACTCGAAAACCCAGTTGTCGCCTCGCTTTTCGAGAAGAGGCTGCACCGTCACAATCTGGCGCTCCACCGCCAGCACATCGGCGACGCTTCGCCCGGCCAGCGAGTCCAGCTGCGTCCAGGTCGGCGGCAGCAGGATGTTGCGACCGGCCTCGAAGTCGTCGATGGCGTCCTGCGGCAACGCCCAGCCGGCGCGGTCGGATTCGGTGTTCTCGCCGTCGGCGCGCTGGCCCTCGGGCAGGGCGGCCACGAAGAAATAGGTGTCGTAGCGGCGGGTCCGCTCGGCCTCGGGCGTGACCCAGTTGGCCCACGGCCGCAGCAGGTCGGAGCGCAGCACCAGGTTTTCGGTGCGCAGGAAGTCGGCGAACGACAGCGTCCGGTCGGCCAGGGCGCGGCGGGCATCGGCGTAGACCGAGGCATCGCGCACGATTGAATCCGGATCGTCGGCCGGACCGGCGAACAAGACCCCCGACTCCTCGAACGTCTCCCGGGCCGCCGCGCACACCAGCGCCGCGGCCAAGTCGGGCTCGATGCCGAACCGCTGCGCCCACCACTGCGGCGGCGGGCCGGCCCACGCGATATCGGCGTTGCGATCGCGGTCGTCGACGCCGCCGCCGGGAAACACGATGACGCCCGGGGCGAACTCCATCTTCGAGTGGCGGCGCATCAGGAAGATCTTCAAGCCGCCGGGCACGTCGCGGACCAGCATCACGGTGGCGGCCGGTCGGGTCGGCAGCGGCTCGGGGCTCGGGGTCATTCCTGCCTCCTCCGGTGGGCAGCGCGGGTGCGAACTCGCCGCGCGAAGTAGCGCCCGTCGACGATGTCGAGCGCGATCGCCTGGCCGAACGCGGTGGACAGGTTCTCGGCGGTCAGCACGTCGGTCAGCAGCCCCGCGGCCACCACCTCGGCTTCCGAGAGCAGCATGCAGTGACTGAACCCGGGTGGGATCTCCTCGACGTGGTGGGTGACCAACACCAGGGCGGGCGCGTCGGGGTCGGCCGCCAGGTCGGCCAACCGGGCGACCAACTCCTCGCGGCCGCCCAGGTCCAGGCCGGCGGCGGGCTCGTCGAGCAGCAGCAGCTCGGGGTCGGTCATCAGCGCGCGGGCAATCAGCACCCGCTTGCGCTCACCTTCAGACAGCGTTCCGTAGGGACGGTCCGCGAGGTGCTCAGCGCCCAGGCTCTCGAGCATGTCGAGCGCACGCCGGTAGTCGACGTCGTCGTAGCTCTCCCGCCACCTGCCCAGCACCGCATAGCTGGCCGACACCACCAGATCGCGCACCACCTCGTCGGTGGGTATTCGCTGCGCCAAGGCCGCGGAGCTGAGCCCGATCCGGGACCGCAACTCGCTCACGTCGACCCGGCCCAGGCGCTCGCCGAGCACGAAAGCCACGCCGGACGAAGGATGTTCGGCCGCCCCGGCGATCCGCAGCAGCGAGGTCTTACCGGCCCCGTTGGGCCCGATGATCACCCAGCGTTCGTCGAGTTCTACCGCCCAATCCACCGGCCCGACCAAGACGTTGCCGCCGCGTCGCAGCGACACCTGCCTGAAGTCGAGCAGCAGATCGGGGTCGGCCGCGTCGCTGTTGTGGTCGGCTGCACCCGAATCCCCGGGTGTCACCTCCGGCTTCCGTTCTCCGACACCCGACCATCGTGCCGTACCGCGACGCCCGAACACGTGCCGGGTCGCCGCGCGGCCGGCCGGAATTACCCGGGCGGGATCTCCACGCGGCGGACCTCGCCGTGGACCGCGTCGGCGGCCTCGATTTCGCCGCGCGTGACGCCCAGCAGGAACAACACCGTGTCCAGGTAGGGGTGGCTCAGCGACGCGTCGGCGACCTCGCGCAGCGCCGGCTTGGCGTTGAACGCGATGCCCAGCCCGGCCGCGGCCAGCATGTCGATGTCGTTGGCGCCGTCGCCCACCGCAACGGTCTGGGCCATCGGCACCCCGACCTGTTCGGCGAATTCCCTTAGCGCCGAAGCCTTTCCGGCCCGATCGATGATCGGTCCGATCACACGGCCGGTCAGCGCGCCGTCGACGATCTCGAGCTCGTTGGCCGCGACATAGTCCAGCATCAGCTCCTCGGCCAGCGGCTCGATGATGCGACGGAATCCGCCGGACACCACGCCGCAGGCGTAACCGAGGCGCCGCAGGGTCCGCAGCGTGGTGCGGGCGCCGGGCATCAGCTCCAAAGCCCCGGCGACCTCGTCGATCACGCTGGCGGGCAGGCCCGCCAGCGTCGCCACCCGCTGCTCGAGCGACTGCGCGAAGTCCAGCTCGCCGCGCATCGCGGCGTCCGTGATCGCCGCGACCTTGCCCTCCGCGCCCGCGCGGGCGGCCAGCATCTCGATGACCTCGCCCTGCACCAGCGTCGAGTCGACGTCAAAGACGATGAGCCGCTTAGATCGTCGTTCCAGGCTGTAGTCCTGGACCGCCACATCGACCTGTTCCTCGCGGGACACCCGGTTCAGGGCGGTCCGCAGCGATCCGTCCGCGCCCGGCGGCACCGACACCCGCAACTCGAGGCCGATCACCGGATAGTCGGAGACCCCGCGGATCAGATCGATGTTGACGCCAAGGCCGGCCACCTCCCGGGCCACCGCGCCGAACGCGCCGGCGGTGATGGGCCGGCCCAGCACGAAGATGGTGTGGGTGGAGGGTTCCCTCATGATCGGGACGTCGTCGCTGCGCTCGATGCTGACCTCGAGGCCCACCTGGTGGATGGCCGATTCGACATCCTCGCGCAACTGCGCGCCGTCGGCGACCTCGACCGGGCAGCACACCAGCACGCCCAGCGTCAGGCGGCGCCGGATCACCACCTGTTCGACGTTGAGCAGCTCGACCCCGTGTCGTGACAAGGCCTCGAAGAGCGTCGCCGTCACGCCCGGTTGATCCACGCCGGTGACGGTGATCAGCACCGACACCTTGGGTGGCGAGTTCACTCCCGACGGCCCGCTACTGCTCGGGAGTCGAACGATCGGCCTCGGTCCGCGGACCGAAGCCCTTCGGCGATTCGAGAGCCGTCGCGTGGCGTCCCACGTGTGCCTCGGCGCGCAGCCGTTCCACCATGTGCGGGTAGTGCAACTCGAATGCCGGGCGCTCCGAACGGATTCGGGGCAGCTCGGTGAAGTTGTGCCGCGGCGGCGGGCAGCTGGTCGCCCACTCGAGCGAGTTGCCGTAGCCCCACGGGTCGTCGACCGTGACGACCTCGCCGTAACGCCAGCTCTTGAAGACGTTCCAGACGAACGGGAACATCGATGCGCCCAGGATGAAGGCGCCGACCGTCGAGACGATGTTGTACGGCTGGAACCCGTCGCTGGGCAGGTAGTCGGCATAGCGGCGCGGCATGCCCAGGTCGCCCAGCCAGTGCTGCACCAGGAAGGTGGTGTGGAACCCGATGAAGGTCAGCCAGAAGTGCAGCTTGCCCAGGCGCTCGTCGAGCAGCCGTCCGGTCATCTTCGGGAACCAGAAGTAGATGCCGGCGTAGGTGGCGAACACGATGGTGCCGAACAGCACGTAGTGGAAGTGTGCCACCACGAAATAGCTGTCGGTCACATGGAAGTCCAGCGGCGGGCTGGCCAGCAGCACACCGGTCAGGCCGCCGAGCAGGAAGGTGATGAGGAAGCCGACCGAGAACAGCATCGGCGTCTCGAAGGTGATCTGCCCCTTCCACATCGTGCCGATCCAGTTGAAGAATTTGATTCCGGTCGGCACGGCGATCAGGTAGGTCATGAACGAGAAGAACGGCAGCAGAACGGCTCCGGTGGCGAACATGTGGTGCGCCCACACCGCGACCGACAGCGCCGCGATCGACAGGGTGGCGTACACCAGGGTGGTGTAGCCGAAGACGGGCTTGCGCGAGAACACCGGGAAGATCTCGGTGACGATGCCGAAGAACGGCAGCGCGATGATGTACACCTCGGGATGGCCGAAGAACCAGAACAGGTGTTGCCACAGCAACACTCCGCCATTGGCGGCGTCGTAGACGTGGGCACCCAGATGTCGGTCGGCGGCCAGCCCGAACAGCGCCGCGGTCAGGATCGGGAACGCGATCAGGATGAGGATCGACGTGACCAGGATGTTCCACGTGAAGATCGGCATCCGGAACATCGTCATGCCGGGGGCGCGCATGCACACCACGGTGGTGATCATGTTGACCGCACCCAGGATGGTGCCCAGACCGGCGACGATCAGACCGGTGATCCACAGGTCTCCGCCGGCACCGGGTGAGTGCACCGCGTCAGACAGCGGCGTGTACGCGGTCCAGCCGAAGTCGGCCGCCCCGCCCGGGACGATGAAGCCGGACGCGGCGATCAGGCCACCGAACAGGAACAGCCAGTACGAGAAGGCGTTCAGCCGCGGGAAGGCCACGTCGGGCGCACCGATCTGCAACGGCAGCACCAGGTTGGCAAAGCCGAACACCACCGGTGTGGCGTACAGCAGCAGCATGATCGTGCCGTGCATGGTGAACAGCTGGTTGAACTGCTCGTTCGACAGGAACTGCAGCCCGGGAGCGGCCAGTTCGGTGCGCATCAGCAACGCCATCAGCCCGCCGATGAAGAAGAAGGCGAAGCAGGTGACCGTGTACATGATGCCGATCATCTTGTGATCGGTCGTGGTGATCAGTTTGTAGACCAGGTTCCCCTTCGGGCCCATCCGGTCCGGGTACGGACGAACGGCCTCGAGTTCTCCCAAGGGGGGCGCTTCGGCTGTCAACAGCTTCTCCAAACATCCAGATCGGACACTGGCCCAAAAGTAATCGGTATCGAGTGGAATCTTAGCCGTCGATCATGACGACGTCAGGGCTGGTCCTACAAACTGTCGTAAACGGCTCACCGGTGCGGCGGGCCCGTCGATGGGGCGGCGGGCGGGGTCGGATCGTGGCGGCGGGCGGGGTCGGATCGTGGCGGCGGGCGGGGTCGGATCGTGGCGGCGGGCGGGGTCGGATCGTGGCGACCCGCGTCGCCCGGCTCCGCCGCGCTCGCGATCGCCACGCTGGCCGGATGTTAGCGTCTGACGCGTGTTGTTCGGCGCGAACGGGGGACCCGCCCGGCTGGCCGCGACGACCGGGGTGACGGCGGCGCTGGTCCTGGCCAGCGGCGGATGCGGATCCGACGCCCCCGCCGGCCGGGCGCCGGGACGTTCCCTGGTCACCCCCACCACCCAGATCGCCGGCGCCGGCGTGCTCGGAAACGACCGCCGCCCCGACGACTCCTGTGCGCGCGACGCCGCCGAGGCCGATCCCGGCTCGTCGAAGCGGCCGGTCCGCAACGCCGCGGGTGTGGACCCGAACGTCGTGCAGGTGCCCGCCGACCCGCAGCGCATCGTGGCGCTCTCCGGCGACCAGCTCGACACGCTGTGTGCGCTGGGCCTGCAGTCGCGGGTGGTCGGCGCGGCGCTGCCGGACGGGTCATCGAGTCAGCCCGCCTACCTGGGCGGTGCGATGCACGGCGTGCCGGGGGTCGGCACCCGCTCCCATCCGGACCTGAAGGCGATCACGGCCGCCCACCCCGATCTGATCCTGGGGTCGCAGGGGCTGACGCCCGCGCTGTACCCGCAGCTGAACGCGATCGCGCCGACGGTGTTCACGGCGGCGCCGGGCGCTGCGTGGCAGGACAACCTGCGCGCCGTCGGCGCCGCCACCGGCCGCGGCGGCGCGGCCAACGCGTTGCTCGGCGGGTTTTCGCAGCGGGCCTCCGACATCGGCGCGCGGCATGACGCCTCCCACTACCAGGCGTCGATCGTGCAGCTGACAACCGGCACGATCCGGGTGTACGGCGCCAACAACTTCCCGGCCAGCGTGCTCGGCGCGGTCGGCGTGGACCGGCCGGCCGCCCAGCGGTTCACCGACAAGCCCTACGTCGAGATCGCGGCGAACGACGCGGACCTGGCGAAAAATCCTGACCTGTCGATCGCCGACGCCGACGTGGTGTATGTGTCCTGCGCCACGCCGGGCGCCGCCGACCGGGCCGCCACGATCCTGGACAGCGACCCGTGGCGCAGGCTGTCCGCCAACCGCGACAATCGCGTCTACGTCGTCAACGACGAGATATGGCAGACCGGCGAGGGCCTGATCGCGGCCCGGGGCATCGTCGACGACCTACGCCTGGTGAACGCCCCGATCAACTGACGGCCCGCCCGACGAACATCACGTGGCGGAATAACTATTACCTTAGCTAAAGTTCTTGTCTGACGTATCGAATTGATGACGTATCGAATCGAAGAGGGATTTTCAATGAGCACAGTTTCGGCGTATGCGGCCACCTCGCCGACGGCACCGCTGACCAAGACCACCATCGAGCGGCGCGACCCGGGGCCGCATGACGTCGCCATCGACATCAAGTTCGCCGGGATCTGCCACTCCGACATCCACACGGCGAAGGCCGAATGGGGCATCCCCCGGTACCCGCTGGTGGTGGGCCACGAGATCGCCGGCGTGGTGACCGCCGTCGGGTCCGAGGTCACCAAGCACAAGGTGGGTGACCGCGTCGGCGTCGGCTGCATGGTGAACTCCTGCGGCCGGTGCAGCAGCTGTGAGGCCGGCCTCGAGCAGTACTGCAGCCGGGGAACCGTCTTCACCTACAACGCCACCGACAAGGACGGGACGACGACGCAGGGCGGCTACAGCCAGGCGGTCGTCGTCGACGAAAACTTCGTCTTGCGCATCCCCGACGCGCTGCCCCTGGATAAGGCGGCGCCGCTGCTGTGCGCGGGCATCACCCTGTTCTCGCCGCTGCGGCACTGGAAAGCCGGCGAGGGCACCCGCCTGGCGATCATCGGCCTGGGCGGGTTGGGCCACATGGGCGTCAAGCTCGGCGCGGCGATGGGCGCCGAGGTGACGGTGCTGTCGCAGTCGCTGAAGAAGATGGAGGACGGCTTGCGGCTGGGCGCCACGCATTACTACGCCACCGCCGAGCGCGAGACCTTCAAGAAATTGCGCAACGGCTTTGACCTGATCCTGAACACAGTCTCGGCGAACCTGAACCTCAACGACTACCTGAGCCTGCTCGACGTCGACGGCACGCTCGTCGAATTGGGCATTCCCGAGCACCCGATGGAGGTGGGCGCCTTCTCGCTGGCGCTGGCGCGCCGCAGCCTGTCCGGGTCAAACATCGGCGGCATCGCCGAGACCCAGGAGATGCTGGACTTCTGCGCCGAGCACGGCGTGACGCCGGAAATCGAGCTCATCGAGCCCGACTACATCAACGAAGCCTACGAGCGCGTCCTGGCCAGCGACGTCCGCTACCGCTTCGTCATCGACATCTCGAAGATGTAGGCCCCCTACGGCAAGACGCCCGGAGCGCTCTTGGCTGCCGCGATGCGCGCGGCGATCTCCGCGGCCTCTCCCCACTCGTCACCGGGGATGACCTCGCTGACGTCGATGCCGGCCAGCGGCCATCCGACGGCGGCCAGCGTGGCGGCCACCCGAATGATGTTCTCGGGCCCGGCGTCGTACTGCGTCACGTCAGAGATGAACTGGGCGATCTCGTCGCGGTCGATCACCCCGTCAGCCACCGCCGGCGATCCCTGCGCAGTGAGGTTGTGCACCACCTCGGCGATCTGTTCTTCGGTCAGGGGCGTGCTGCGCAGCAGCGCCAGCAGGGGCACCCGGTCGGGCCCGGGGACACCCTCGGGGTAGCCGGCGCGCAGCCAGCGCAGCACAGAGCGGCAGAAGTTGCTGGTTTGAGAGGCGGCGGTATTCGTCACCCCAACAGTGTCAGGGCAGCCGCGTCGCCGCGCTACTGCGGCGCAACCGCGTGCAGACAATTCATACGCCGTTCACCCGGACAGATCCCGTCCTGCCTGCTCGCTGCCTGCATCGACATCTTGGCGACCGGGTCGGCGCCGGTCGCGCAGAGTACAGTCGAGCCATGACGACTCCGACCGCGAAGAACCGGAAGCTCAACGCTTCCGCGGCTGCCGGCAGCCAGAGCAAGCCGGTACCGAGGGATTCGAGGCCGTCAGACCCAGCCGAGTTTTTCGAACGCGGCATCGCCGCGCGCCTGCGCGGCTTGGGCATGGGCGTGCGCGCCGAGCCCCTCAAAGAGGTGCGCCTCCAAGTCGGCCTGGACGTGCAACTCATTTACTTCACCATCCGCATGCCGGTGGCCGGCGGGGTCAAGGTGCGCTGGCCGGTGATGGCGACGTTCGCGCCGAGGCTCTATTCGCCGACGCGACCACAACATGTGTCTGGACAGGCGCATCCACGCCAGCCCTGACCAGGCCGCCGCCCTCATAGCCCCCGCGCTGTGAGCCAGTCGCCGATTCGCTCGGCGACTGCCTGCCATCCCGGCTCCAGCATCATCACGTGCCCCATTCCGGGAAACATCTCAATTTCCGATTGGTAAGCCTGCGCCACCGCGAGCGCATCCCCGTCGACTCGCATGCCGTCGTCTTCTGCTCCGAGGACGAGCATCGGGGCATTCACGAGCCCGGCGCCGGGGAGTTGCTTCATCAAATCTTTTGTCACGCGCCGACTTTCGGGTCCCAAACGGGCAGCGCAGGATTCGACGACGGCCTCTGGGGTGCTCCCGGAGAAACAGAATTCGCGGGCCAGGGCGGGGGTGTTGAAGATGTCGTGCAGACTCCCGACGGTATTGGCGCGCAGAAAAACCCAGGGATGACGGCGGATCGAACGAAATGCCCAGCGCCGCAATCCTTGCGGCGTGCCTGGTGCCATGAGGATCCCGGCTGGAGCTGCGTGCAGCACCAGGTACTTGAGTACCACCCAGCAGCCCAGGGAGTGACCGATGAGCACCGGTGGGGAACCGAGTTCACCGACGACGGTGTCTACGTCATCCACGTAGTCGGCCAGGGAGCAGGAGTCGAGAGGCTCGGACAAGGTGCTGGCGCCGTGACCACGAAGGCTCAGCGCCACGGCCCGGTAGCCCCTGCCGGCGAAGTAGTCCAGGAAGTGCACCTCCCAGCACCACGCGGCGGCGGAAGCGCCGTGGACGAAGAGGAGAGGGACGGGGTGCGTCCGGGTGGTAGATCCCTTGTCGATCACTTCGAGCAATGTGGCTGCACGCCTCCCTCGCCGGCGACCTGGGCGTGAGCATCTTCCCAGACGCGGTGCGCCTGCCAGGCCCGATTGGCCGATCCCGATGCCGCTGCCAGGCCTGCGGGAGCTTGCCACGAATCGCATAACTCATGAGGCCTGGACCGCCATACTGCGAGTAATGAATTGCAAGACATTCGGGTATACGGTCAGGCCAATGGGGTCAGTGTTTGAACGCCGAGTTTGGGCGGACTGCACCGGTAGTTGATCCACAGACGCAGGGCGGGGGAATTCGATGAGGGACGTGGCGCGCACGTATCCACAGCTCATGAACCAGGCGATCGCCTGCGGCATGGACGCCGAGGCGCTGTGCCGGCTCAAGGCGGCCCATGATCTCGCCGCCCAGCTGACCTTCGGTATGCACCGCTCGCAGGGCGTGCCTTTTCTCTGCCACCTGACAGGCACCGCGAGCATCGCGCTCGGCGAGGACGCGCCGGTCGATGCGGTGGCCGCCGCCCTGCTGCACGCGGCCTACATCCTGCACGCGTTCGACGGCAGTGACCGCCGTGTCCGTCCGGCGCAGCGCTCGCTGCTGGCGCGCGAGGTGGGCGCGGGGGCGGAGCGTCTGGTCTGGGAGTATCACCACCTGCCGTGGGGAACCGCACGTGCCCTCGATGCGCATCTTGCGGGGCTGGCGACTGCCCCTCCGGCGGCGCGGCAGCTTCTCCTGCTGCGGCTCGCCAACGAATTGGAGGACCACCTCGACCTTGCCGGCGCCTATGCGAATCCCGCGCGAGCCCGCGAACGTGCCGCCGAGCTGGGTGGGCGCGTCGTCGAGCTCGCGCGGAGGCTCGGACATCCGCTTCTTGCGGCCGATCTGGAAGATGCGTATGCGGGACATGCCGCCGCGTCCCTGCCAGACGTCGTGATGGCTGACCGACGTTTGTCCGCCGCCGGCAGACGACACTGGTCGCGCATGGGTGTCACCGAGCGGTGGAGGATGGCAGGCCTGCGCTGGGCCGGCCGGCGCCCTCTCGCGATCCGGCTTGCGCAGTGGGTCGAGCGGCACCGACGAACGGAGCGGGTAGCGGCGCCCTGACCTGACGAATCCGCGCTGCTGCGCGCCTGGACGTTAGAAGTCCCAGTCCTCGTCCTCGGTGACGACGGCCTTGCCGATCACGTAGCTCGAGCCCGACCCGGAGAAGAAGTCGTGATTCTCGTCGGCGTTGGGTGACAGCGCGGACAGGATCGCCGGGTTGACGTCGGTCTCGTCGCGCGGGAATAGCGCCTCGTAGCCGAGGTTCATCAGCGCCTTGTTTGCGTTGTAGCGCAAGAACTTTTTGACGTCTTCGGTGAGCCCGACTTCGTCGTAGAGATCCTGGGTGTACTCCACCTCGTTGTCGTAGAGCTCGAAGAGCAATTCGTAGGTGTAGTCCTTGAGCTCCTGCTTGCGCTCGTCGTCGACCAGCGCCAGGCCGCGCTGGTACTTGTAGCCGATGTAGTAACCGTGCACGGCCTCGTCGCGGATGATCAGCCGGATCATGTCGGCGGTGTTGGTCAGCTTGGCCCGGCTCGACCAGTACATCGGCAGGTAGAAGCCGGAGTAGAACAGGAAGCTCTCCAGCAGCGTGGAGGCGACCTTGCGCTTGAGCGGCTCGTCGCCCTTGTAGTACTGCATGACGATCTCGGCCTTGCGCTGCAGGTTGGGGTTCTCCTCCGACCAGCGGAAGGCGTCATCGATCTCGGCGGTCGAGCACAGTGTGGAGAAGATGTTGCTGTAGCTGCGCGCGTGCACCGACTCCATGAACGCGATGTTCGTGTAGACGGCCTCTTCGTGCGGGGTCAGCGCGTCCGGGATGAGGCTGACCGCCCCGACGGTGCCCTGGATGGTGTCCAGCAGCGTCAGACCGGTGAAGACCCGCATGGTCATCTGCTTTTCGTGGGCGGTCAGCGTGCCCCACGACGGCAGGTCGTTGGAGACCGGCACCTTCTCGGGCAGCCAGAAATTGCCGGTGAGCCGGTCCCAGACCTCGGCGTCTTTTTCGTCGTGCAGCCGGTTCCAGTTGATCGCCGAAACGCGGTCGATCAGCTTCATGTTTTCGGTCACCAGAACCCCACTTCACCCACTGTTTTGCCGGATAGATTCCAGGCTTCCGACACTACCCCTGGGGTCCGACAACGCCGTGGAACACAAGAACTTGTGTTTGCGTGTCGTGCCCCGTCTCCGGCTCCGGATTGACCGCCGCTCCAGTATGACGCGTTGTGCCGCGCGACGGGCCTACGGTTCGGCGCCCTGATCGCGCATGAATCAGTCGGGCCTCTTGAGCCAGCCGACGTATGCCAGGTAGAGACCGCACAATGCCAGCAGGCCAAACCCGACCCGCACGACGCCGACGGCAGGACCCGATGTTTGGGTGGCGTTTTCGGCCCCCTTGACGATCAGCTGTGGCACGGCGAGCAACGTCAAACCCCGCAACAGCAAAAACCAGCCGAACAGTGAGACGATCGCGGCGGCAACGCTGCGCCAATACTGGTGAAACGCCACGATGAACAGGCCGCAGAAGAACAGCAGCGCGCCCAGTACCCACGGCCACATCAGGTCTGTCGAGAAACTGGACAGCACGTTGCCGATGCTTCCCGCCCTGATCGCCACGATCGCGGGTACCACGGCGATGAACGGCCCCAGCACCCGCGCGAATGAGCGGGTGCGCTGGGAACGGTCGGTTGCGGTGACGGCTGGGCGCATGGTTGCGACTCCTTTCGACGAACGGCGGACGGTGGACGGTCGTTCTCTAGACGATCGGGACGTCACGGATGTGACGCGGCGATCGTCGCCCGTTTCAAGGTGGTCCGCGCGGACGGGATTCGCAACGGGAAGCGCAGGCCCCTGTTCGGGACACGGCATTTCATGTACCATATGGTACATGATTACCGAAGACAGCGTCGAGATCGACGCGCCGCCACAACGGGTCTGGGAGGTGTTCAGCGACGTCGAGCACTGGTCGGACTGGACCGCGTCGGTGAACTCCCTGGTCGGACTGGACTCCGGCTCCCTGGCCGTCGGCAGACGGTTCGCGATCAAACAGCCCGGCATGCCGAAGCTGGTCTGGGAGGTCACCGAGATCGACCCCGGCAGGTCGTGGACCTGGGTGCAAAGCGCTCCCGGGGCGCGGGTGACGGCCCGCCACCATGTCATCCCGCGGCCCGGTGGCGGCACGCTGGTGCGCCAGCAACTCGACCAGCGTGGCGTCCTGGGTGGTCTGGTCGGACGGCTGATGCTCAACAAGACCAAGCGCTTCCTCGCCCTGGAGGCCCAGGGCCTCAAGGCCCGCTCCGAGCGGCTCAGCCGCGCCGATGGCGCGCACTCCTGACGCCGGGCGTCGTCGGCAACTCCTCGAGTCGCTCGTCGCCGAGTTCGCCACCGGCGGCGTCGGTGACCGCTCGCTGCGCGACGTGGCGGCCGCCGTCGGGACCAGTCACCGAATGTTGCTGCATCACTTCGGTTCTCGGGAAGACCTGCTCCTGGCGATGGTTGACGAGGTCGAGCGCCGTCAGATGGCGCTGCTGCCCGAACTGCCCACCGACCCCGCCGAGAGCTTCGCCGCCATGTGGGCCCACCTACGGCGGCCCGAGCTGCGCCAGGCCGAGCGGCTGTTCTTCGAGTGCTACTCTCGCGCCGCTCAGGGCGAAAAGCCTTTCGCGCGAATGGTTCCCGGCGCCGTCGAGGCCTGGCTGCACGAGGCAGACGAGGTCGCCGACGGTACGGTCGAGCCCGCGCTGGCGCGGCTCGGACTGGCCGTCGTACGCGGGCTGCTGCTGGACCTGGTGGCCACCGACGACGACGCCGGCGTGGACGGGGCCGCGCAGCTGTTCGTCAAACTCCTTAGCAGCAGAAGATGATTCGGGCGGCTGCGGTCAGGAGGCGGCCGCGCGCCTGCCCGTCTTCACGCCGAAGAACTGGTATTCCTCCGGCTTGACCGAGCGGGTCGCGCGCCAGTACTCCCAGGTGTAGCCGCCCCAGAGCACGGTGTTCTTGCCGTGCTCGTCCAGATACCAACTGCTGCAGCCGCCGCTGTTCCACACCGACGGGCCGAGCCTGCGTTGCAGATCGTCGTTGAACTTGTCCTGGGCGGCGCGGGTCGGGGCCAGCGCCCGTGCGCCCATCTTGTCGCACGTCGCGATCGCGTCTGCGACATAACGGATCTGGGATTCGATCATGAACACCACCGAGTTGTGCCCCAAGCCCGTGTTGGGGCCCAGCAGGAAGAACAGGTTGGGGACGTCCGCGACGGTGATGCCACGGTGCGCGCCGATGCCCTCGCGGTTCCAGCGGTCCACCAGGTCCTCGCCGTGGAGTCCCTTGATCTGGACGTAGGTGTAGGAGTCGGTGACGTGGAAGCCGGTGGCATACACGATCACGTCGGCCTGGCGGTGTGTGCCGTCCGCGGTGACGATGCCGTCGGCGGTGATCCGGGAGATACGGTCGGTGACCAGCTCGGTCTTCGGGTCCGCGACCGCGCGGTAATAGGTGGTGGAGTTCAGGATTCGCTTGCAGCCGATGCGGTAGTTCGGGGTCAGCTTGCGCCGCAGCTCGCGATCCTTCACCGAGCGCCGGATGTTGTACTTCGAGTACAGCTCAATGAATTTCAGCGCATTAGGCCGCTTGGTCATGCCGAACGCCAGCGCCTCCTGACCCCAGTAGATGACCAGGCGTGTCAACGCCCGCAGCCCGGGCACGTTCTGCATCGCCGCCCGCAGCCGCGGTGGGATCTCGGGGTTGGACCGCGGCACCACCCACGGCGGGGTGCGCTGGTAGAGCTGAAGTTCGGCGACCTGCCCGACGATCTCCGGCACGATCTGGATCGCGCTGGCGCCGGTGCCGATGATCGCCACCCGCTTGCCGGTCAGGTCGACGCTGTGGTCCCACTCCGCGGAATGGAAAGCGGGACCGGTGAATTCGTCTCGGCCCTCGATCTCCGGGAAGGACGGGATGTGCAGCGCACCGGCACCGGAAATCAGGAACTGTGCGACGTATTCGCGCCCGTCGGTGGTGAACACGTGCCAGCGGTTCTCGTCATCGTCCCAGTGGGCGCGGTCGACCAGTGAGTTGAATTCGACATAACGGCGCAGGCCGTACTTGTCCGTGACCCCTTTGAGGTAATCCCAGATCTCGGGCTGAAAAGAGAACGGGTTCTTCCAGTCGGGCTTGGGCTCGAACGAGAAGGAGTACAGGTGCGACGGGATGTCGCAGGCGCATCCCGGGTAGGTGTTGTCTCGCCAGGTGCCGCCGATGTCGTCGGCCTTTTCCAGGATGACGAATCCCACGCCCTGCTTCTGCAGCGCGATCGCCATCCCCAGGCCGGAGAATCCGGTCCCGATGATGAGGGCGCGCGTGTGCACGGGCTGGTGGGCGGTGGCCCCGGGGGTTGTCTCGGTTTGTGTCACGACGTCGGTCACGGTCGATGATCCTTCTATCCAGGCCTGTCTCGGGTCGGCGCGGGCCGGCGTCTTCGGCTACGGCCCCCGACTGACGCAGATACCCAGTACCGAGGGTATCGGTTGGGACGAGTGTGATCGATGGCCGCGGCGCTTGTCAACGCCGCGGCCCACTCAGCCCGCAGCGGGCTTGACGGTCACCATGTCGTGAATCGGCAGGTCAGGGTCCATCGTGATGCCGAGCGCCTCGGCGGTGCCGACGATCACCCCCATCATGATGGTCGCCAGGTGCGCGACGAACTGCTCACGCGACATCAGGCGCGGGCTCTCCGGTTCTGGGCCCAGCCACCACTCGGTGGCCGACGCGGCACAGCCGAAGGCCGCGTGCCCGGCCAGTTCCACGGCGGCGTGGTCGAGCTCCATGTCGCGCAGCTCGTTGTCGAACATGTCGGCCACGGCCAGCGTGATCCCGCGTCCCTCGTCGAGAATTTGGGGGCTGGCCGCCGACCTGCCCTGGATGAACACGCGCAGCACGTTGGGGTGCTTGTCCACCAGGATCACGTACTCCTCGACACTGCGCCGGATCACCTCGCGCGCCGAGTCGGTTTTCAGGTCGATGGACGGGAAGATCGCCGCCCACAGCATGTCGCGCAGCCGCTCCCCGATCGCGTGGAACAGATCGGATTTGTCGTGGAAATGCCGGTAGATCTTCGGTTTGGCGGTGCCGGCCTCCTCGGCGATTTCCCGCACGGACAGCTCGGGCCCGAGGCGATCGATCGCGCGGAACGCCGCATCGACGATCTCGCTGCGCACCTTCTTGCGGTGCTCGCGCCAACGTTCGCTGCGCGCGTCGACCTTGGCCCCAGGTTTGACGCTGGGGTGGGGCCTAGCAGGTCGAGGAATTCTCACCACGTCAGGCACCTTACTCCGTCAGGCCTGCTGACCTGGGCAGACCGGGCCCGTGCGCCCCGCCGAGTGTGAATTGCACGACGCGACACCCCGGGCAGCCGTCGCTACATCCACACTCGGCGCGAGCATTTACAGCATGCAGGACACGCAGCCTTCGACCTCGGTTCCCTCCAGAGCCATCTGACGCAACCGGATGTAGTAGAGCGTCTTGATTCCCTTGCGCCAGGCGTAGATCTGCGCCTTGTTCACGTCGCGGGTGGTGGCGGTGTCCTTGAAGAACAGCGTCAGCGACAGCCCCTGGTCCACATGCTGGGTGGCCGCGGCGTAGGTGTCGATGATCTTCTCGTAGCCGATCTCGTAGGCGTCCTGGTAGTACTCCAGGTTGTCGTTGGTCAGATACGGCGCCGGGTAGTAGACGCGGCCGATCTTGCCTTCCTTGCGGATCTCTATCTTGCTCGCCACCGGGTGGATCGAGCTGGTCGAGTTGTTGATGTAGCTGATCGATCCGGTCGGCGGCACGGCCTGCAGGTTCTGGTTGTAGATGCCGTGCTGCTGCACCGATTCCTTGAGCCGTTGCCAATCCTCTTGTGTCGGAATGCGAATGCCGGCCTCGGCGAAGATTTCGCGGACCCGTGGGGTGGCCGGCTCCCACACCTGCTCGGTGTACTTGTCGAAGAATTCACCCGAGGCGTACTTCGACTTCTCGAAGCCGCCGAACTTGCTGCCCCGTTCGATCGCGATGCGGTTCGATGCGCGCAGCGCGTGGTAGAGCACGGTGTAGAAGTAGATGTTGGTGAAGTCGACGCCCTCTTCGGAGCCGTAGAGGATGCGTTCGCGGGCCAGGTAGCCGTGCAGGTTCATCTGCCCGAGCCCGATCGCGTGAGACTCGTTGTTGCCCTGCTCGATTGAGGGCACCGACCAGATGTGCGTCTGATCGCTCACCGCCGTCAGGGCGCGGATCGCGACCTCGATGGTCTGCGCGAAGTCGGGCGAGTCCATCGTCTTGGCGATGTTCAGCGACCCCAAGTTGCACGAAATGTCCTTGCCCACTTTGGCATACGTCAAATCCTCGTTGAAAATCGACGGCGTGGACACCTGCAGGATCTCCGAGCACAGGTTCGAGTGGGTGATCTTGCCGTCGATCGGGTTGGCCCGGTTCACCGTGTCCTCGTACATGATGTACGGGTAGCCGGACTCGAACTGCAGCTCGGCCAGCGTCTGGAAGAACTCGCGCGCCTTGATCTTCGACTTGCGGATCCGGCCGTCGTTGACCATCTCGTGGTACTTCTCGGTCACCGAGATGTCGGCGAACGGCACACCGTAGACGCGCTCGACGTCATACGGCGAGAACAGGTACATGTCCTCGTTTTTCTTGGCCAGCTCGAAGGTGATGTCGGGAATCACCACGCCCAGGCTCAGCGTCTTGATGCGGATCTTCTCGTCAGCGTTCTCGCGCTTGGTGTCCAGGAACCGGTAGATGTCGGGGTGGTGCGCGTGCAGGTACACCGCGCCCGCGCCCTGGCGGGCCCCGAGCTGGTTGGCGTAGGAGAACGAGTCCTCGAGCAGCTTCATGATCGGGATGACACCCGAGCTCTGGTTCTCGATGTTCTTGATCGGGGCGCCGTGCTCACGAATGTTGCTGAGCAGCAACGCGACTCCCCCACCGCGCTTGGACAGCTGCAGCGCGGAGTTGATGGACCGCCCGATCGATTCCATGTTGTCTTCGATGCGCAGCAGAAAGCAGCTCACCGGCTCGCCGCGTTGCTTCTTGCCCGAGTTCAGGAAGGTCGGGGTGGCCGGCTGGAATCGCCCGTCGATGATCTCGTCGACGAGCTTCTCGGCCAGGACGGTGTCGCCGGCGGCCAGCGTCAGCGCGACCATGACCACGCGGTCCTCGAAGCGCTCCAGGTATCGCTTACCGTCGAACGTCTTCAGCGTGTAGGAGGTGTAGTACTTGAACGCGCCCAGAAACGTCGGGAACCGGAACTTCTTGGCATAGGCGCGGTCCAGCAGCGTCTTGACGAAGTTGCGGCTGTACTGGTCGAGAACCTCACGCTCGTAATAGTTCTCCTTGATCAGGTAGTCGAGCTTCTCGTCCTGATTGTGGAAGAACACCGTGTTCTGGTTGACGTGCTGCAGGAAGTACTGGTGCGCGGCCTCGCGGTCCTTGTCGAACTGGATCTTGCCGTCCGCGTCGTACAGATTCAGCATCGCGTTGAGCGCGTGATAATCCGTCTCCCCCGGCAGTGCGTGGGCTCCGGTGGTTACAGGCTCTGCAGCGACGGTTGGTGACACGTCTGTTCCTTCCAGAAATTGGCTAAGCCCGCGCGGACGGCGTCCACGTCGTCCTGGGTTCCCATGAGTTCGAAGCGGTAGAGGTACGGAACGCCGCACTTGCGCGAGATCACGTTGCCCGCGTAGGCGAATTCGGCGCCGAAGTTGTTGTTGCCCGCGGCGATCACGCCGCGGATCAACGACCGGTTGTGCTCGTCGTTCAAGAAGGCGATGACCTGCTTGGGGACGTAACCGCCGGCGTTGAGGTCGGGCGTGGCCCGGCCACCGCCGTAGGTGGGCAGCACGAGGACGTAGGGCTGGTCCACCTCGATGCGGCCATGCACGGGTATCCGCGTGGCGGGGATCCCCAGCTTCTCCACGAAGCGGTGGGTGTTCTCCGACACCGACGAGAAATAGACCAGGTTGGACACCACAACCTCCTTACCTGACCTATTACCCGTCTGTTGCCTTAAGCGCTGAGTTCCGCCGCGGAGAGCGCCTTGATGCGGTCGGGCCGGAAACCGGACCAGTGGTCGTTGCCCGCGACCACGACGGGGGCCTGCAGGTAGCCCAGGGCCATCACGTAGTCGCGCGCCTCGGCGTCCAGTGAGATGTCGACCTTGTCGTAGGCGATGCCCTGCTTGTCCAGCGCCTTATAGGTGGCGATGCACTGTACACAGGCCGGCTTGGTGTACACGGTGATGCTCATAGAATGCCGCTCCTTTGCGGAAGAGGGGACCCAACGGACTGGCAACTACTTTTGGACTGCGTCTTTGCTATGTTCAGCGATCCGTCAGGCTCCCTGATTCCCGTCGTGCGGCGGTCGAGGTCGAACGACCCGTGGGCGCCGATTTCGGGGGGTCCACCCAGTCTGGCGGGCTTGGTGGTCCTGGGATCTGCCGGTGCTCGGAACACTACACCTAGTGGCTGACGAGTTGTCGAGATACAAGATGTTCTGAATAACATTTTTGAAATTCCCTGGTCGTGAGCCCTGTCGTCAACAAATTCAGACACCCGCTCGGCGTGTCGCAGATCACACGGCCGAGCGTGAGCGCCTCTGCACATGGGTATAGCAGCGGCCACCGACATGACCGCCGCCGGCGACGGGCCCGACCCCCGGCCAGCAAAGCCGCCGGCGGGGGCTGGCGGCTCGTGCTATCGGGTCATCGCGATAGCGCCGGTCGCCCGGCGAGCGCCTTGTCGACTTCTGCCAATCAGCCGACCTCGGCGGCCAGCTTGCCCACCACATCGCGCACGTTCGCCGTCAGTTCGGCGTCCTCGGCGGGCGCCTTGCCCTGCAGGGTTTTGAACGGCACGGACAGCTTGAGGTCCTCGACGATCCGCGCTCCGGCGATGCCGAAGGACTTGCGGGTGTCGTCGTGCGCCCACACCCCGCCGTACTGGCCGAAGGATCCGCCAATGACCGCCAGCGGCTTGCCCTTCAGCGCGCCGTCGCCGAACGGCCGGGACAGCCAGTCGATCGCGTTCTTGATGACGGCCGGGTAGCTGCCGTTGTACTCGGGGGTCACCACCAGGGCGGCGTCGGCGCCGGCCGCCGCGGCGCGCAGCGCGGCCACCGGGCCCAGTGGTGGCGCGTCGGCGTTCATCACGTCGTCGATCTCTTCGTTGTAGAACGGCAACCCATCGAGCCCTTCGAAGATCGTGACCGTCACGTCGCCGCTGGCGACCGCCGTCGCCAACTCCGCGATCTGGCGGTTGATCGACGCCGTCCGCAGGCTTCCCACTAATGCCAAAATGTTGATTGCCACTGTCCGAGTTTCCCTTCGGTCGTTGCGTACATCCTCGCACGAGCTAACCGGACTCTAGTCCGCTTTATTCCGGCGGCGTTACAGTGCAGGAGTGAGCGAGCGGTCGACCGAGCTGCCCGTGTTCGCCCCGCAGGTGGTGCACCAGGAGCGGGGCGACGCGGCGCGAAACCGCGCCCTGCTGCTGGCGGCCGCCCGCAACCTGGTCGCCGAGCGCGGCGCCGACGCCGTCACCACCGACGACATCGCCGCCGCCGCCGGAGTCGGCAAAGGCACGCTGTTCCGCCGCTTCGGCAGCCGGGCCGGCCTGATGATGGTGCTCCTGGACGAGGACGAACAGGCCGTTCAGCAGGCGTTCCTGTTCGGGCCGCCGCCCCTGGGACCCGGAGCCCCGCCGGCCGATCGGCTGGTCGCGTTCGGCCGGGAGCGGATTCGGTTCGCCCACGACCACTGCGAACTGTTGTCCGCGGCCAACCGCGACCCACAAAGTCGGCGCAACGCACCTGCCATGGTGCTACGCACGCACGTGCGGATGCTGCTCAAGGCGGCAGAGTCCACCGGCGACCTCGACGCCCAGACGGACGCGTTGCTCGCGCTACTGGACGTGGACTACGTCGAGCATCAACTGGCCGACGGCGGTCATACCCTGACCACACTGGGCGACGCGTGGGAAAGCCTGGCGCGCAAGCTCTGCGGACGATGAACGCCGGGGCGCCGGCCTGGGTCTTGCATGTGGACCTCGACCAGTTTCTGGCGTCGGTCGAGCTGCGCAGGCGCCCCGAATTGGCCGGACGGCCGGTCATTGTCGGCGGCAGCGGCGATCCGACCGAGCCGCGCAAGGTCGTCACCTGCGCCTCCTATGAGGCCCGCGAGTTCGGTGTGCGCGCGGGCATGCCGCTGCGGGCCGCCGCCCGTCGCTGCCCCGAGGCGACCTTCCTTCCCTCGGACCCGGCCGCTTACGACGCGGCGTCCGGCCAGGTGATGGGGGTGCTGCGCGACCTGGGCCATCCGGTCGAAGTCTGGGGCTGGGACGAGGCCTATGTCGCGGTGGCGGCGCGGGACCCGGGCGAGGTCGCGCAGCACATCCGCGCCGTCGTCTCCACCGAAACCGGGCTGTCCTGCTCGGTCGGCATCAGCGACAACAAGCAGCGCGCCAAGGTGGCCACCGGCTTCGCGAAACCGGGCGGCATCTTTGTGCTCACCGATGAGAACTGGATGCCCCTGATGGCCGGCCGTCCCGTCGACGCGCTGTGGGGCGTGGGTCCCAAGACGGCGAAAAAGCTTGCGGATATTGAGATTACGACGGTAGCGCAACTCGCTCACTGCGACGCGGAGTTGCTGACGGCCACGTTCGGGCCGCGCACCGGGCTGTGGCTGCTGCTGTTGGCCAAGGGCGGCGGCGACGGTCGGGTCAGCGCCGAGCCGTGGGTGCCGCGCTCGCGCAGCCACGTCGTCACCTTTCCGCGCGATCTCACCGATCGCGCCGAGATGGACGCGGCGGTAACGGATTTGGCCGAGCGGGCGCTGACGGACGTGTTGGCGGAAGGCCGGACCGTGACCCGGGTGGCGGTGACCGTGCGAACGTCGACCTTCTACACGCGCACCAAGATTCGCAAGCTCGACGCGCCCGGCACCGATCGCGACACCATAGTGGCAGCAACCCTTCGTGTTCTCGACCTATTCGAGCTCGACCGGCCGGTCCGCCTGCTCGGGGTGCGCCTCGAGCTGGTCATGCCGGACTAGCGGCGGCGGGGCGGGCCGCAACGCGCGGGTGAAGATCACGTTCACCTGACGCATCGCGACGCTATAGGGCCACCACGCAAGCCTTTTGAAGGCGTACAACGCGCGGATGTCGACCGACGTGTAGATCAGGTACCGGTTCCTGGCCACCCCGGCCAGGATCTTCTCTGCGGCCTTTTCCGGCGTCACGGCATGGCCGGCGAACCGCCTGATCCACCGGGCGACGTTGGGGTCTTCCCGGTCCACCCCGGCGATCTCCACGGTGTTCACCAGCGGGGTGTTCACCGCGCCCGGCACCACGACCGACACCCCGATGCGGTGGCGAGCGAGGTCGAAGCGCAACACCTCGGACAGGCCCCGCAAGCCGTACTTGCTGGCGCTGTAGGCGGCATGCCACGGCAGGGCGACGAGCCCCGCCGCCGAGGACACGTTGACCAGATGGCCGCCGCGCCGTGCCGCCACCATCGGCGGGACGAAGGTCTCGATGACGTGGATCGGGCCCATCAGGTTGACGGCGATCATCTTGCGCCACTGCTCGTGGGTCAGCCGGTCGACGGTGCCCCACGCCGATACGCCGGCGATGTTGAGCACGAGGTCCATGCTCGGATGCGCGGCGTGGACATCGGCGGCGAAGGCGGCCACCTGGTCGTGGTCGGCGATGTCGAGCGCCCGGTGCTCGGCAACCCGCGCGCCCAGCGCGCGCGCGTCGGCCACGGTCTGTTCGAGACCGTCGCTGTCGCGATCGGTCAGATAGAGCTCTGCGCCCTGCGCGGCGAGCCGCAATGCCGTGGCGCGGCCGATGCCGCTGGCCGCGCCCGTGACGAGGCACCGCTTTCCCGCAAAAGACCGCCCGGATCCCCTCTGCGCCATGGCCGTGACGATACCGGCGGTGGCACCGCCCTAGGGACGGCCGGCCCACAACGCGTGCAGCCACAACTGCTCGAGGACGCGCACCCGTCGCTCACGGTCGGTGTCGCGCCCGGTCAGCATCGGGTCGCCGGTCAGCATCAGCGCAGTGGTGCCGGCCAGGGTGCGGATCAGCATCGGCAGGTCGTCGCTGATCGGCATGGCCGTCCCGGCCTTCATCTCGGCCTCCACAATCCCGACGATCTGACCCAGCACCACCTCGAACTGCTGATCCAGCATCTCGCGGATCTCGACGTCGGTGTTGCGGGCCTCGTTGCACGCGGTCACGACGGGGTCGTTGTGCGCGTAGACGGCCGCCGCGCTGCCGACCATCCGCTTGGCGAACTGCTCGGGCGATTCGCCGGCCAGCCGGGGGGCGAAGTATTCGGTGAGTTCTTCGAGTTCCTCGGCGGCCTCGGCCATCAGTTGCGCCAGCACCGCGTACTTGGAGTCGAAGTAGAAGTAGAAGCCCGATCGCGCCACCCCGGCCCGCATGCTGATGGTGCTGACCGACAGTTCGGCGAAGGGCTTTTCCTGCAGCAGTTCTCGCACCGCCTGCAGGATCGCCTGGCGCTGCTTGTCACCACGCCGCCGTGCCGCCGGCTCCGGAGTGACAGGGTCGCTGCTCACTCCCTGACCTTGCACCACGCCACAGAAAAAGCAAACTTGACAGCCGTCAAGTTTGTCAGCGAAGGTTATCAATCAGTGACGGCCGTCACCGGAGGGCACGCAGAGGAGCGTTTATGACCGCCACCATCAGCACCCCGCATTACCTGCTGGACCAGGCGCGGCGCCGGTTCACACCCTCGATCAACAACTTCCCCGGCATGGGGATGGTCGAGCGCAGGCTGCTGAACACGGACTTCCCGGAGCGGACGCTCGCCGAGCCACCAGCCGGCAGCGAGCTCAAAGCGGTCGTCGGCGACGCGGGCCTGCCGCTCCTCGGGCACATCATCGAGATGCTGCGCGGGGGGCCCGACTACCTGATGCACATGTACAACACCAGGGGTCCGGTGGTCTTCGGGGACTCGCCCGTCCTGCCGGGTGTCGCAGCCCTGGGCCCGGACGCCGCGCAGGTCATCTACTCCAACCGCAACAAGGACTACTCCCAGCAGGGTTGGGTGCCGGTCATCGGGCCGTTCTTCAACCGCGGCCTGATGCTGCTCGACTTCGAGGAACACATGTTCCATCGCCGCATCATGCAGGAGGCTTTCATCCGGTCGCGCCTGGTCAGCTACGTCGAGCAGATGGACCAGGTTGTGTCGCAGACCATCGCCAACGACTGGGTGCCCAACGATGCCCGCTTCCTGCTCTACCCGGCCATGAAGGAACTGACGCTCGACATCGCGTCGATGGTGTTCATGGGTCACGAGCCGGGCACCGACCACGAGCTGGTGACCAAGATCAACAAGGCGTTCGCGGTGACCACGCGCGCGGGCAACGCGATCATCCGCACCTCCGTGCCGCCGTTCACCTGGTGGCGTGGCCTCAAGGCCCGCGAGCTGCTGGAGAACTACTTCCGCGAGCGGGTCAAGGAGCAGCGCGCCAACCCCGGCACCGATCTGTTGTCGGTGCTGTGCCAGACCGAAGACGACGACGGCAACAAGTTCTCCGACGACGACATCGTCAACCACATGATCTTTTTGATGATGGCCGCGCACGACACCTCCACCTCGACGGTGACCACGATGGCCTACCACCTGGCCTCCCATCCGCAATGGCAGCAGCGCTGCCGCGAGGAGTCGGATCGGCTGGGCGACGGACCGCTCGACATCGACGCGCTGGAGAAGCTGGAGACGCTGGATCTGGTAATGAACGAGTCGATCCGTCTGGTGACGCCGGTGCAGTGGGCCATGCGCCAGACCGTGCGCGACACCGAGCTGCTCGGCTACTACATCCCGAAGGGCACCAACGTCATCGCCTACCCCGGCATGAACCACCGGCTGCCCGAATTGTGGACCGACCCGCTGACATTCGACCCGGAGCGGTTCACCGAGCCACGCAACGAGCACAAGCGGCACCGCTACGCGTTCACGCCGTTCGGTGGCGGCGCGCACAAGTGCATCGGGATGACGTTCGGGCAGCTGGAGATCAAGACGATCCTGCACCGCCTGCTGCGCAGGTATCGGCTGGAGCCACCCCGCCCGGGCTACAAGTGCGAGTGGGATTACGGCGGCATGCCGGTGCCCAAGGACGGCATGCCCATCGTGTTGCGCCCGCTGTAGAACGTCCGGGACTCATTCGGCCGCGAACAGCCGGTTGGCGCAGGCGATCACGGCGCGCAGCGCCGACTGAGTCGCATCGTCCGACCAGCCCATCGCCCACTCGCTGCGGACGCCGTCGCTGCCGCAGATGAAAGTGGCGCTGCCGGTTGACGATTGCATCTGATGGAACTGCACGATCTCGACGGCGAACCCGCGCTCATGCAGCATCGCGGTCAGTGCCGCGATCGGGCCGCCGGCGGCGGCGGTCACGGTGCTGATCCGATCGCCCACGGCGATTACCGCCCGAAAGCCGCGGGCGCCGGGGCTCATTCGGGTCGCGAGGTCGGTGCACTCCCAGTGGCCCAGCCGCAGCGGGCCGGCGTTGGGTCCATAGGTCGCGACGAAGGTCTCCCAAGACATGGTGTCGGCCCGCTCGCGCAGGCCGCGGGGCAACGCGACGCCGACGCGTTCGCCGAACCACCTGCGGGCGGAAGTGAAATTCTGTGGATTGCGCTCTGGAACAGTCATGGTGCCGGTCTTCTCTAGTCAGCGAAAGTGACCGACGGCGGTAGCTTCCGACCCACAGCGGGGGGTCGGTCAGAATCAGACCCCGCTGCAGGTGCTCGCTACTACGACAGGCGCGAAGACACGCTCGAAGACACGCACGAGCGATGACATTAGACCCACAGATGGCGCCGCCGCAACCGGCCCCCGCCGCTTATCCGGCCGGCCCCGCGGCGGCCTCGAACCGCAGATACGCCTGAATCGTGGTGCCGGTCCGGGTGGTGTGGGTCCGCACCAGGTCCGAGATGGCGTTGACCAGATACAGGCCGCGGCTCGCGGGACCGCGCGGGCCCGGGTCCAGGCGGCCCACCATGGGGTCGTCGAATCGTCCGCTGTCTCGTGCCTCGCAGACCAGATGACCGTCGTCCTGCCAGAAGGCCAGCCGGCAGGCGCCCCCGGTGTACATCAGGCTGTTGGTGGCCAATTCGGTGGCCACCAACTGCAGATCGTCGATGCTTTCCTGGGACAGCCCCATCCAGCCGGCGTAGTCGATGGCGAAGGACCGCGCGGGCCGCAGGTCGGCCGACTTGCGGACCATGTAGGTGACGGCCCCGGGACCGGCGGTCAGCGGCCGGTTGCAGCGTTCCAGGACGTCGCCCGGGGCGTAGTCCGAACTGCGTTGCAGCCCACCGCATTCCCACACCAGCGGATGCGTCGCGCGTGCGTCGGAGAGCACGTCGCCGCCGAGCCGGTCGGCGTCGTAGAGGCACAGGCTGGTCGCCGGGTATCCGTCCATGGCCTCGTTGGCGAGTGCCTCGTGCTCCATGCAGGCGATGAACTCCTCGTCGGTGCGGCCGGGCCAGGCGAGTTGGCCGACGATCCGCACCCGCTGGTCGGGGTGCTCATCGATGAACGCGCCCTGCATCGCCATGAACCGGCTCGGGTTGCGGGCCGCTTCGGTGATGTCGACCATGCGCACATCGGCGGGCAGGTCGGCACCGGTGGACAGCCCGTCGCGCAACAGCGCCAGCGTCGCGGGGGGCGCGGCGAGCAGGATCGCCTCGTCCAGCGCGAGACCGTCGCCGACGAAGCGGCGTACCAGCTCCAAAAGCTCTTGGGGGGAATGGAAAATTGACGCCGAGTGGACGAAACCGTATTGCCTGGTCACGTTGCCGGCCGTCACTTCAGCGCGCTCGCTTTCGATCACCTACGCCAACCCCCTGCAGATGCGACTGACGCCGCCCCTCCTTCCCAATACCCAAGACGGCCCTTCGCTATACCGCGCAGGGGATCACATTTGGGTCTGGCTGCCTGCGGCCGCCCCGTCACAGCCACCACGACGCGGCCGCGTCGAGGTGACGGCGGAGGCGATGACACGCGACGCCCTCGTCGGCACCCCCGATCGCCTCGACGATCCGCGCGTGCGCGTGGTGCACGGCCAGCACATCCGACCAGGTCGGCAGTGCCTGACCGGTGCTCGACCAATGCCGGCGGAACAGCTCGACGATGATGCGCAGGAACAGATCCAGGAGCGCGTTGCCGGCCAGCTGCGCCAGGCCCACGTGAAAGTCGAACTCCTCGGCGATGGCCTGCCGCACGTCGTCGGCCGTCTGTCCCGCGGTGGCCGGCAGCCCGGCCCGGTGGGTGGCCAGAAACGCCGCCACCGCGGGCTCGCCCAGCCGCTTGACGACCTTGGCCACGTTGTCGATCTCGATGGCATCGCGGACGCATCGCAGGTCTTCGCGACTCGGGTCGCGGTACTGCAGGTATAGGGCGATCGTGTCGATGCTGGCCTGTGCCGCGGGCCGGGCGACGACGAGTCCGCCGCCGGGTCCGCGGCGCATGTGGGCTATGGAGTGGTATTCGAGCAGCCGCACCGCCTCGCGGAGCACCGCGCGGCTCACCCGGTACCGCTCCAGCAGGGCGGTCTCGGTGCCGAAGACCGAACCCACCCGCCAGCCGCCGGCGGCGATGTCGTCGCCGATGGTGACGGCCAGCATCTCGGCCAGTTTGCCCCGGGGCGCCTCGGCGTCGAGCCGCCTGCGCCGGTGACGGCCCCGGCTCCCGTCGCCCGGATGGTGTTGTTGCAGCCAGCCCGTCACCGCCTCGACATGTCGCTCGGACAGCGTCTTGGCCCGCGCCGAATCGCCGGCCGTGACGGCGGCGACGATCGCGGAGTGGTCCGTGTGCAGATGCTCGACCGCCTCGACCGCCTCGGTGGCCGAATCCGTTTGCGACGCCAGCGCGTAGCGGGTGGTGAGCCGCATCAGCACGTCGATAAACAGCTGCAGCACCGGGTTTTTGGACTGCTCGGCCAGCGCGATGTGAAACTCGTCGCGCGGCACCGGCAAACCGGGCCTCCACTGCTCCTCGGCCTGCAACACCGCCCGCAGCCGCGCGATGCCGGCCTCGTCGATGCGCTCGGCGGCGAGCGAGGCCGCCAGCGGCTCGAGCACCAGGCGCGCGTTGAGCAGGTCGCCCAGGGTCGTGCCCAGGTATTCCAGGTAGATGACGACGGCGCGGGTGGCGGGCCCCGCGTCGGGCTCGCAGATGTACAACCCGCCGTTGGGGCCGCGGCGCATCCGCGCCACCTGGTGGTGTTCGACCAGGCGAACGGCCTCCCGCAGCACCGACCGGCTCACCCCGAAGCGCCGCTGCAGAGCCGGTTCGGAACCCAGCGATTCGCCCACCGCCCAGCCGCAGCGGACGATGTCGGCCTCGATGTCCCGGGCGAGGATCGACGCGAGCTTGTTCGCCCGGCCGGTGTTTGGCTCCTCTGTCATCCGAGCTCGATCGCGCTGCTCAGCAAGTCAGCAGCATGCACCCCGCGACGGGCCCGCCGCCGACGGAGACGACGCCCACCTCGGGGCGACGCGACACCTGCCGCTCCCCCGCGTCGCCGCGCAACTGCAGGCACCCTTCGTGCAGCGCCCAATAGCCGTGCATGCGCCCCGCCGAAAGCTGGCCGCCGTAGGTGTTCAGTGGCAGGTGCCCGTCGCGGGCGATCCGGTCCCCGCCCTCGACGAACGGGCCGCCCTCGCCGTCGCCGCAGACCCCGAGCGCTTCCAGCCACGCCAGGGTGAGATAGGTGAACCCGTCGTACAACTGGGCGACTTGCAGGTCGGCGGGCTTCAACGCGGTGCGCGACCACATCTGCGCCGCGGCGTCCGACATCGCCATCTTCGGGTAGTCCGCGCGGTGAAACCAGCCGCCGGCGCCGTCGGAGCCGCCGATCGCCTCCACCTTCACCGCCCGGTGCGGACAGTCGGCCGCGTGCTCCGCGTGCGACACCACCACCGCGATGGACCCGTCGATCGGCACGTCGCAGTCCAGCAGCCCGAGCGGGGTGGAAACCGGCCGCGCGCCCAGGTAGTCGGCCATCGTCATCGGATCCCGGTACACCGCACGAGGATTCAGCGCCGCGTTGCGCCTGCCGTTGAGCGCGATCCAGCCCAGCTGCTCTTTGGTGGTCCCGTACAGCTCCATGTGCCGACGGCAGTTGAGCGCCAGCCAGTTGGCCGCCGAATAGGCTTGGGCCGCAACCAGATCGTTCACGTCGTCCATCGCCCCGACGGCGGGCTTGGGCTCACCTTCGGGCGTCTCGAACATCCGCGCCAGCGGCGGCGCCGGCGCGTTCTCCTCCTGCTTGACCGGAACCGTGCCGCCGAGCATCTGAATCGTCCGGTACACCACCACGTGCCGGGCGCGGTGTTCGGCGACCGCGCGGCAGGCCGACATCACCGGCGAGAGCAGGCCGCCGGTGCCGAAGCCGGACCCGCAGTCCGCGGCATCGATGCCCAGCCGCGCGTTGACCTCCCCCGCGGGTGTGTCACCCAGGGTGGCGATGCCGTCGATGTCCGTGGCGGCCAGGCCGGCATCGTCGATGGCGGCGCGCACCGCCTCCATGGTCAACTCCGCGCCCGGGATGCCGGTGCGGCGGCCGATTCGTGAGATGCCGATTCCGGACAGGATCGCGTCTTTTTCGAAATGCGTCATGCACACCGCCCGTCAGACCACACCCGCCGTCGTCTCGAATCAATTGAGTGTACTGTATTCGTCGTGTCAGACGGGCCCCTGCTCATCGAGTACTGCGACGACTGTGCGCACTGGGTGCATCCGGCCAGCGGCGAATGCCGCGAATGCGGGGCGGCGCTGCGGGCACAGGAGGTCTCCGGGCGGGGCACCGTGTTCACCTACACGGTCAACCATCACCCGTACAACCCGGAGATCCCCACGCCGTATGTCATCGCCATCGTCGAGCTCGCCGAACAGAGCGGGCTGCGGGTGGCCGCCAATATCGTTGACTGCGAAGCGGATTCGGTGACCTGCGGCATGCCCGTGGCCTTGCGTCCGGAACGCGGCGGCGGCGGCGCGCCGCAGTTCGCGCCGGTGCGACCGGCTAGTTGATCAGCGGGTCGCGGGGCATGCCGAGGATCCGCTCGGCGATCTGGTTGCGCGTCACTTCCGACGTGCCGCCGGCGATCGCCATGCCGCGCGCCCCCATCATCAGCCGGCCGGCCAGGGCGCCGGGACCGTCGGTCAGCGCGACCTCGGGGCCCAGCAGCGCCGCCATGATCGCGGCGCCCTCCACCATGTGGTCGGCCAGCTTGAGCTTGGTCACGTTGCCTTCCGGGCCGGGGCCCGCGCCTTCGACGCTGCGGGCCGCGCGCCGCAGGTTCAGCAGTCGCAGCGCGGTTTCCTCGGCCAGGTAAGACCCGACGCGAATTCGCCCGCCCGCCAAGCGATCCGGGTGCTGCCCGGTGAGCTGAACCAGCTGGTCGGCCAGCCCTTCGTAGAAGGATCCGCTGCCACCGATGCTTACCCGCTCGTTGCCCAGCGTCGCGCGCGCGACGGTCCACCCGGAGTTGGGCGTCCCGACGACGTCCTCGTCGGGGACGAACAGGTCGTTGAAGAAGACCTCGTTGAAGTCCGAGCCGCCGGTGATCTGCCGCAGCGGGCGCACCTCGACCTCGGGCGCCTTCATGTCGACGATCACCGTGGTGATGCCGGCGTGCTTCGGGGCGTCGGGGTCGGTGCGCACCGTGGCCAGGCCGCGGGCGCAATAGTGCGCCCCACTGGTCCACACCTTCTGGCCGTTGATCTTCCAGCCGCCGTCCACCCGGGTGGCGCGCGTCTTGATGGACGCGGCGTCCGAGCCGGCGTCGGGCTCGGAGAACAGCTGGCACCAGATCTCGTCCTTGCGCAGCGCCTTTTCCACGAATCGTTCGATCTGCCAAGGCGTTCCGTGCTGGATCAGGGTCAGTATCACCCAGCCGGTGATCCCGTAGTCGGGCCGCTTGATGCCGGCCGCGCGGAATTCCTCGTCGATCACCAGCTGGGCGACGGCGTCGGCGGCGCGCCCCCACGGCTTGGGCCAGTGCGGCATCACGTAGCCGGTCTCGATCAGCTTGTCACGCTGGGCGTCCTTGTCCAGGGCGGCGATCTCGGCGGCGTCGGCGCGGATGCCGGTGCGCAGCTCCTCGGCTTCCGGCGGCAGGTCGAGGCTGTTCTCCCGGACGGCGCCGGCGCTGGTGCGCGCGAAAACGTCGGCGGCCGGCGCCTTAGGGCCACTGCCGCCGAACAGCGCCGCGCTCACCACCGCCCGGCGCAGGTGCAGATGCGCGTCGTGCTCCCAGGTGAAGCCGATGCCGCCATGGACCTGGATGTTGAGCTCGGCGTTGCGGACGTAGGCCGGAAAGGCCAGCGCCGCGGCCACCGCGGCGATCAGGCGGAACTGCTCCTCATCCTCGGACGCGGCGCGGGCGGCGTCCCAGACCGCGGCGATCCCGGACTCCGCGCCCACCAGCATGTTCGCGCAATGATGCTTGACCGCTTGGAAAGTGGCGATAGTGCGCCCGAATTGCTGGCGCACCTTGGCGTAGTCGACGGCGGCCTCGACACAGTCCGACGCCCCGCCCACCGCCTCGGCGGCCAGCAGCGTGCGCGCCCGGGCCAACGCCGACTGCCGTGCCCTCGTCAGGACGTCGTCGTCGGTGACGCGCACGTTCTGCAGGCGCACACGGCCGGATCGGCGGGTCGGATCGAAGTTCTCCGGCACCTCCACCGAGACACCGTCGCGGCCGCGCTCGAGCACCAGCACGTCGTCGCCCGCGCCGACCAGCAACAGCTCGGCCAGCCCGGCGCCCAGGACGATGCCCGCCTCGCCGTCGGCTATCCGACCTTTTGAGCCGTCGCCCACCCGCACCTTGCTGTCCAGCCCGACGCCCGCGGTGACGGTTCCGTCGAGCAGGCCGGGTAACAGCCGCGACTTCTGTTCGGCGGTACCGTCTTTCGCGATCACCGCGGAAGCGATCACGGTAGGCACGAACGGACCGGGCGCCACCGCCCGACCGAGTTCCTCGACCACCACGACGAGTTCGGGCAACCCGAATCCCGATCCGCCGTACTCCTCGTCGACATGCAGGCCGAGCCAGCCCAGCTCGACGAGGTTCTGCCAGAACCCGGGGCGCGGCTCGTCGGAGGAGTCGAGCAGCGATCGCGCCGCCCAGCGCGCCTTCTGCGAGGTCAAGAACCCGCGAGCCACCTCGGCGAGTTCACGATGGTCGTCGGTTATTGCGATACCCATGAGGGCCCTCCTCGCGCCGCGTGCCAGCCGGGTGTGATCGTCCCGCTCCCTTTGCTGGTTGGCCTGCCCCGCTTCGAGGGGAAGCGGGGCGGCTGCCTAAAGAGTGTACTTATTGCGGGGAGGGCCCCAACGGGGGGCGTCTACTTGGGCGCGAACCGCTGCCCGGCGTCCAAGCGCAGGCATTGGCCGTTGAGCATCGGGTTGTCCACGATGGCGGCGACCAGCTTCGCGTACTCCTCGGGACGGCCGAGGCGCTTGGGGAACGCCGCGTCCCTGGTCAGCTGCGTGGCGAATTCGTCGGGAATGCCCTGGGTCAGTCCCGTGGCGAACAGGCTCGGGGCGATCCCCAGCACCCGGATGCCCACCGAGCCCAGGTCGCGGGCCATGGTCAGGCACATGCCGGCGATCCCCGCCTTGGCGGCGGTGTAGGCGACCTGCCCGATCTGGCCCTCAAAGGCCGCGATGGAAGCGGTGTTGATGATGACGCCCCGCTCCCCGGTGTCGGGGTCTTCGGGCTCGTTCTTGGCCATGTGCGCGGCGGCCAGCCGGCTGATGTTGAAGGTGGCGATCAGGTTCAGGTCGATCACGGACTGGAAGGATTCGAGGTCGTGCGGACCCGATTTGGTCAGCGTCCGCTTGGCGATGCCGCCACCGGCGGTGGTGACGATGACGTGCAGGCCGCCCAACCTGTCGACCGCGGTCTGCAACGTCTCCTCGGTGCCGGTGAAGTCGGTGACGTCAACCGGGTAGAAGGAACCTTTGACACCCTCGGCGACGGTCTTGCCGTCCGAACCCTCGCGGTCGAGGATGGCGACATCCGCGCCGCGTTCGTGCAGCAGCTCGGCGCTGGCCCGGCCCATTCCCGATGCGCCGCCGATGACGACGACCTTCTTCCCGCTGATCTCCATCCGGAAGTCTCCTTTGTGGTTGTCAGAATCGTTGCGATCTGTAACGTTACGTAGGCACGCTAGCGTGTCCGCCCTTCAGGCCGGTCAACGAGCCGTGCCAAGCTGGCGATCGTGCTCCTTCTCGACGTGGCGACGACGTCCACCGATGTCGGGAGCACGTCGTCGCGGCTGGGCAAAGTCGCCCACATCGCGGGCCTGCTGACCCGCGCCGCGCCGGATCCCGCGGTGGTCGCCATCGTCGTGTCGTGGCTTTCCGGTGAGTTGCGGCAACGCCAGATCGGGGTGGGATGGGCGGCGCTGCGCTCGCGACCGGCCGCGGCCCCCGACGCCTCGCTGACCGTCGCCGGCGTCGACGCCGCCTTCTCCGACATCGGCGCCGTGTCGGGCAAGGGCGCGCAGGTGCGCCGAGCCGCACTACTGAACGCCCTGTTCGCCGCCGCCACGGAAACCGAACAGACCTTTCTGCTGCGGCTGCTCGGCGGCGAATTGCGCCAGGGCGCCTTGGCCGGGATCATGGCCGACGCCGTGGCGAAGGCCGCGGGCATTTCCGCCGCCGCGGTGCAGCGCGCCGCCATGCTCGCCGGGGACCTGCCCGCGGTCGCGGCGGCGGCCCTGTCCGGTCCGTCGCCCGGCTCGGCCTCGGCGCTGGACGCGTTCACCCTTCGGGTCGGCCGGCCGGTCGGCCCGATGCTGGCACAGACCGCGACGGGCGTGGCCGATGCGATCGAACGCCACGGCGGGCGGACGATCTTCGAAGCCAAGTTGGACGGGGCACGAGTGCAGATTCACCGCGCCGGTCACAATGTCGCCGTCTATACCAGAAGCCTGGACGACGTCACCGCACGGCTGCCCGAGGTGGTGGAGGCAACGCTGGCGCTACCGGTCGACCACCTCATCGCCGATGGGGAGGCCATCGCCCTGCGACCCGACCGGCGGCCGCACCGCTTCCAGGTCACCGCCGCACGGTTCGGCCGCTCGGCTGACATCGCCGCCGCCCTTGCCGCGCAACGGCTTTCGGTGTTCTTTTTCGACATCCTGCATTGCGACGGCGCCGACTTGCTCGACGCGCCGACCACCGAGCGGCTGGCCGCGCTCGACGCGCTGGTGCCTGCGGAGCAGCGGGTCGATCGCCTGCTCACCGCCGACCCGGCGGAGGCGAGCGCCTTTCTGGACGCGACGCTGGCCGCGGGCCACGAGGGTGTGATGGCCAAGGCGCCCGGCGCGCCGTACCAGGCGGGGCGGCGGGGAGCGGGCTGGCTGAAAGTCAAGCCGGTGCACACGCTGGACCTGGTGGTGCTCGCGGTGGAGTGGGGGTCGGGGCGCCGCCGGGGCAAGCTCTCCAACATCCACCTGGGTGCGCGCGATCCGGCCACCGGCGAATTCGTGATGGTGGGAAAGACTTTCAAGGGCATGACGGACGCCATGCTCGAATGGCAGACTGCCCGGTTCAGCGAACTCGCCGTCGGCGGGACAGACGGTCACGTCGTCGGTGTGCGGCCCGAGCAGGTGGTCGAAATCGCGTTGGACGGCGTGCAGAAGTCGTCGCGCTACCCCGGCGGCCTGGCCCTGCGATTCGCCCGCGTCCTGCGCTATCGCGACGACAAGGGACCCGCCGAAGCCGACACCATCGACGCCGTGCGCGCGCTGTACTGAGGCGGGCCCGTCTCGACAGGCGCGATTGACTTTGCGCGCGTAGGGTTTCGGCCGTGGCGGCCACAGACGACGGCAAACACATCAGCTACATCCATACCGACGAAGACCTGCCGCCCGTCGCCATCATCGACCGCTCCCCCATCACCGCGCGGCACAAGCTGGCGTTCGCTGTCGTTGCGGTGCTCGGCGCCGTCGCCTGGGCAATCATCGCGTTCGCCCGCGGCGAGACCGTCAACGCGGTGTGGATCGTCGTCGCGGCGATCTGCACCTACCTGATCGGGTTCCGGTTCTATGCCCGGCTGATCGAGTCGAAGGTCGTTCGGCCGCGCGACGATCACGCCACGCCCGCCGAGATTTTCGACGACGGCACCGACCACGTGCCGACCGACCGCCGGGTGCTGTTCGGGCATCACTTCGCCGCCATCGCCGGAGCCGGACCGCTCGTCGGCCCGGTGCTGGCCACCCAAATGGGTTACCTGCCCTGCAGCATCTGGATCATCGTCGGCGCGGTATTCGCCGGCGCCGTGCAGGACTATCTGGTGTTGTGGATCTCCACCCGGCGGCGGGGGCGGTCGCTGGGCCAGATGGCCCGGGACGAGCTGGGCGCGACCGGCGGCGTGGCCGCGATGGTCGGCGTCCTCGTCATCATGGTGATCATCATCGCGGTACTGGCTCTGGTCGTGGTGCGCGGCCTCGCCCAGAGCCCGTGGGGCGTGTTCTCCATCGCCATGACCATCCCGATCGCGCTGTTCATGGGCTGCTATCTGCGGTTCCTGCGTACCGGGCGAGTAGGCGAGGTCTCACTCATCGGTGTGGCATTGCTGATGCTGGCCGTGGCCTCCGGCAGCTGGGTCAGCGAAACCTCTTGGGGCGCATCCTGGTTGAGCCTGTCACCCGTCACGGTCAGCTGGCTGATCATCATCTACGGCTTCGTGGCGTCGGCGCTGCCGGTGTGGCTGCTGCTGGCGCCGCGTGACTACTTGTCGACGTTCATGAAGGTCGGTGCCATCGCGCTGCTCGCGCTCGGCATCTTCATCGCGCATCCACTGATCCAGGCGCCGGCGGTCTCACGGTTCGCCCACCGCGGCGACGGGCCGGTGTTCGCCGGCTCGCTGTTTCCCTTCCTGTTCGTCACCATCGCGTGCGGCGCCCTGTCGGGATTTCACGCGCTGATCTCGTCCGGGACGACGCCCAAGCTGCTGGAGAAGGAAAGCCAGATGCGGCTGATCGGCTACGGCGGGATGCTGACCGAGTCGTTCGTGGCCGTCATGGCGCTCATCAGTGCGGCCATCCTCGACCAGCACGTGTACTTCGCGCTCAACGCCCCGGCCGCGCCGACCGGCGGCACCGCGGCCACCGCCGCGCACTACGTCAACGGCCTCGGTCTGCGCGGCGCGCCTGCGACCACGGATGAGCTGAACCAGGCCGCCGCAGGCATCGGCGAAAGGTCGATCGTGTCGCGCACCGGCGGCGCGCCGACGCTGGCGGTCGGCATGTCCGAAGTGCTGAACCGCGCCTTCGGCGGCTCCGGTCTCAAGGCGTTCTGGTACCACTTCGCGATCATGTTCGAGGCGCTGTTCATCCTGACCGCCGTCGACGCGGGCACCCGGGTCGCGCGGTTCATGCTCTCCGATGCGCTGAGCAACCTGGGTGGACCGCTGGCCGGGCTGCGGAATCCGAGTTGGCGCCCGGGCGTCTGGGGTTGCAGCGTGGCGGTGGTCGCCGCGTGGGGCGGCATCCTGCTGATGGGCGTGACCGATCCGCTGGGCGGGATCAACACGCTGTTCCCCCTGTTCGGCATCGCGAACCAGCTGCTGGCGGCGATCGCGCTGAGCGTCGTCACCGTGATCGTCATCAAAAAGGGCCTGCTGGCGTGGGCGTGGATTCCCGGGGTGCCGCTGCTGTGGGACCTGGCGGTCACGCTGACCGCGTCGTGGCAGAAGATCTTCTCCGCGGACCCCGCGGTCGGGTATTGGAGCCAGCACGCGAAATACCTGGCGGCCAGGCACGCGGGCAAGACGGCGCTCGGATCGGCCGCCAACGCGCATCAACTCGACGACGTCATCCGCAACACGTTCATCCAGGGCACGCTGTCCATCCTGTTCGCGCTGGCCGTCGTCGTCGTGGTCATCGCGGGAGTCATCGCCGCGATCAAGGCGATTCGCGGCAGTGGCGTGCCGTTGACCGAAAACGACCCGGTGCCGTCGAGGTCTTTCGCACCCGCGGGCCTGATTCCTACGGCCGCGGAGCGCGAGGTGCAGCGGCAGTGGGACGACCTGGCCGCATCCGGCGACGTGCGGTAGCCGGCCGCGCGCAAAGAGGTAGTCCACTACGCGTGCCGACGGGTGAGCGCCGACCGTACGTTTACTCCCGACACCGGTCGACCTACCTGGTCAACGGGATCACAACGCGAAGAAGGTAAACGACATGCTGCTCACGCCAACGGGAGTCCGGACCGCATCCGATACCGCCGACGAGCCCATTGCACAACCGTCTTCGGCGGCGCCCGCGATCGAGGCCCCATCCCTTGGCAGCCGGATCGCCGCCGCGCTGCGCCGGATGGTCGCGGATGCCAATCAGCCGCGGCGCCCCCACTACCTGAGGCATTACGCGTACCTCGAGGACGCACGCCTGGCACACGAAATGTCCATGCTGTGAACGCAATCATCAGCGTCGCCTGCATCGCGTTGATCCTGCTGCTCGCGCGGGGGACCTACAGCCTGCAGTGGTGGCTCGAGCGCACGGACTACGAGCGCCACTTCGAGGACTGACCGCAGGCCGGCGGCGCGCCGCGAAAAGGTCGTGCCCAACCCCGCGCCGCGGTCCTAAACTTGCGCGATGAGGGTCGGCATCGACTTCGGCACCACGCACACCGTCGTCGCGGCAGTCGACCGGGGCAACTATCCCGTCGTCTCGTTCGAGGGAATGGATGCGTGGCCTTCGCTGATCGCCGCCAACGCCAGCGGCGAGCTGCGTTTCGGCGCACACGCCGGAGCCGTCCGCCACGAACCGGGCTGGTCGGTGCTGCGCTCGTTCAAACGTCTACTCAACGACGCCGGACCCCAGACGGAGATCACCCTGGCCGGCCGCGACTATCGGATCGCCGACCTTCTCGCCGGCTTCCTGGCCCAGCTGAAGACCGACCTGCAGCAGCACTCGAACGCCGCCCCGGCCCCGGGCGAATCCATCGAAGCCGCGATCAGTGTGCCGGCCAACGCCTCGAGCGCCCAGCGCCTGCTGACCCTGGATGCCTACGTGGCGGCCGGTTTTCACGTCGCCGCACTGCTCAACGAGCCGTCCGCCGCAAGCCTGGAATACGCCCACCGGTACCGCTCCACCATCAACGCCAAACGGGAATACGTCCTCGTCTACGACCTGGGCGGCGGCACGTTCGATGCCTCGCTGCTGAAGATGACCGGGCACGCGAACGAGGTCGTGATCAGCGAGGGCATCCAGCGCCTCGGGGGTGACGACTTCGACGACGCGATCGTCGAGCTGGTGCTGACCGGCGCCAACCTGCCCGGCCTCGACGTCGCCGGGCGCGACCTGCTGGCCGAGGAGTGCGCCGCGCGCAAAGAGGCGGTCGGGTCGCAGACCCGCCGTTTTCTGGTCGACCTGTCCCCGCTCGATCGGCCCCCGTTCTCCTGCCCCATCGACGACGTCTACTCGGTGTGCGCACCGCTGGTCGACCAAACGGTGCGGTTGCTGAACCGCGTCTTGCACGATCCGGCGGGAGGCCGCCAGGACGTGGACTGGTCGGAGGTGGCGGGCATCTACGTCGTCGGCGGGGCCGGGGGATTTCCGCTGGTGTCCCGGATGTTACGTAGCGCCTTCGGCGACAAACGGGTGAAACGCTCGCCGCACCCCTTCGCCGCCACCGCCATCGGACTCGCCGTCTTTTTGGACAAGGAGTCCGGTTTCGCGCTGTCCGAACGCTTCTCGAGAAACTTCGGGGTTTTCCGGGAGGCCGAGGCCGGCGCCGGGGTGGTCTTCGACCCGATCGTGTGCAAAGACGTTCCACTTCCGGCCGACGGGCAATCCCCGCTCGTGGTGAAACGACGATATCGAGCGGCGCACAACATCGGGCACTTCCGGTTCGTGGAATGCAGCCGTCTGGTCAACGGGCGGCCCGACGGCGACGTCACGCCGTACGATCCGGTGCTGTTCCCGTTCGACCCGGCCTTGCACGACCGCGAAGACTTGGGGCGCCAGCCGGTCGGCCGATGCGTGGACGGGCCCGATGTCGAGGAGCGCTACGTCATCGCCCCCGGCGGTGCGGTGGAGGTGACAATGACGACGCGACCGGCCGGCTTCGAGCGCACCTTCCGGCTGGAGCGGTGCGCGTCCGCGAGTTGACGGGCCACTCCCCATGCAGCTGTACGACGTGATGCGGACAACCTTCGCCGCAAGGGAATTCACCGATGATCCGTTGCCCGATGAGGTGCTGACGCGTGTCCTGGACAACGCCCGGTTCGCGCCCAGCGGGGGAAACAGGCAGGGCGCACACATCACCGTGGTGCGCGACGAAACGATCCGGCGCCGGCTCGCCGAACTCGGCAAGTCCGCGGCGCGGCGCTACTTCGCGCAGTTACAGGCCGGCGAAAACCCATGGAATTCCGTCCATCCCAGCGCCGTGCCGCGGGATGTCATCGACGCGACGGAGATCCCGGACACCTTCGTGGCGCCGATCGCCAAAGCGCCTGTGGTCCTTGTTGTTTCGGTGGACCTGAGCGTGGTCGCGGCCGTCGACCAGGATCTGGACCGGGCCGGACTCGCCGGTGGGGCGTCGGTGTACCCGCTGATCTGGAACATCTTGCTGGCCGCGCGAAGCGAGGGCTACGGCGGCACGATCACCACGATGGCCGTCGCGGCCGAAGAACACGTCCGCCGACTGCTCGGCATTCCCGAGCTGCACGCGGTGGCCGCGGTGGTGCCGTTGGGAAAGCCGGTGCGCCAGTTAACCAAACTGCGCCGCCGGCCGGTCAGCGAGTTCGTCACTCGCGATCGGTTCGACGGCCCGACTTTCGAGGAATGAATTTTTGCAGGGGTAAGCGGCACGCCACCGCGGACACTCCGGCCGCGCCAGGCGCTCCCGCTCCGCCAGTCGCTCCCGCCGTGCCAGGCACTCCCGCCCCGCCAGGCAATCCCGCCGTGCCAGCCACTCCCGCCGTACCAGGCACTCCCGCCCCTTCGGGACGTGCAGTGTTGAGTGCCCGCCTCTGCGCGACAAACTCATCGCTCGCCCGGCCCGCCCGCGGCGTTGTCGCGCAAAGGCGGGCAAAGGCCCCTATCGCTGCGCCGGGGGCTGCTGGGACTCATGTGACCAGAGCAGCATCAACCGCACATCTCCCCCGTGCGAGAACGGCTTTGCCAATTCGGAGAGGGCAGTTCTCCGCACGCGAGAGACGACATACGATCGCTGGTGACCCGAAGTTCGCCGACCGGCTCGCGGGCATCCCCCGCGGCGAAGCGCCGACCCCGGTCAGACGCCCTTGGTGACGCCGACGTAGGACAGCACCACGTCGGAGTCATCGGTCACCCGGTTGAGCACCGCATAGGAGCGGATGAACGACTGGCCCACGCACCCGTCGATCTTGACGTGGAAGTTGCTGACCATGACCCACGGATTCGGGCCCCTAAATTGTTTTTTGACCACGGGCACCACGATCACCAGGCCCGGCTTGAGCCCCACGTTGAGCACGCCCGCGATCGGAGCAACGACCAACGGAAGCACGTCACCCGGCACGCCGGTCACCGGTCCGGTGACACCCGGGGTGATGCCGGCGGTGCCCCCGATCGTGACGCCGTCAGACGTGCTCATGTCGATGCCGCAGCCGATCTCGTAGCCCACCTCGAGGACACCCTGGGGCTGTCCGGGCCCTATCAGGGATCCCACAAATATGCCGCTGGACAGGTATTCGCGGGAAGAGACCGCGGTGGTGAGTGGCGCCACCGGGAGCTGCTGCTCTTCTTTGGCGCCCAGGCCCAGGGTCCAGCCGTCGGGAGTCTTGAGGATAACCGGAGGATTCGACGGCAACGCCCCCTCGGCCATCGGCGCCGCCTCGGGAGGGGCCGCCTCGGCATCGGGATCCGCGGTGGTCGTCGGCGCCGTGGGCAAAGCGATGACCAAACAAAAGACGGCCACCAGGGCGCGGCGAACGACCAGGGCTAAGGGCCTCACGGGCGAAACCATACGGAGCCGCCATTTGCCACTGCGAAATTTGCTGGGCGGCCGATCGAAGTTGTTGTCTGTTTGTAACTGTTATGCGATGTGAAGCGCATAGGTAGACTCGATTATTGAAAAGGCAAATCACCCAGGCAGCAGTTGAGGAGGCAGCGATGGCGTTTCGCGCATGCGCTCGCGGGCTGCTCGTCTGCGCGGCGACGGCCGTCGCCGTGGCGATCGGCGCCGGCGTCGCGCACGCGAGCCCGAACGTCGATCCGCGCCCCCAGCCGCCGGGGGTCGACCAGGTAGAAGTGTTCAACCCGTTTCCCAGGACTTGGAGCAACCCCTCCAACATGGGCCAGCCGTCGGACGACTCGGGCGAGGTCGGCATGATCTGCCAAAACCTCCTGGTCCGTTGCCAGTAGGCCCCGCAGGCTAATCCAGCATCGACCGCGCGCGCTCGAGCAGCCGCGGCACGGCCACGGCCATGGCCTCCCATTCCGCGCGTGGCGCGGCCCGTCGGCGATTGTGTTTGATGATCAGCGACCAGGTCGCCGCCGACTTGAAGCACGCCAGCGCTGTGAACCATCCCAGATCGCCCAAGCCGCAACCCGACTCAGCCCGGTACAGCTCGGCGAGTTCGTCGGCCGGCGCGGTCCAGCCGACCTCGGCGAGGAAAGGCTGAGTGTGTGCGATGCGACCGGTCAGGGTCTTCGGATCACCCGTGCACAACCGGAAGGCGGTTTCGGTGATCAGCGCGATGTTCTCAGTGTCGGTCTTGGCCAGATCGAGAGCGCCGGCGCCGGTCTTCGGATTGGGACAGATCCGCTTGGACCGCAACGGCTTTCTCACCGGCGGCGAGGATCTCGTCGCGGGTCTGGCTCAGCGACCCCTGGTACTTCGGGTCGGGTCCAGCGTGCGGGCGGTCAGCGCCACCGTCGCCTTCGGAGGCCAGCCGCGCGGCGATTGCCCTGCCCAGGCCGCGGCTGCTTCCGGTGACGAGAGCCACCATCCCGTCGCAGCGTGGTGCGCTCATCGCCAGCATCTCCGAACCGTTCCCCCGTTGGACGCGGCTTCTCCGTATCAGAGAATGCCATGTACGTGTATCCGGGTCAGCAAGGAGGCGTTGTGACCTTTCTGTTTCTGCTCGGCGCCATCGTCGCGGAGGTGATAGCCACCAGCCTGCTCAAGAGCACCGAGGGCTTCACCCGGCCTTGGCCGACCGCGGTCTGCCTGACCGGTTACGCCGTCTCCTTCGCGCTGCTGGCGGTGTCGATATCGCGCGGTATGCAGACCGACGTCGCCTACGCGTTGTGGTCGGCGATCGGCACGGCCCTGATCGTGCTGATCGCCGTGCTGTTCCTGGGCTCACCGATATCGGTGGCCAAGGTCGTCGGCGTGGGGCTGATCATCGCGGGAGTGGTGACGCTGAATCTGGCCGGCGCGCACTGACGGTCATCGCCGGCCGCGCGGGCCCGCGGCGGACCGGCCCGAAAGCGGCTAGGGTGGGCGCTCGTGGCAGGAGAGCTGTGACCCTACGCCTTCGCGGCCTGGTGCCGGCCTGGCTGATGTTGGCGCTGGCGCTGCTGCTCGCCCCGCCCACCTCGGCCGACACCTACACCGACCAGCTGGTGCATAAGTTCGACGCCCAGACGCATGTGGTGGTCGACCCCGGGGCCAGGCCGCCGCTGCAGAACCCCGACAAGCTGAACCGGCAAATCCTCACCGGCCCGTGGACGTGGAGCCCGGGGCCTCCGGTCTGGGTGGCGGCGGTATCGCCCGCCCAGAGCGGTGTCACCACCGCCGACGCCGTGCACGACGCCATGCTGGTCCGCGACGCCGGATTCAGCGGCGTCATCCTGGTCATCGACTCGCACGGCTACCACGTGCGCGCCTACAACGTGCCCAGAACCATTGCGGACGACGTCGACCGATTCATGAAGCAGTCCGCGAAAGATCACCGCAACGACCCGTACGGCGCGACGAGCGACTTCGTCGCCAAGCTGTCGAATGCCGATGCGGTCCCGCGCGGACCCGCGACCACGTCTGCCGTCGCGCACCAAAAGCACGACAACTCGGCCTGGCTCAAGGTGACGCTGGCCGTCCTCGCCATCGGGCTCGCCATCACCGGCGTGCTCTGGTTAGCCGTACGCCGAAATCGTAAGCACCGCAAAGACACCGAGGCGCGCGAAGAGGTCAAGCAGGAGCTGATCGTGGCAGCATCCGATGTCAGCGACCTCGACAACGCGGTGTTGACCGACGCCGGCGCTGACGTCAGCGCCGAGTCGTTGAAGGCCAACTCCAGCCTGCATGATGCCCGAAGTGCCTATGCGAAGGGCGATTACGGCGCCGCGCGGGCGCACCTGCGGGTGGTCCAGTCCACGGTCACCAAGGCCAACCGCAAGCTCGACCCGAGCCGGCCCATGCCCGACGCCGCCGCCGTGAATTCGGTGCCGCCCGCGGAGCGAAAGCAGGCCACGGTGCGCGCCACCAACCCCGACACCGGCGAGTCGGTGACGATCGACAACAGCAACTACAGCACCACCGCGCAGCCGGGCTACCCGCACTACTACGGCGGTGGCTACCACAACGGGATGTTCTTCTACCCCGGCTATTACCCGTACGCGTTCTGGGGCCCGGGCTGGACGTGGGCGCTGACGGACGTGCTGCTGATGGATGCGCTGTTGAACGACCATTGGGGCGGGAGCTACGAGCGCGGCTTCGAAGCCGGCCGCGATTCCGCCTTCACCGCCGCCGACGGCTACGGCTACGGCTATGACGGCGGGCAAGCAACCGGCTACGACAGCACACCGGCCGACGTGGGGTTCACCGGGGACTCCGCGGGCGGCTGGGACTCGGGCGGCTGGGACTCCGGCGGCTCCGATTTCGGCGGCGGCTCCGATTCCGGCGGCGGCGACTTCGGGTTTTGATTCGCCCGGGATGCGATCGACGCCCGTTGGGGTAGCGTGCTTTGCGAGCCTGCGGTGATCCACGGCGGAGCAAGGACTAGACACATGAGTTCGTCTTTATTTGGTCTGCTGACCGTACTCTCGCTCGCCTCGGCCGTTGTGCTGGCGCTTGTCGCCGCCGTGCATGTCAACCGCCTTGAGGGCCGCGCGACCATACCGGTCAGCGAGAACATCGGCAGCGCCAGAGCGGTTTTGCACAAGGTGCGCAAGGGCGAACCGATGTCGCGGGACGAAGTGGACTACGCGAAGCAAGTCGTCGCCGATCGCGGTTCGTTGAGGACCCTGTGCATCCCCGCCGCGTTGTTCATGTTGGGCTGCTTTTTCGTGTTCGGCAGCCTGCACCACTTGCACGGAGCAACGCCCTCCGAGCGCACATTCCTCGGGGTGATCCCCATGTTGACCTCGACGAACCTGGCCATTCAGATTCGCCGCAGCGCACGGTTGAAGCGGCGGCTGAAGAAAGTGTCCTGACCCAGGACGAGACCGGGCGTCTTGTGCGTACGGGTTGCGGTGCGCTCCGCCTATGCACGAGCATATGTTCATTGGGGACATTACCGTCTACTATTTGACCTGCGCGAGGACGAAGGCGGGGGGCGCGAACACGATGTCAGGACCGGGTGGCGAGGGGTGATCGCATGAGCCCTCGTTCCGCCGGCAGGACCATCCTGGCGCGAATCTGGCTGCCGGTGGTCGCCGTCGTCGCGATCGGTGTGGGCCTGCTGTGCATGTACAAGGTGCATCAGTTCTCCGAGCCCGAGCCGGTCATCACCGTCAACGGACCGCAGGCACCCGAGGAGTTCAATCTCAAGCGGATCACCTATGAAGTGTTCGGTTCCGTCGGGCAGGGCGGCAAACTGGTCTACGTCGATATCGACGGCCATCCGCATCAGGTCGATCTCACGTCGCTGCCCTGGACCCATACGGAAACCACCACTCTCACAGTGGCATCCGGCAGCATCTCGGTGCACGTGCACGGCGGTCAGGTTGGCTGCCGGATGCTGGTCGACGGCGTTGTGCGCGATGAGCAGTCGGGTGACCACCAGGACGCCGACGTCCAGTGCAGGGTGAAGTCGGCGTGACCGAGCACCGCGTCGCAGAGCCCCGGGTCAAGCGTCCCCTCATCGCCAGGATGGTCCGCGCCCTGGCGATACCGATCATCTTCTTCTGGGGTCTTCTCGCCGTCACCACGAACACCTTTATGCCCCAAGTGGAACGGGTCGCCGAGGAGCTCGCCGGGCCGATGGTCCCGCACTACGCGCCCTCGCAGCGGGCGCTGCTGCACATCGGCGAGAAGTTCCACGAGTCCAACTCGACCAATCTGACCATGGTGGTGTTCGAGGCGAACCGGCCACTGGGAGACCAGGACCACCGGTACTACGACGATTTGATGCGGCGCCTCCAACGCGACACCAAACATGTGCAGTACGTAATGGACTTGTGGGGCAAGCCATTCACCGCGGCCGGGGCGCAGAGCGTCGACGGCAAGTGCACCTACGTGCTGCTGCGACTGGCCGGTGACATCGGCCAGATCCAGGCCAACCAGTCCGTCGACGCCGTGCGCGACATCATCAAAAAAGACACGCCGCCACCGGGGCTCAAGGTCTACGTCAGCGGTGCGGCTCCGCTGGCCTCCGACACTCTCGCCATCGCCAACGCCAGCCTGAACAACGTCACGATCGTCACGATCATCCTCATCGTCGTGATGCTGTTGCTGGTGTACCGCACGCCGTCGACTCTCCTGGTCCCCTTGCTGGGTGTCCTCATCGAAATGCTTGTCGCCAAGGGGATTATCTCGACGCTCGGGCATCTGGGATACATCGAATTGTCGTCGTTCGCGGTGAACATCGTCATCGCGCTGACGCTGGGGGCGGGGACGGACTACGGCATCTTCCTGATGGGCCGCTATCACGAGGCGCGGCAGGCCGGCGAAAGCCGGGAGGACAGTTTCTACATCGCCTACAAAGGCGTGGCGCCCATCATCATCGGCTCCGGGCTGACGATCGCCGGCGCCTGTTACTGCCTGACTTTCGCGCGCCTGAACTACTTCCACACCATGGGCCCGGCCGTCGCGATCACCATGCTGTTCACCATCGCGGCGGCGATGACGCTGGGTCCCGCGATCCTGACGGTCGGCAGCCTGTTCGGGATGTTCGACCCCAGAACCGACACCAAGGGACGTTTCTATCGGCGCATCGGGGCCAGCATCGTGCGCTGGCCGGTGCCGATCCTGGTGGCCAGTTCGGCGGTCGTCATGCTCGGGGCGATCTTCGTGCCGAGTTACCGCCAGAACTACGACGATCGGCAGTACCAGCCGGCCAATGCGCCCGCGAATCTGGGTTTTCAGGCCGCCGACCGGCACTTCCCCAAGAGCAAGCTGTTCTCGGAGATGCTGATGGTCGAGACCGACCACGACATGCGCAACTCGGCCGACTTCATCTCGCTGGACCGGGTCGCCAGGGCGCTGATCCGCCTGCACGGCGTCGCGATGGTGCAAGGAATGACCCGGCCGCTGGGCCGCGCGCTCGAGCACGCCAGCATTCCGTACCTGTTCACCACGCAGGGCAGCGGCAACGGGCAGCAACTCCCGTTCAACAGAGAACAGAACTCCAACACCGAAGCGCAGGCCGAGATCCAGGCGCACTCTGTCGCGGTGTTGCGCAAGGAGATCGGGTTCTTCCAGAAGGTGTCCGACGAACTGCACCAAACGGTGCTCACCGTCGAGGACCTGGAACGGGTCAGCAACGAGATCAACGAGGAGATCTCCAACGTCGACGACTTCTTCCGCCCGATCAAGAGCTATTTCTATTGGGAGAAGCACTGTTTCGACATCCCGATCTGTTGGTCGTTCCGGTCGTTGTTCGACGGGCTCGACCAGATCGACAAGCTGGCCGAGGACATCAAGGCCGCCCGGGTGTCCCTCGTGGAGGTGGACAAGGCCTTCCCGCAGATCATCGCGCAACTGAAAGCCACGGCCGACGACACCGAGGCACTGCAGTTGAAGCTGGTCAACAGCTACGGTTCGGCGGATCTGCAGTCCATCCAGACCGACCAGACGTTCGACGATCTGATCAACGTGGGCAACGACTTCGACAAGTCCCGCAGCGACGACTTCTTCTACATCCCCCACGAGGCTTTCGACAACGACGACCTCAAGGCGGGCATGAAGTTGATGATGTCACCGGACGGCAAGGCGGCCCGCTTCATCGTCACCCACGAAGGCGACGCGATGGGCCCCGAGGGCGTGGAGCACGTGGAGCAGTTCCCGGACGCGATCAAGACCATCCTGAAGGAGACGTCGCTGGCCGGCGCTCGGGTCTACATCGGCGGTTCGGGTTCCAACGACAAAGACATCAAGCAGTATGCGATGTCGGATCTGCTTATCGCGGCGATCGCGGCCTTCGTGCTGATCTTCTTGATCATGCTCTTCATCACGCGAAGCCTGGTGGCGGCGTTGGTGATTCCGGGCACCGTAGCCTTTTCCTACGCCGGGGCGTTCGGCCTGTCCATCCTTTTCTGGCAGCACCTCATCGGCCTGCACCTGCACTGGCTGGTCCTGCCGCTGACGTTCATCATCCTCGTGGCTGTCGGATCGGACTACAACCTGCTGCTGATCAACCGCGTCAAAGAGGAGCTGCACGGCGGAATACACACCGGCCTGATCCGCGCGCTCGGCAGCACCGGCGGTGTGGTGACGTCGGCCGGCCTGGTGTTCGCCTTCACCATGCTGGCGATGCTCACCAGCGATCTGAGGACGATCGGCCAGGTCGGCTCGACCGTGTGCATCGGGCTGCTGCTCGACACTTTGATCGTGCGTTCGTTTGTCGTGCCGTCCATCCTGCGGATACTGGGGCCGTGGTTCTGGTGGCCGACGCTGGTGCGTTCCCGCCCGCTGGCCCCGACACAAGAGGTCCAGACCGCGTGAGCGACAACGACACTCCCTGGCGCTCCGCTCCGTCACTTCTCTGATAGCCGTGCCGGATCGGCAACGGTGTCCTACGGTCGGGTGATGGGAGTCCGGAGCGCCGTCATGTCAGGTGTCGCGAAGCAGCTCGGTCATCCGAGCGGGGTACGCGGGCGGCTGGTCGGTGCGGCGCTCAATCGGGGCAACCGGCGATTCGTGAGCGCCGCCGTGCAGGCGCTGCGACCCGATGATGCATCGGCGGTGGTCGACGTCGGATTCGGCGGTGGGGTAGGGCTGAAATTCCTGCTTGACAGTGTCGGTCCGTCGGGCAAGGTCCACGGTGTCGAGGTGTCGGAGACGATGCTCGGTCAGGCGGCCCGGCGATTCCGCCGCGATGTCGCGACCGGGCGGCTGGCGCTGCATCCCGGGTCGATGACGCAGCTCCCCTTTGCTGATGGGGCATTGACCGGCGCCCTCACCGTCAACACCATCTACTTCGTCGCTGAGCTGGATCACGCCTTCACGGAGCTCGCCCGAGTGGTCGGCAGCTCCGGTCGTATCGTCATCGGACTGGCCGACCCCGGCGCGATGGCAAAATTGCCATTCACGGGACATGGCTTTCATCTCCGTCCGGTGCCCGACGTGATCGACACGCTGCGCGGCACCGGCCTCACGGTCAAGCACCGTCGGGTCAGCGAAGCTCACAACGCACCGCACCTGCTGATCGCCACGCGCCGGCCCAGCTGAGCGGGCCGAGCAGCAGCGAGGCCAGCGCTTCGTCGAAGATCACCGCGTCGCGGTTGCGGTTGGCGTAGAACAGTCGGGTGCTGCGCGTGCCGGACACCAGCGCCGTGCGCAACAGCGAAAACACCGGCGTGATACCGCTTCCGCCGGCGAAGGCGATCAGCTCACGATCGCTGTCGTGCAACACGAACCGGCCCTGCGGCGGCAGCGCGGCCAGCCGGCCGCCGGGCGCGGCCGTGTCGTTGAGCCAATTCGACACCACACCGTCGCGGTCCCTTTTGACGGTGATCTGCAGATCCTCGCCCAGCGCGGGCGACGATGACATCGAGTAGCAGCGCCGGTGCTCGGTTCCGTCGACGTTGACCAACAGCGTGAGAAACTGTCCGGCTTGGTAGCCGAACTCCTCGGCGCTGCCCGGCGGGACGTCGAGGACGATCGACACCGCGTCGCGGGCCTCGGTGACTACGCGCTTGATCCGCAGTGGCACAAAGCCATCCGGCAGCGCCGCGACGTCGGCACCGCCCGCCCCGGTGTCGGTCACCGCGGCCGATCCGGCGTATGCAGTCACGCGATCCTCACCCATCCCGGCCAGAGTATCAACTACTTGTGATTGGTCTCAACGGCCGTCGACGTGGTCGTCGACGAATTCGTGGCCGGTCCCCTTTTCGACCACGCGGCCCAGCAACTCGCGTAGGGTCTGCTGCTCTTGCTCGGTCAGCACACCGAACACCTCCTGGTGTGCGGCGATCGCGTCATTGACCACGGTTTCGGCGATCTTGCGACCATCCCTCGTCAGGTGCGCCCGCAGGATCCGTGCGTGCTGCGGGTCCTGCTTTCGTTCCAGCAGCCCGCGGCGTTCCAGCGCGGTGAGCGCCAGCTGCACGCCCTGTGGGCTGATCAGCAGGCGCCGCGCCAGTTCGGCACCGGACAAGCCGGGCTCGTTGGCGAGTTGGCGCAGCACACCGATCTGGGCGGTGCTCACGCCGTGTTCGCGCATCGCCTCGTTGATGGTGGTCAGCGAGTAGTAGAACGCCTGCTTGAGCAGCCACAGGATGTTGTCGGTGAGTTCCATGCCGCCTCCCGTCACGCCGCGGGCGTCTTGTAGGCCTGCCCGCTCTTCATCACGAAGCGGACGTCGAGGGTCGCGGCGATGTCCTCGAAAGGATCGCCCGCAACGGCGATGATGTCGGCCAGGTAGCCGGGGGCCAGCCTGCCCAACTCGTGGCCCGCCTCGATCAGCTCGGCGGCCACCACGGTGGCCGCGCGGATCGCCTGCGCGGGAGTCATGCCCCGTTCCACCAGCGCGCCGAGCTCCTTGGCGTTCTGGCCATGCGGGATGGCCGGCGCATCGGTGCCACACGCGATCCGCACGCCGGCGTCGATTGCCTTGGGCAGCATCGACTTTGCGCGTGGGAACACCTCGAGCGCCTTCTTGCGCAACTCGGGCGCGATGCGGTCTATGGCCATGGCGTCGGTCAGATACGTGGTCGACACCAGGAACGTGCCGTGGTCGACCATCATCTGGATGGTCTCGTCACTGGCCAGGAAGCCGTGTTCGATGCAGTCGATGCCGGCGCGGATGCACGCCTGAATCGCGCTGTCGCCCACGGCGTGCGCGGCCACCCGGACTCCGGCCCGGTGGGCCTCGTCGGCGATCGCGGCGAACTCGGCGTCGGAGTACTGCTGCGCGCCGGGTGCGGTGCTGTGTGACATCACCCCACCCGAGGCGGATACCTTGATCAGCTTGGCGCCGTGCCGAATTTGGTAACGCACGCAGGCGATCACGTCGGGGACGCCATTGGCGATACCCTCGGCCACCGACAGCGGCATGATCCCGGGGGCCAACCGCTGGAAGACCGTCGGGTCGAGGTGTCGGCCGTAGGGGGTGACGGCGTGGCCGGCGGGATACACGCGCGGGCCGGCGTGCCAGCCTTGGTCGATGGCGCGCTGCAGCGCCACGTCGAGCAGGTATCCCCCGGTCTTGACCATCAGCCCGAGGTTGCGCACCGTGGTGAACCCCGCCGCCAAAGTGTCGCGCGCGTTGACCGCGCCGCGCAGCGTGCGATACGCGGGGTCGTCCTGCACTCCGTGCATGGGCGCCGGTAGCCCCTCGGGGCCGCCGGGCCCGCCGATGAGCAGGTTGAGTTCCATGTCCATCAGTCCCGGGAGCAGGGTCACGTCGCCCAGGTCGACGACGGCGGCCGAATCCGGAAGTGGCTCTTGGGGATTGATCGCGGTGATGCGTTCGCCCTCGATCACCACTACCGCCGGCGAATGGATCTGGCCGGTCACGACGTCGGCCCAGCGCGCCGCGCGCAGCACCGACGTCATGGCACGGGCTCGGACACGCAGTCCAGTGTCGAGGCGCCCGAGTCGGGGACGCGGGGCTGTTTCCAGCACTCCACCGGGAACGACACCATGATCATCGAATAAAGCAGGTGCATCAGGTTCTGCACGTCCTCGGGCAGGTCGTCGAGAGAGAACTTGTCGCAGAACGCCAAAGCGTCTTCGGCCCGCGCCGTGATCGCGTCGTAGAAGGCCTTCATCTGCGTCATGGAACTGGCCAGCCTCTTGGCGTAGCGCTCGGGTTCGCTGGGCAGACACCAATCGGAGAACGGTTCGAGGTCGGCGAACTCGGGGGGCAGCATCGGCATCGCGCTCACACCCCCGCCGTCGAGGCCCGGCGATAGTCGTTGATCCAGGCCGAGGTCTCCTTGTGCAGGTGCCGCAGCAGGATCTCCTGGTCGTTGAGCACGAACGTGTCGATCACCCGCGATTCGAGCATCGTCTGGGTGGCCTCCAGCGTGTTGGCGTCCTGCAACCCGTATTCCTTGAACGACACCGCGGCCAGCTCCTGGGCCACCCGCTCGCGCGGGGTGCGCGGCGCCGGGAAGTACAGCGTGCCTTCGAACAGGTGGCTGTTATAGGACGTCGGCCAGTAGTGGTAGGTCAGATACCAGCCCTGGCCCCAGAACAGCATGACGAAGTTGGGGAACAGCTGGAACGAATCCAGCCCCCAGGGATCACATTTCGCGGGATTGAGTCCGGCGGGCATGGGTCCCAGATCGGGCTTGTCCCGGGGCCCGAACAGGCCGCTCTGGCAGATGTCCTCGATCGGCTTGCGCATCTCGTCGGCCATCTCCCAGGCCCGCACGCCCGAGGTGCTGACCAGCCGGTGCGGCCCGTCGAGCCGGTAGTGCGGGGCCTCAAAACCCGCCTCGGCGGCCGCTTTTGAATACGCGGTCGGCGACTGGTTCGCATGCAACACGGGCGCGTGGTAGAACTCCTGGAACGCATCCATGTAGAGCTTCCAGTTCGCCTTGACTTCCGGGCGGTAATACCAGCGGGACGTCATCCGGTCGAAGGGGTAGCCCTCCAGCTCGGTGATCATGGGCCCCAAGAACTCTCGCAACGACTGCTCTGGTTTCTTCGCGAAGTTGACGAAGATGAAGCCTTCCCACACGTCGCAGTGCACCGGCACCAGGCCGTAGCGGCTCTTGTCGAGGTCGAAGAACTCCTCCTCCTGCTGCACGAAGGTGAGGTTGCCGTCCAGGTCATATCGCCAGGCGTGGTACTTGCAGGTGAACTGGCGGCACACGCCGCGGGTCTCCTCCTGGGGCATGTCGTTCCACACCAGCTTGTTGCCGCGGTGCCGGCACACGTTGTGGTAGGCCTTGATGTCGCCAGATGTCGTGCGCACCAAGATGATCGAGGTGTTGACGACTTTCAGCTCCCGGGTGAGGTAACTGCCCTTGCGCGGAAGCTGTTCAGCCCGACCGACATTGAGCCAGGCGCGTTTGAAGATGGCCTCGCGTTCCAGCTCGTAGATTTCGGGGCTGATGGAGTCCTCGTAGGACACCGGGCCGGTGCCCAGTTCGGGGTAATGCTCGGTCCAGCTGCCCTCCGGCGGTTTGGGGAATCGAGCCATCATCGCTCCTTGTGCAGTCCGATCTCGCCGGCGTCGTGGGCGCCCGGCCGCTCACCGCAGCGTTGGCTGCGCGAAATGACCACCTGCGCACCGGTTTCGCCGGTCCCTGAGAGCTACGTCACGGCCGACGGTATATCCTCTACCCGTCATTAGCAAGTAGTTGATACTCGCCCGGGAGGCGCGGATGGACCACGGCGTCGTGCAAGTCATCTCACCCCACAGCGGGGAACCCATCGCCGAGGTCGGCGCGGCGGGCCCCGACGACGTCGACACCGCGCTCGCCGCCGCGCGCGCGGCACTGGCCTCGGGCCCGTGGGGCCGCAGCGGGCCGTCGGACCGGATCGCCGCCGTCCGGCGCCTGGCCGACATCTACGACCGGCGCCGCGCCGAGATGGCCGACACCATCACCGCCGAGATCGGCGCCCCGATCAGCTTCGCCCGGCGCGCCCAGGTAGGGCTGCCCGCATTCATGATCCGCGCGTTCTGCGACCTGGCCGAGCGACACCGGTGGCAGGAGGCCAGGCCCGGGTTCTTCGGCAGCGACGTGCTGGTCCGCAAGGAGCCCGTCGGTGTGGTCGCGGCGGTCGTGCCCTGGAACATGCCGCAGTTCCTGATCGTCACCAAACTGGTGCCCGCCCTGCTGGCCGGCTGCGCCGTGGTGCTCAAGCCCGCGCCCGAAAGCCCCTTGGACGCCCTGCTTTTGGGCGAGATGCTGGACGAAGCCGGCCTGCCCCCGGGGGTGGTCAGCGTGCTGCCCGGCGACGCCGCGCTCGGCGCCTGCCTGGTTTCCCACCGCGGGGTGGACAAGGTGTCGTTCACCGGCTCCACCACGGCGGGGCGGGCGGTCGCGGCGGCCTGCGCCGCCAACCTCACCAAGGTCAGCCTCGAGCTCGGCGGCAAGTCGGCGGCGCTGGTCCTCGACGACGCGGCGCCGGACCGGGTCGCGGCCGGGGTGCGTTCGGCCAGCCTGTCCAACAGCGGGCAGATCTGCAACGCGCTGACCCGCGTGCTGGTGCCTCAAGCGCGGCACGACGACTATGTCGATGCGCTCGCGGCCGAGATGAGCGGCCTTCGCGTGGGCGACCCCGGCGACCCCGAGACCCAGCTCGGTCCCCTGGTATCGCGCCGAGCGCAGGAGCGCGTTCGCGACTACATCAGGATCGGTCAGGACGAGGGCGCCCGGCTGATCGTCGGCGGCACCGACATGCCCGACGGCCTCGACCGCGGCTGGTACGTGCGGCCCACCCTATTCGCGGCCGCCGACAACGCCATGCGCATCGCGCGCGAAGAGATTTTCGGCCCCGTCATCACGGTCATCCCCTATCGCGACGAGGAACAGGCGGTCCAGATCGCCAACGATTCGGACTACGGCCTGGCCGGATCGGTCTGGGGCAACGACACCGACCGGGCTTTGGCGCTGGCCACCCGGATCCACACCGGCACCGTCGGCATCAACCAGGGCTACACCATGGATCCGTTCGCGCCCTTCGGCGGCGTCAAGGCCAGCGGTTACGGCCGGGAGCTCGGGCCCGAGGGGCTCGACGGCTACCTCGAGACCAAGTCAATCGCGGTTGCGCCGGGCGGCTGAGTAACTAGCCGGTCTCGCTGGCGACGAAAACCACGACGTAGCCGATGGGGATCCCGGTCCAGGTCGCGATGCATTCGCGTGCGGCAGGCTCCACGGCGGCCCTGCTGCCGGCCCGGGTGGCCCTGCCGAGCTCGGGTATCCGGATCATCCATCCGTCCACGTCACGAGTGATTTCGATGTCGAAGCACTGGCCGACCATCGGACGCTTCACGCGCGGAGCCGGCCGCTGACGGCGGGCGCTGCGCAACGATTGACGGCGCAGCAGTGTGGGCTGAACAGACATGGCTGCTTTCCTGAGTCGCGAACGAACCGCGGGCAAGAGTAATCCGCATCGAGGCGAAAACCTAATTGCGGTCTCGGGCGGACCAGGGCGCGCCGGCGCGGTCCGACGACTCCCCGCCTTCATGCTGTGATGTAGACCACATCTGGTAGTGGTATGTTGCTGGCGTCACACCAAAGGAGATTTCATGGTTGGCGTGGATCGCTCTCGAAAGGCCGTCATCGCCCCTCGTACCGGCGCGGCCGTCAATTCACACCGTCTGCTCGTCGCCATCCTGACCGTCACGGTGTTCATCTGCGCGGTGGTGGGCGTCATCACGGCCGCGATGATGGGCCAAACCACCGCCGCGCTCCTCATCGCGCTGGTGGCCGGTGGGTGGTTCTCGGCCGCTGCCCTCTGCTGAACCTGACCGGACTCGTCACGGTTCAATCGCGCTCGTCGCTGTCGTTGTCGGCGTCACGGGAGCATCGCGCAAGCCGGCGCCATGCGTCGGCGTCGCCCGGCACCCGCAGGCGGCGTCGTCCGTCGTCGTTGGTCACGACGTCAACAGGCACCTCGTCGCCACCCCCATCGACGACCAGCTGTAACTCCTCCGAGTCGACGAACAACACGGCATCATCGTGCGAGAGCCGCCACGGGTGGCCATCGGTGGGCCACCGGCCGCCGACGCCGCGAATGCTGCCGTCGGCGTCGGTTGCCTCGCCGTCGCTGTCGTCTTCAGCAGTGTCGTCCTCATCAACCACCACACAATCGATGCATAACTTCGCCGGCACCGGACGGAAGTAGACCGCGAGGCGCTGGCGGTTGAGATCCAGGGCGACCGGCATCCCGATTGGGGGCAGCGATGTGCCCTCGGGCTGATCGTTCAGCGATTTCTTGACCTGACGAGAACCGATGCCGGTGCCGAACCAGTCGATGGTCAAAACGGTGGTGATGTACTGCGCGATCGCGAGGGTCAACAGTCCGCCCGCCCCGGCGACTCCCACCCCGGCCGCGCCCGCCACCCAGGTCACCGGCAGCGCGAGCAGTCCGATGACGGCCGCCGCGCCCGCGGCCGTGGCCACTTTTCCGGCCGCGGTCAGGCTGAAGTCCGCGTTGACCTCCGGCTCGGAGTTCTGCGCCGGTCGCACGCCCACGGTCTGCGGTAACCGTTCGAATCGCTCGCTGACTCGCTTGACTTCCGCTTCGTATTCCTCGGCGCCGAGGTCGCCGGCGCGCTTCTGTCGGGCGGCCAGACTCAGCGCGTCTTCGAGGTGCTCGATGGTGTCGACCTTCTCGCGTTGCAGCTCTATGCCTTTCGGGTCGCGGGGGATGTCGCCGAGACCCATTTCGTACACCACTTTGAAGGTGGCCTTGAAGTCGTAGAGCTTGGTGTCAGCGCTCACGGTGCCGTCGACCACCAACCGGCCGTCCTCGGTTCGCGGCACGATGTCGGCGTCGATCGCGTCGAGGCGACGGTCTTGTCCGCCGATGCTGATGGTCTTCGGGCCCGCCAGCGCGCATGGCGCATCGGGGTCGAAGTCGCCCTCGTCGAGATCGAAACTGTTCATCACCGTGTCACGGACCTGCCGCAGGATGCTCCACCCGGTGGCGGCCAAAGCTGCTCTCTCCCTAGGGTTTTCGGCCAGGACGGACGCGGGTAGCTCCTCGCCCGGCGGCAGTTCGCGCAGCGTCCGCAGCTGCACCACCATGGACTCCTCGGTGGTCTCGCCGACCTCGAAGCGCTGCACGACCGCGTCGAGCTCCTTGACCGTGCTGTCGTCTCGGGCCTCGGGGTCGACGTCCACCGGCGACGGCAGCAGCGTTTGAATCCCATTGTCTCCCATCGCCTCAAGCTGCGGCCGGACCGCATCGGCGATCTGGGTGGCGAGCGAGTCGAGCACCCTGGTTCGGGCTTGGTCGTCGGAGAGGCCGGGGTGCTGCAGCTTCTCCAGGTTCACCATCAGCTCCCCGGCGATGCTGTGGGTGATCCAGTGCGCCTCGGCATAGTCGAGTTCCCAGCTGATTCGCGGGTCTTGTCCGCCGAGGACCGTGACCCCGCCCGCACGCCGCTCGATGTGCGGACCGAACAGCCACCCGACGTGGGGGTCCGGCGACGGGGTGGCCACCAGCGCGGGAGCGTCCTGAGCGGTGAAATTCAGGACGATCGTCTGCTTGCCCGGCTCCAGCTGGTGCGGCTCGAGCTGGTCGTGCAGCGTCAAGCGTCCGAACAGCGGAATCTCGTTGTACGCGATCTCGCGGGACTCGCCGGCCCGCGGACCGTCCGGGATCGTGATGGTGGCCGGGGGCAGCGATACCAGCGGGATGCAGGTCACCGAGTCGATGACGATCGTGGACTCGAAGACCGCGAGGTCTATCGCGAAGTGCCGCAGCGGGTCGCGAAGTTCACCGTCGGCTTCCTCCTGCCACAGCCGCCGACGGGCGTCGAGCACGAACCAGACGCGATCCAGGGTGAGGTCGAGGGTGGCCGTCGCGGAGTAGCCGCTGCCGTCGACGGACTGCGTGTACTTGTCGCCGCTGAACATCTCGGCCGTCTGATCCTGCACGCGTTCGCGATGAATCTCGATGATCGTGTCGGGGCGATGCATGTGGATGCTGTACCCAAAAGGGCGCGCCGCGAGTCCCCGGGGGCCCGGCCTCGCTAATCCGGCCGGCCCGGCGGAAACTCGGCACCCTTCTCGAGAGCCTCCCGATAGGCGTGAACCCGGCCCGGGATGGTCCCGAGCACGGCGATGGTGCGACCGCCCCGCCCGTAGGCGGCGACGAACTCCCAGGAGTCGGGTTTGCCTTCGATGATCTGGACGGCATCGTAATCAGTTGGTACACCGAGCATTTGGAGCTTAACATCGTACTGATCGGACCAGAAATACGGGACCGCGTCGAAGTCTTCGGCGTGCCCGGGCCCCGCAAGTAGTGTGCGCGCCGCGGCCTCGCCCTGCCGCGCCGCGTCGTCCCAGTGCTCGGTGCGCAGGTGGCGCTCGTACAGCGGATGCCACCAGCGCGCCACGTCCCCGGCGGCGACCACGTTGCCCTCGCCGGTGTTGCCCTCGGCCGCGCCGGTGGCATCGCAGACCACCCCGTCGTCCAGATGCAGACCCGAGCCGTCCAGCCAGCCGGTGGCGGGGGTAACGCCGAGCCCGACGATGACCACGTCAGCGGGGACCTGCGATCCGTCGGCCAGCCGAACGGCTTGGACCCGGCCGTTGCCGACGAATTCGTCGACACCCACGCCGACGCGCAGGTCCACACCATGTTCGCGATGCAACGTCGCCCAGCACGGCGCCAGCTCCGCGCCCAACGCTTGAACCAGTGGCCCGGAGGCCTTTTCCACCAGCACCACGTCCAGCTGAAGCGACCGGCAGGTCGCGGCCACCTCGCTGCCGATGAAGCCGCCGCCGATCACGACCACACGGGGACGCCCACCGAGCCGCTCTCGAATCGCCAGGCAGTCCTCGACCGTGCGCAGCAGGAGCACCCCGTCGGGGGTCGGGCCGGCCGGCCAGTCGCGCGGTTGCGCGCCGCTGGCGATGACGAGTCCGTCGAAGCCCAGGGACAGGTCCTGCCCGTCGTCGCGCACCGCGACGGTACGGCCGGACAGGTCGAGGCCGACCGCGGATGCCCCTCTGAACACCCGCGCATCCATGTCGAACTGCGGCGCCATGTCGACGCCTGCCCGATGCACCTGGCCGTTGAGCAGCTTCTTCGACAACGGCGGCCGATGGTAGGGCGCCTGGCGTTCCGCCCCCACGATGGTGAGGGCACCGTCGTAGCCCTCCTGTCGCAGCGTCTCGGCGGCGCGGATCCCCGCAACTCCGGCACCAACCACGACGACCTGCTGTAGCTGAGGATTCGCGGGCATCGCGTTACTCCTCGACCACTATCGCGCGGGTGGGGCAGGACACTTCGGCGGCCTTCAACGGTCCGCGCAGCTCGCGGGGCGGTTGGTCCTCGAGCACGTGCAGTCCGTCTTCCCTGACGTCGAAAACCTCGTGGCACAGACTCATGCAGACACCGTTGCCGTCGCAGGTGTCGAGATCGACCGAGACCTTCATCGAACTGCCGCCTTCCCCTCCAGCTGGGCCCGCTCGCGGGCGGCCTTGGCAGCCGGCGAGTTCTTGATGTACTCGACCGCCATCTCGGTCACCGCTTCGGGTCCCGGGTGGTGATGGGGACGCATGTACCTGGCGGGTTGGGTCACCATGAGCTGCCAGGGGCCGGGCAACTTGTACTCGCGCGCCGCCCGCAGCCAGTCTCGCCAGCGCCACTTCTGGTCGATGGTCGGGTCGTGGGACATGAGGTATTTCGCGCCGGCGATCCACCACCCATAGAACAGCGGGGTGGTCATCAACATCGAGAAGGCTCTGATGAAGTAGTTGCCGCACACGTGCTGGTAGACGTCGAACACCAGCGAGCGGTGTTCCACCTCCTCGGCCCCGTGCCAGCGCAGCAGGTCCAGCATCATCGGGTCGGTGTTGGCGTAGTCCAGCCCACGGTTCTGCAGGACCCATTGACCCAACATCGCGGTGTAATGTTCCAGCGCCGCCACGTCGGCCAGCCGCCGATACAACCACCACCGCTTCAGCGCCGGTGGGAAGAATTTCGGCGGGTCACCCAGCGCGACCGACAGCGTCTTGCGGAGTCGCGACGTGTACGGCTTGGTGTCGATGCCCTGCTCGGCCAGATGGTCGAGCACCACCTGGTGCGCCCAGGCGTGCCAGGACTCCTGCTGGATGAACGGCTTGATCGCCGCCTCCAGCTCCGGGTCGTCGACCAGCGACGACGCCTCGAGCACGGCCTTGATGAAGTGCCGCTCGCCCTCGGGTAGCAGCAGATGCAAGACGTTCATCATGTGCGTCGAGAACGGGTCGTCGGGCACCCAGTGCAGCGGCGTCCCGGACCAGTCGAATCGGACCATCCGGCGATAGCGCGGGTGTCCTTCGTGGTGAAGTTGGACCTCAGGCATCAGCAGCTCCTCCCCGCCGACCGACCGGGTCAGTCGGTCGGTGCCCTTTGGTGGACGACAGGTCGCCGGCTCTGCGGGCGCCTGCTTGCGAACAACCGTTCACTGGGCGGCGTACCCACGCGACGGCGCGGTTATGCATACCGCCGGTACCAGGATGCTGAGAATTTCGCCGCTGGGCCCAGGAGCGTGCCGACCACGTCGACGATGGCCGCGGATCCGCGATCGATTTCAACCCCTACTTTTGTGCCGCCTCGCCGACTTGCGGTCCTCGTCGCTGAATGTGGCTGGGGCGCCTCCTCGTACGGCCGACACGTAGCCGCTCGCCATGGAGTAGGCGGCCCTGGCGTTGACCGCGTCGAATGTGAGGGACGACTTTTGCGGGATGCCCACCGATGCGCCTTCCTGGACGGCGTCCATGTTCGCGCCGAGGAAGACGAACTCCCACTGCCACGTGCTGCATTGCCGTTCAACCAGTGCCTTCACCTGGTCGCGCGTCCAGTCCATGCTGCTGTTCTCCATGCCGTCGGTGACGATGCAGACGATCACCTTGCCCGGCCTGTCGGCCTCATCGCGTTTGGCCAGGCGCTCGCCGACTCCGGTGATGAACCGGCCCATGGCGTCCAACAGCGCCGTGGCGCCTCGCGGCACCAGTGTGTACGGCGGCGCTTCTTTGATCGGCCGGAGCGGCCAGACCAGCTCGTACTCGGTGTCGAATTGGGCCAGGGTGATTTCGGCATCACCCGGTTCTTCGGCCTGGCTCTCGACGAAGGTGTTCAATCCACCTTCCCAGTCGTCGCGGCACTGGGCCATCGAGCCGCTGCGGTCCACGAGCACCGCGATCAAGGTCAGGTCTGCGTTCGTCATATCTGGCCACCCACTTTCAACAGGATTTTGCGCACTTTTGCGCTAATTACTCAAGTGTACGCAGGAGGTCCGACAAAGATGGACGGCTTCACGTCGGCCGGCACGCTCGACCGTCACCCGCGGAGCCCACGAGTACTGATATTGCGTAGGATCGCGCTAAATATGGGGTCAACGTATACCGAGGCACCGACATGAATGATCGGCCGTGGCGCGATGACCACGGACACACTCTCGCCGATTACGTGCGCCCGTCGGTCGCCGTCGACACTGCAGTGCTGTCCCTGGATCGCGACGTCGGGCTGGTGGTGTTGGAGGTGCGCCGGGCAACCGGACGTGGCTGGGCGCTGCCGGGCACCTTCCTGCACGAGGGTGAGACGCTTGCCGACGCGGTCGATCGGTCGCTGCGCGAAAAGGCGAACGTCCGCGGCCTCCATCCTCGCCAGCTGCACGTGTTCGACGATCCGCATCGCGATGAGCGCGGCTGGGTGCTGGCCGTCGCGCACGTCGAAGTGGTTCGGCTGGATCGGCTTGCGTCGCGCTTCGCCGGAGCCACCAGGCTCATGCCCGCATCGGCACCCGGACGCCTCCCCTACGACCACGACGGCATCATCGCCCGTGCCGTCGATGACCTGCGGTCCCGCTACCGGGTGTATCCCGACCCCGACCGGCTGCTCGGCGACGAATTCACGATGCGCGAGTTGCGACTGGCGCACGAAGCGGTTGCCGGCGCTGCGCTTCAACGCGATGCATTCCGGCGCACGATGGAGCCCCATCTCGTCGCGACCGAAAGGATGGTTACCGGGCTCAGGGGCCGTCCCGCCGAATTGTTTCGCCGAACCAAGGCCAAGACGTCAACGCGCCGCTGAACAGCGGTGATATCGGTGGAGCTAAGGGTGGAGCTAAGGGTGTGTGGAGCTAAGGGTGGAGCTAAGGGTGTGTGAGTTCACGACATAGGTGACAGATGAGTCGCGTCATGGGTTACACCTGCGAAGGGCTTCGATGAGTCGCGTCATAGGTGACAGTCATGGCTCATGTCCAAGGCGCGTGTGGTTGTCCTCGAAGTTGTCAGTGGCCACCTTTCTGTCACCCAGGCAGCACGGGTTTATGGCCTGTCTCGCCAGCACATCTACCGGTTACTGGCCCGCTATCGCCAGGGC
>NZ_JAPIYN010000005.1:0-214041 GCF_035617725.1 Mycobacterium sp. 94-17
GCGCGACGGGTCTCGGGGCCATGGCCACGGCCGGCAGGGTGGGCGGCGGCGGGGCGGGGCCCGGCGCGGGCGCAGGCAGGACCGCGGGCGGGGGCACGACGGCCACGCCCGCCAGCCCGACGAAGCCACCGACGGCGCCGAAGGGGGCGGCCGCGAGCAAAAGCGCGGGAGCCAACAACTCCGGCTGGCTGGTGAAGATCTCCAGGATGTGTGTCGGCCAGTCGAACAGTGCCAGCTGGACCAGATACTGGAAGGCCACGGCGGGGTTTTGGGTCAGGTAATAGCCGAACTGCTCGAAATCCTCCAGCAGTTCCAGGGCACGCACCACCCAGAAGATGGGTTCCCCGGCGTTGGTGTAGGCGTCGTAGTCCAGCCCGTTCACCGTGCCCTGGGCGGGGTCCCAGTTGATCCCGAAGTTTTTCAAGATCTGCGCAATGAAGTCGTTGAACGGATTGTCGATGGTCGGGTCGTGGTCCGGGTCTGATGAATCATCGCTTGTGGCATCGGATTTCACGATCTGTGGCGCCGGATCGGATTGCGGCGTGGATCCGACCGCGGCGGTGCTCACCGCTTGGTAGGTGTACATCGTGGTGGCGGCCTGCACCCACATGCGCGCGTAGTCGGCCTCGTTGACCGCGATGGGAATCGTGTTGATGCCGAAGAAATTCGTCGCCACCAGGGTGCCGTGCACGATGTGGTTGGCGGCCAGTTCCGGCAGGGTGGGCATCGCGGCCAAGGCCGCGGTGTAGGCCGCGGCGGCCACCTCGTGCTGACCGGCGGCGGTGGTGCTGTCGGCGCTGGATTTCATCAACCACGCCAGGTAAGGCAGGTGCGCGGCCGCGTAGGACTCGCTGGTGGGCCCCTGCCATGCCGCGGTCTGGACCCCCGTCAGCAATGCGGTCAATTCTTGTGCGGCAGAAGCATATTCGGCACTCAGCTGCGACCATGCGCCGGCCGCGGCCAGCAATGGCCCGGGCCCGGGGCCGCTGCTGAGCAGCGCGGAATGCAGTTCGGGCGGGGCGGCCATCCACATTGGCGCCGTCATAGGCACTCCTCAGGCTGGAAGGGTTACCAGACCAGGAAGCCTAATGAATATGATTATCGTTTTCAAATGATGGCGCCCGCGCCACCGGGTTACACCAGCGGACGACCCTTCCTGACCCTGCGATCCAGGTCGTGCAGCAACACGTTGAAGGGGAACTGGCGGATGAACCGCGGCAGCAACCGGTTCACCGTGGCCAGCACGGCGATCAACCTGTCGAAGCGGCGCTGCTTGGCGGCATCCCAGGGCAGCCGCATCTCATCACGGAACCGCTGCGGCAGGAAGCCGGTGGTGATCAGCAGCGCAAAGTTCTCGGAGAGGCGCTGCAGCCGACGCGGCAACCGCAGGCCGCGAATCCGGTTGGCGGCGATGGGAAACAGGTATTCACGTACGGCGTCGTCGATGTGCACCTTGGACAGCGACTCTTCCCAGTAACGGTCGAACGCCGCACGGTCGGCAGGCCACATCTGCGGCGGAACCTGCAGGGTGGTGGCCAGCGCCATGCCCTCGCGATAATGGCGTTCGGCGTTTTCGCCCTCGAGTTCCCCGATGAACATGCGGTAGATGTCGACGCCACCCTTGTACAGGCAGGCCCCCACCCACAACTGCAGAGCGGGGTCGAAGGCGTTGTAGGAGACCGGGCTGTCCGCGGTCGAGTACACCTGCGCGTGGGCGCGGTTCACCGCCCGGCGAAACGCGTCCTTCTGGGCATCGCTGCCGTTGGCCGCCACGGCCAGGTAGGTGAAGGTGGTGCGGGCGCGCTTGATCGGATGCCGGTCGACCCGACCGCTTTCGACGCGGCTCTCCATCACGCCGTAGCCGACGCCGGGCTGCGCCAACTGCATGATCACGTTCGCCGGGCCGGCCAGCAGCGCGACGCCCATCAAACCCTCATCGATGCCCAGCGCCCGCACCCGCATGCGCCGCTGCGCACGGGACGGATCGCAGACCCGGCGCTCGACCTGCGCAATCGGCTGATGCACCGTCTCATGAGTTGCCATGGTCATGTCCTCCCGCGGGACGCATCCGCTAATGTGCGAACACTTGTTTCCTGATATTGTCGCGACACGGCATGAGTGTCAAGATGGTCTCCATGGGCGAGACGGCCGGCGCACGGCCTTACCGGGGGGTTGAGGCCGCCGAGCGCCTGGCCGCTCGCCGTAACCGGCTGCTCGCCGCCGGCCTGGACATGCTCGGGGACGGGCGGCCGAATATCTCGGCGGTCACCGTCCGCGGCGTGTGCCGCAGCGCCGGTCTGGCCGCCAGGTACTTCTACGAGAGCTTCGCCGACAAAGACGAATTCGTCGCCAGCGTGTTCGACTGGGTGGTCGCCGAGCTGGCCGCCACCACCCAGGCGGCGGTCGCCGCGGTGCCGGCCGACGAGCAGACGCGTGCCGGCATGGCCAACATCGTGCGGACCATCACCGACGATCCCCGCGTGGGCCGGCTGCTGTTCAGCACCCAGCTGGCCGACCCGGTGATCGTGCGCAAACGCGCCGAGTCCAGCACGCTGTTCGCCATGCTGTCCGGCCAGCACGTCGGCCACGCGCTGCGGGTCCCGGCGAACGAACGCATCAAGGCCGCCGCGCATTTCGTGGTCGGTGGCGTCGGGCAGACCATCAGCGCCTGGCTGGCCGGTGACGTCCGGCTAGAACCCGGCCAGCTCGTCGACCAGCTGGCGGCGCTGCTCGACGAGCTCGCCGAGCCGAACCTGTACCGCCTCACCGAAACGCGGGCGGACGGTTAGCCCACCACCGCGAAATCGCGATCGGGCGCCGGCCCGGCTCACGGGAACAGCGGCAGATCCCAGAGCCGCATCCCGGGACGCAGCAGCCACAACCGCATCATGGTGAGCCGCATGATGCGCACCGCGCTGGTGATCATGAAGATCGCCAGCGGTACCTCGATCAGCAGTGCCGTGATCAACGAAAGCCAGATGTCCTTGGGCCCGGCGGTCATCAGGTCGAACCAGGCGTCGCAGATCAGCAGGACCCCGGTGGTGAAGGCGGCGAGCACCAGCAGCTGGCGACGCAGGTACCCGAGCGCCGCCGTCATCAGCATGAACCCGACCAGGAGCACGTCGAAACCAATCCAGATGATGGGCCAGTTGTGCACCACGTAGTTCTCGGGCAGCGTCACCGCCAGATATCCCAGCCACGGCACCATCGCCATGGCGCCACCGACCATCAGGCTCAGTCGGGTGCGCCGCACCCGCGCCAGGAACTCCGGGTCGATCACGTCGCCCAGCGGTTTCGCCAGCCGGGTGATCAGTTCGCGCCGTTGCTGAGGCGTCAGCTCCGCGATCTGCGCGTCGGTCAGAATGCCGTCGGTCATGCAACCATCCTCCGGCCCGGCCGGCCGGATCAGTGGGCGGCGCCCACCGTGGGCCGTCGGTCCGCCGCGGTCTTGGGCACCGCCCGGGCGTCGTCACTGGTGAATTCCTTGACCCAGCAGGCGAATTCGAGGGTGATGCCATCGGGATCCTGGAAATAGAACGAGCGCACGTAGACGCCGGGATGCACGGTCGCGGACACCTGCCTGGGGCTTTCGTCGTGGTTGAGCACGGGGCCGACCCGCACGCCCTTGTCTTTGAGGAGCTGACGGTAGGCGTCGAACTTCTCGGCCGGCACGTGGAAGGCCAGATGGTTCATCGTGCTGACGGCGCTGGTGATGTCGCCGATGCCCGGGATGGCACCCGGCGACGAGATCCCCGGCACCCGATCCGCGGCGTCGGCGAACCAGAAGAACGCGACGCAGTCGCCGTTGCCGGCGTCGAAGAAGAAATGCTGGCCCGCGCCGCCGGGCAGATCCAGCGATTTGATCAGCGGCATGCCGAGAATGTTGCTGTAGAAGTCCACGGTTTTCGCCATGTCCGAACACACCAGCGCGACGTGGTTGATCCCGCCGAGTTCGAATTCCGTGTTGACGTTGTGCGGCTTGATCATCTGGTGGCTCCCCTCGGCACGACGACCCTGGCCAAGATTCGAATCTGAATCTAACATCAGTTTCAGTTTTCGCCCAGGGAGGTGTACAGGTGTCGACCGCGGCGTCTCCTGTCGGCCGGGACGGCCGTCCGGCCGAACTTCCCACCGTTCGGGGCAGGCGCACCCGCGCCGCCATCGACGTGGCCGCCCGGAGCGTCATCGCGCGCAAGGGCGTCCTGGCCACCACCATCGCCGACATCGCCGCCGAAGCCGGACGTTCGGCGGCGTCGTTCTACAACTACTACGACTCCAAAGAGGCGATGGTGCGTCAGTGGGCGCTGCGCTTCCGCGACGAGGCCAACGAGCGCGCGCGGTCGGTGACCGAACACGGTCTGTCCGATCGGGAGCGCGCGCACGCCGCCGCTGCCGCGCACTGGCACACCTACCGCAACCGGCTCGCCGAGGTGATCAGCGTGTCGCAGCTGGCGATGATCAGCGACGACTTCGCCCGGTACTGGGCCGAAATCTGTGAAATACCAATTTCTTTCATCGACGAATCGGTCCGGCGCGCCCAGGCCGAGGGCTATTGCCGCGACGACGACCCGCGGCTGATCGCCGAGGCCATCGTGGCGATGTTCAACCAGTTCTGTTACCTGCAGCTCAGCGGTCCGCGTGCGGCCGAACCCGACGACCGGGCCTGCATCCAAACCCTGGCCAACATCTACTACCGGGCCATCTATGCGCAAGGGGGACCGCTGAATTGACCGGGCGTACCCGTGCCGGAGTGATCCGCGAATTCGTCGGACTGCCGTCACGCACCGCGGGCCGTGCGGGCGCCGGCGGACACCCGTGCCAGGGTCTGTATCACCGGGGGGTGGGACGCAAACCCAAAGTCGCGATGATCGCCACGCACTACCAGATCGACTTCTCCGAGCACTATCTCGCGGACTACATGGCAACCCGCGGCATCGGGTTCCTGGGCTGGAACACCAGGTTCCGGGGCTTCGAGAGCAGCTTCCTGCTCGACCACGCACTGGTCGACATCGGTGTCGGGGTGCGCTGGCTGCGAGAGGTACAGGGCGTGGACACCGTTGTACTGCTGGGTAATTCAGGTGGCGGCTCGTTGATGGGCGCCTATCAGTCGCAGGCCACCGAACCGAACGTCACCCCCCTGGACGGGATGCGCCCGGCGGCCGGGCTGACCGAATTGCCGCCCGCTGACGGCTATGTGGCGACCGCCGCTCACCCCGGGCGCCCGGAGGTGCTCACCGCCTGGATGGACGCCGCCGTCGTCGACGAGAACGACCCCGTCGCCACCGACGCCGACCTCGACCTGTTCAACGAGCGCAACGGGCCGCCCTACTCACCGGAGTTTCTCGCCCGTTACCGCGGCGCGCAGACCGCGCGCAACCACGCGATCACCGATTGGGCCGAAACCGAGCTCAAACGCGTTCGTGCGGCGGGGTTTTCCGATCGCCCGTTCAGCGTGATGCGCACCTGGGCCGATCCCCGCATGGTCGACGCCGGCATCGAGCCCACCAAACGACAACCCAACATGTGCTACGCGGGCGTCCCGGCCAAGGCGAACCGCTCGGCGCAGGGCATCGCGGCGGCCTGCACGCTGCGCAGCTGGTTGGGCATGTGGAGCCTGCGCGTCGCGCAGACCCGCGCCGAACCGCACCTGGCCCGGATCACGTGTCCCGCCCTGGTGATCAACGCCGAGGCCGACACCGGAGTGTTTCCCTCGGACGCCCAACGGATTTTCGACGCGCTCGCCTCCACCGACAAGATGCAGGCCTCGGTGGACACCGACCACTACTTCACCACGCCGGGCGCACGCAGCGAGCAGGCCGACGCCATCACCCAATGGATCAGCAAGCGCTGGCGCTGAGTTCTTCGCCGGCCCCGGACCGCTGTTGCGCGGCGAACGGCCGCCGGCCCATGATCGTCAACCAACCGACTGGTTGTTAGCTTGGAAGGTACTTGGCCGACACGGCCTCCTGCAGTAACGGAAGGCAACCAATGCCGATCGCGATAAATCCCGAGCATCAAGCCCTGGCCGAGTCCGTGCGCTCACTGGTGGCGCGCGTTGCACCGTCCGAGACGCTGCACGAGGCGATGGAAACTCCCCTGGACAAGGTGGTAAACCCGCCGCCGTACTGGCAGGCCGCCGCCGACCAGGGACTGCAGGGCGTTCATCTCGCCGAATCCGTCGGCGGGCAGGGCTTCGGCATTCTCGAGTTGGCCATCGTGCTGGCCGAATTCGGATACGGGGCGGTGCCGGGGCCGTTCGTGCCGTCGGCGATCGCCAGCGCCCTGATCTCCGCGCACGACCCGGACGCGAAAGTGCTCTCCGAGCTGGCGTCGGGCGCCGAGATCGCCGCCTACGGCCTGAATTGCTGCGCGCTGACCGCCACCCGGCAGGGCGGTTCCCTGGTGATCCGGGGCGAACTCCGCGCGGTCCCCGCCGCGGGTCAGGCCACGCTGCTGGTGTTGCCCGTCGCGATCGACAGCGGCGAGGCGTGGGTGATGCTGCGCGCCGACCAGCTCGAGATCGAGCCGGTGAAGAGCCTGGACCCGCTGCGCCCCATCGCCGACGTACGGGCCAATGCCGTCGAGGTCGGCGAGGACGTCGTGCTGACCAACCTGAGCATGGCGACGGCGCACGCGCTGATGACCACGCTGCTGTCCGCCGAGGCCGTCGGCGTGGCCCGCTGGGCCACCGACACCGCCTCGCACTACGCCAAGATTCGCGAGCAGTTCGGCCGCCCGATCGGCCAGTTCCAGGCCATCAAGCACAAGTGTGCCGAGATGATCGCCGACACCGAACGGGCCATCGCGGCCGTGTGGGACGCCGCCCGTGCGATCGACGACGCCCGCGAAAACAATTGGGACACAGTGGGTTCTCACGTCGAGTTCGCCGCCGCCGTGGCCGCGACACTGGCGCCGGCGGCCGCCCAGCGCTGCGCCCAGGACTGCATCCAGGTGCATGGCGGGATCGGCTTCACCTGGGAGCACGACGCAGGCGTGTACTACCGCCGGGCGCTGCTGCTGGCCGCCTCCTTCGGCCGCAGCTCGGATTACCCGCAGAAGGTCGTCGACACCGCCACCACCACCGGCATGCGCGCGGTGGACATCGACCTCGACCCCGACACCGAGAAGCTGAGGGCCGAGATCCGCGCCGAGGTCGCCGCGCTCAAGGACATCGAGCGCGAGCAGCGCAAGGTCGCCATCGCCGAGGGCGGTTGGGTGCTGCCCTATCTGCCCAAGCCGTGGGGCCGGGCCGCCAGCCCGGTGGAGCAGGTCATCATCGCCCAGGAGTTCGCCTCCGGGCGGGTCAAGCGCCCGCAGACGGGGATCGCGACCTGGATCATCCCGTCGATCGTGGCGTTCGGAGCCGAGGAGCAAAAGCAGCGGTTCCTGCCGCCGACCCTGCGCGGCGAGATGATCTGGTGCCAGCTGTTTTCCGAGCCGGGCGCCGGGTCGGATCTGGCGGGCCTCACCACGAAGGCCACCCGGACCGACGGCGGCTGGCGCATCACCGGCCAGAAGATCTGGACCACCGCCGCGCAATTCTCGCAGTGGGGGGCGCTGCTGGCCAGGACAGATCCCAGCGCGCCCAAACACGGTGGCATCACGTACTTCCTGCTGGACATGAAGAGCGAGGGCGTCGACGTCAAGCCGCTGCGGGAGCTCACCGGCAACGCCATGTTCAACACCGTCTACATCGATGACGTGTTCGTGCCCGACGAGTGCGTGCTCGGTGAGGTCAACCGGGGATGGGAGGTCAGCCGCAACACCCTCACCGCGGAGCGGGTGTCGATCGGCAGCAGCGAGGCCAACTTCCTGGCCACGCTGGCACAGTTCGTCGAGTTCGTTCGCGATGGCCACTTCGACCAGATCGACCAGCATCGGGCGGGCCAGTTGATTGCCGAGGGTCACGCGGCCAAGGTGCTCAATTTGCGTTCGACGCTGTTGACGCTCGCCGGCGGGGACGCCATGCCGTCTGCGGCGATCTCCAAACTGCTCTCGATGCGCACCGGCCAGGGTTACGCCGAATTCGCGGTCTCGACCTTCGGCACCGATGCCGCGATCGGCGACACGAACCAGCTGCCCGGCAAATGGGGCGAATACCTGCTGGCCAGCCGCGCCACCACCATTTACGGCGGCACCTCCGAAGTGCAGCTCAACATCATCGCCGAACGGCTGCTGGGCCTGCCCCGCGACCCGTAATCGTCGCAACGGCACTCCGGATATGACCCGGATATGACCATGCCGGCCTGACTCGGTCAGGCCGGCATGGTTTCCCCCCACCGCGGGCCGGCCGACCCGAGGGTTGGCGTGTCGGGCCGGCCGGCTACCACGCCTTAGTGGTCACCACCACCAGTTCCACCAGTGCCGGTGGCCCCAGAACCCCCAGCCACGACCCCAACCGCCGTGGCCCCAACCCCCGTGGCCTAAGCCCCCGCGGCCCCAGCCACCATGGCCCCAGCCACCGTGGCCCCAGCCGGGACGGTCGGGGAACATGCCGGGCCCGCCGTGGGGACCGGCGACCGCGAAACTCGTACCGGCCGCGGGGCCGGGGGCGGCCTGGGCCACGGGGGCACCGCCGAACAGCAATGCGCCGGTCACAGCTCCGGCGCCTATCACGCCTGCCGCCGCGCCGCGTAGCGACCGAGAAGAGATCATCATCGGAGTGCTTCCTTCCACAACCTTGATATCGATACAACCGGACATTAGCTCAAATGTATATCGGCAAACAATATTAAAGCGGCGGATTCTTGCTGTGAATTAGGTAATAATCGTTGACAAAAGACGGCGCTAATTCATCATTGCCGGTATGGCGTATTCGCATACTACGCAAGTGCGCGAATACTGACGAATACGGCCATAAAACGCTCTAAACAGCGGCGATACGGGCTACTGATGTACTGGATCGCGTATCCCCACGGGTACGTATATCAGGCCATTCCACTTTACTTATCTGCTGAATCTGGCGCAGCGTCACGCTCGGCTACCGGCCATTGACCAACGCTCAATCAACCATTTAACCCTGCAAAATAATGGCCAAGATATGTTTGCTGAACGGTTAAGGCACCGGGACGTCATCCCGCCTCACACGCCACGCGATTCGATCCGCCGACCCGTCGTGGCTGTCCGCGGCCGGGCGACGCGACTTACGCTGGCCTCGGTGACAGAATCAGTATCGACACAAAAATCCGTATCGAACGGCACCGAGCGCTGATTTACTGATTGGCACTCACGGAGGAAGACACCGAAGTGAACTTCAACAGCAGCCACGGCGGACCAGGCGCCGGAGCGTTCCGCGCCCCCAACTCGGCCGCCGGGCACTCCGGGGACGCCGCCCCCACCGAGCGTCTCACCAGCCTCGGGCAGCAAGGCGGCCATCGGCTCGTCGCCCCACCGGCGGCCGGCCAACAGGGCCGCACCCAGCGGACCCGTCGAACGGTCGACCTGCCGGCGGCCACTCACCGGGCCCTCGACATCTGGCAGCGCGAGGCGGCCGACCGGCTGGGGGTCGCCCGCGTGACCGGACAAGAGGTCCTCACCGCGCTGATCGACCAACTTCTGGTCGACCCCAAACTCACGGCGCAAATCACCCGCGCCATCAAAGACCGGCGCTGACGCCGCCGACCAGGCGCGGCCTGCCCCCCGGACGGGCTATTCGACGTCCATGTCGCGCAACTCGCGCTTGAGGATCTTGCCGGTGGGATTTCGCGGCAGTTCGTCCAGGAAGATCACCTCACGGGGCACCTTGTAACGGGCCAAGTGGTCACGCACATAGTGCTTCACGCTGTCCTCGTCGAGGTCGGCATCGTCCTTCTTCACCACGAAGGCGCGCAGCCGGTGGCCCCATTCCTTGTCCTCGACGCCGATCGCGGTGGCCTCCACGACGTCCGGATGCCCCGTGATGAGGTCTTCGACCTCGGCCGGGAAGACGTTCTCGCCGCCGGACACGATCATCTCGTCGTCACGGCCGCTGATGAACAGCAGACCGTTCTCGTCGAAGTAGCCCACGTCGCCCGAGGACAACAGCCCGTCGATGATCTGCTTCTTACCCCCGCCGGTGTAGCCCTCGAACGGGAAGGCGTTGCCGACGAAGATGCGCCCGACCTCGCCCTGAGGCAGCTCCTTGCCGTTGTCGTCGTAGATCTTCACGCGCACGCCCTTGACGACCGGGCCGACGGTCGACGAGTTGTGCTCCAGGTGCTTGGGCTCGGCGATGGTCGCAAACGCGATCTCGGTCGAGCCGTACATGTTGTAGATGACCGGACCGAGATCCTTGAGCGCTCGTTCGGCCAGGTCGGCCCCCAGCGCCGATCCCGACACGAACACGATCTTCAGGCTGGACAGGTCGGGCTTGGAGTCCTTCTTCTCAACCGCTTCGAGGATCCGCGACAGCATCACCGGCACCACGATCATCGCGGTCACTTTGTGCTTCTCGATGTCTTCCAGCACCAGCGGCGGCTTGAACTTCCGGCGCAGCACCAGCGTCGACCCGAGGAACATGGCGATCGTGCCGTGCAGATAACCCAGCGCGTGGAACATCGGCGCCGGCAGAGAGGTCACCTCGCCGGCCTTGAACGGAACGTGCGACAGGATGCCGCCGACCGGGGCCAGCGTCGGCGGGGTGCTGCGGTTCGCACCCTTGGGGGTGCCGGTGGTCCCGCTGGTCAAGATGATGATCGAGGCATGCTTGGACGCCCTGGGTGCGGGCTCCTTGCTGCTGCGCTCGATCAGCTCCGCCAGCGTCTCGTCGTCGCTGCCCGACGGCTCGTCGGCGTCGGGATTGGTCCCCAGCGCCCGCAGTTTGCCCAGCTCGGGCGAGGCTTTGCTGACGGCCTTGGTGTACTCGTCGTCGTAGATGATCAGCTTGGCGCCCTCGCGCTCCGACACCTCTTTGATCTGCGGGCCCGAGAATTCGCTGTTCAGCAGGATGATGCGGGCACCCACCCGGGCGGCGCCGTAGTTGGCGATCAGGAACCAGCGCGTGTTGCGGGCGAGGATGGCGATGCCGTCGCCGCCCTTGATCCCCTTGTCGAGCAACCCGTGCGCCACCGCGTGCGCCGCCTCGTCGAGCTCTTTGTAGGAGAACTCGCCCTCCTCGTCGATGCATGCCGCGCGCTCGGGGTGGCGCCTCGCGTTGAGGGCGGGCAGCATGCCGAACTCTCCCCACTTGTAGATGTCGGCGGCCATCGCCGCGTAGTTCTGCGGGGGCTCGATCCGGAACGCGCCCGATTCGAAGATTTTGCGCACGTAGTGAAGTTCGGCGGAGCCGCGCTCGACGTATTGCTGGACTTTCGCGGCGACCTGACCGGGCAGGCCGAGGAGGTTAGGCATGAAATCCACCTTATGTGACGTCCGTCTCAGTACGGCCAGAAATTCTGGCCAATTAGCATGAACCGCATGACCCGTCCGGTTTCGCTGGAGGTGGCCGGGCACCAAGTGACCATCACCCATCCGGCCAAAGTGGTGTTCCCCGGGGCCAGCGACCGCGAAACCACCGGCTCCGGTTCGGGCCCCTACACCAAGTTGGACCTGGTCCGGTATTACCTGTCCGTAGCCGACGGGGCGCTGCGCGGCGTGTCCGGGCGCCCGATGATTCTCAAGCGATTCGTCAAGGGCATCACGCAAGAAGCGGTGTTCCAGAAGCGCGCGCCGGTCAACCGGCCGGACTATGTCGACGTTGCCGAGCTGCGCTACGCGCGCGGCACTTCCGCCGCCGAGGCGGTGATCCACGACGCCGCGGGACTTGCCTGGGCGATCAACCTCGGCTGCGTGGATCTCAACCCGCATCCCGTGCTGGCCGGCGACCTCGATCACCCCGACGAACTGCGGGTCGACCTGGATCCGATGCCCGGCGTCGGTTGGCGCCGGATCGTGGACGTCGCTCTGGTGGCGCGCGAGGTGCTCGAGGACTACGGCCTGACGGCGTGGCCGAAGACGTCGGGATCGCGCGGTTTCCACATCTACGCCCGCATCGCCCCGCGCTGGGAGTTCCGCCAGGTGCGGCTGGCCGCGCAGACCGTGGCCCGGGAGGTCGAGCGGCGGCTGCCCGACGCCGCGACCAGCCGCTGGTGGAAGGAAGAACGCGAAGGGGTGTTCGTCGACTTCAACCAGAACGCGAAGGACCGCACCGTCGCATCCGCGTACTCGGTGCGGGCGACCCGGGATGCCCGGGTCTCGACACCGCTGCGGTGGGATGAGGTCGCCGGCTGCAACCCGGCGGCGTTCACCCTCGACACCGTGCCGGCCCGGTTCGCCGAAATCGGTGACCCCTGGGCGGGAATGGGCGACGCCGTCGGCAGCCTCGACCGCCTGCTGGTGCTCGCGGAGGAGATGGGGCCACCCGAACGGGCGCCGAAGGGGGCGGCCAAGCGCGCCGGCGAGGGGACGGGCCGGCGCCCATCCACGATGCCGCTGATCGAGATCGCCCGCACCAAGACGAAGGACGAGGCGATGGCGGCGCTGGGTGTCTGGCGCGACCGGTATCCCGAGGTGGCCGGCCGGCTCGAGCCGGTCGACGTCCTGGTCGACGGGATGCGCGGGCCCAGTTCCATCTGGTACCGGATCCGGGTCAACCTGCAGCACGTTCCCGAAGACCAGCGGCCGCCCCAGGAAGAGTTGATCGCCGACTACAGCCCTTGGCAAAGAACAGGGCACGGCTACCGCGGCGCGCAGCGGCCGTCGACCTGACGCTGCGCGCCTCCTAGATTCCCACCCGCGTGATCGCGTTGTGCTTGCGCAGGTAGCAGCACCAAGTGACGCTGAGCAGGCCGAGGAAGAACGCGATGTAGAACCGCAGCGCCGGTTCGATGCTGCCGAACTCCGCCTTCGACCACGCATACGCCAGCGGAACCACGAACCCGCCGGTGGCGCCCACCGCCGAGATGACGCCCAGCGCCCCGGCCGCCTGGCGGCGCATGCCCGCCATGGTGTCGGGATCGCCCCCCGCCAGCTCGCCCTTGACCTTGAAGATTCGCGAAATCATCCGGTAGGTCGAGCCGTTGCCGATGCCGGTCGCGATGAACAGGAACATGAAGCTGGCGAAGAAGGCAGGCAGGTTGACCGCCCGCACCGACCACAGCGCCGCCGCCGCCCCGATCGCCAGCAGCCCGTAGCTGGCGGCGGTGATGCGGGCGCCGCCGATCCGGTCGGCCAGCTTGCCGCCGAGGGGCCGGATGACCGATCCGATGCCGGCGCCCAGGAAGGCCCAGGCCAGCGCGATGTCGCCGCGCCCGAAGACAGTTTTGAGCAGGGTCGGAAAAGCCGCCGAGTAGCCGATGAACGACCCGAAGGTGCCGATGTACAGCAGCGACATGATCCAGGTGTCGGGGTGCCGCAGCGCCTCCAGCACCGGCTGTACCTGGGCCCTCACCGCTCTTCCTGTTGTGGAGCCGGTCCCGGACGCCTCGGTGAGGTTGTCCATGAACAGGAAGGCGCAGACCGCCGCCACCACGGCGAGCGGCACGTAGCACAGTCCGGCGCGTGACAGCGCCACCCCGCCACCCGCGATGACGATCGGCGGAATGATCTTCTGCACCACCGCCACGCCGATGTTGCCCCCGGCCGCGTTCAGGCCCAGCGCCCAGCCCTTGTCCTTTTCCGGATAGAAGTACGAGATGTTGGCCATCGACGAGGCGAAGTTGCCGCCGCCGAAACCCGCGGTCGCCGCGATCGCCACCAGGACTGCGAACGGCAGGCCGGGATGGCTCACCGCCCACGCCAGCAGCAGGCAGGGGATGAGCAGCAGCGCCGCCGAGATGGTGGTCCAGTTGCGGCCGCCGAACAGCGGGACCGCAAAGGTGTAGGGCAGTCTCAGGAAAGCCCCGACGCCGCTGGGGACGGCGACCAGGCACAGTGCCTGGCTGGCGGTCAGCGCCCACCCCGACGCGGCGGGATGGCCGGCATGTCCGGGACCGCCCGCCGCGGTCATCTCGACCACCACGATGCTCCACAACATCCACACGCTGAACCCGACGTGCTCGGCGAAGATCGAGAAGATCAGGTTCCGGCGAGCGATCGGTTTGCCCGTCGCCTCCCAGAAGGCGGGATCCTCGGGCCGCCAGTCGTCGATCCAGTGCCGTCCCGCGTGACGCTCGCGTGGCGGCGCGGGCTGCGCTACGGGGCTGATGGTCGTGGTCATCTGGGGAGACTCCTGGGTTCGATGAGGCGCTCGGGCAGTGACCACTCGACGCTAAAGACGCGCTGTTACCGGTCGTGGCGTGCACAGTTACGCGGGCGATACGCAGAAATCGCAACGGCCCGACCCCGTTTGTCAGAACTCTGCAACGCACGGGCGCAGCGCGCCCATGACGAGGGCGGATGCGCGACAATCGGCGGATGCAGGTGACTGAGGCACCCCTGGGCCTACGGGAGCGCAAAAAGATCAAGACCCGCCGCGCCATCCGGCGCGAGGCGTTCCGCCTGATGGAGAAGAACGGGTACGCCGGGACCACGGTCGAACAGATCGCCGAGGCGGCCGACGTGTCGCCGAGCACCTTCTTCCGCTACTTCCCGTCCAAGGAATCGCTGCTGCTCGCCGACGACCTGGACCCGCTGATCCTGGACGCGGTCAAGGCCCAGCCACACGACATGTCTCCGGCGCAGGCGTTCCGGCGGGCCTACCAGTCCGTCATCGCCCAACTGCCCGAGGACCAGCTGGAGTTCGAGAGCACCCGGCAGCGCCTGATGTTCTCGATACCCGAGCTCAAGGCCGCCATGTACGACGAGTACTACCGCACCGTGACCGTCGCCGCCGAGGCGATCGCGCACCGGATCGGCCGTGCCGCAGACGATTTCGAGGTCCGGGTGTTCGCGGGGGCATTGACCGGCGCCATGATGGCCGCCTTCGACAACGCACCGAAGACCGCCGACACCATTTACCGCGCGCTGGATTTCATGGACGCCGGCATGCCCCTGGACTGACGGGCCCCAACAGCGCGGCAGTGCGTCTGAGCGGGCGGAACGCGATACTCTCACGCGATGCGACAGGGATGGAATCGACGGGGATTCTTGCAGCTCGCAGGGGCCGCCGGGGTCGCCGCGATCGGCGGCGCGACCGCATTGGCTTCGGGATGCTCGTCACACAAACCGGCGCCGGGAGCCGGCCCGGGTTCGGTGACGGTCACCCACCTGTTCGGCGAGACCGTCATCAAAGAACCCCCCAAGCGTGTCGTCAGCGCCGGCTACACCGAACAGGACGACCTGCTCGCGGTCGGCGTGGTGCCGCTTGCGGTGACCAACTGGTTCGGTGATCAGCCCTTCGCGGTCTGGCCGTGGGCCGCGCCCAAACTCGCCGGGGCGCAGCCGACCGTGTTGAGCCTGGACAACGGCATTCCGGTGGACCAGATCGGCGGTCTGAAACCGGACTTGATCGTGGCGGTCAACGCCGGCCTGGACGCCGACACGTACCAGAAACTGTCCGCGATAGCACCGACCGTCGCGCAGTCGGACGGCGACGCCTTCTTTGAGCCATGGAAAGAACAGGCCACCGTCGTCGGTCAGGCGGTCTTCCAGGCCGACCAGATGAAGTCGTTGATCGACGGGGTCGACCAGAAGTTCACCGACGTCGGCAAGAGGAATCAGCAGTGGACCGGTAAGAAGGCGCTGCTGATGCACGGCGCGCTGTGGCAAGGCACGGTCGTCGCCACCATGGCGGGCTGGCGAACGGATTTTCTGAACCAGATGGGACTGGTCATCTCCGACGCCATCAAGCAGTTCGGCACCGACCAGCGGGCCGTCATCCCGCGCGATCACATCAAATCCGTGCTCGAGTCCGCCGACGTGGTGATCTGGACGACCCAGGACCCGGACGACCAGAAGGCGATACTGGCCGACCCCGAAGTGGCCGGGTCGCTCACCACCGCGCAGAACCGCCACATCTTCACCACCAAGGACCAGGCCGGCGCGATCGCGTTCGCGTCGCCGCTGAGCTATCCCGTCATCGCCGACCAATTGCCGCCGCTGATCACCAAGATCCTGGGCTAGCCAGGCGGACACGTCGCGCCTGTTTGAACGATTGCTAAGGCAGCTCTGGCAGTGCTCGAAAATCCGCCACGCGGCCCTCGCACAGGCCGCGATCCCGGGGTTACCGTCGAGTAATGAGCGTGACGAACCTGAGCGGCGACCTGGCCCGCGAGCTGCCGACGGAGCTGGTCGGCCACACGGTCGTGGACTACGGCGACCGCGCGCTGATGGTGCAGTGCGGCAGTACCGCAGAGGTATTGGCGTGGGCCGAGGCGCTGCGCGCCGCCGCGATCCCGGATGTGGTCGACGTCGTTCCGGCGGCCCGCACCGTGCTGGTGAAGCTGGACGGCCCGCGCCGCCAGGGCGCCATCCGGCAGCGGTTGCGCAAGATGCGCGTCGCAACCGCCCCGAACGCCGTCGCCGAGCGCCGCGCCGACGTGGTCATCGACGTGGTCTACGACGGTCCCGACCTCGCCGAGGTCGCCGACCACACCGGTCTGACCATTGCGGCCGTCATCGACGCCCATACCGCAACGCCGTGGCGGGTCGCATTCAGTGGGTTCGCACCCGGTTTCGCGTACCTGGTCGACGGCGACCCACGGCTGCGGGTGCCGCGCCGGGCCGAGCCCAGGACGTCGGTGCCGGCGGGGTCGGTCGGCCTGGCCGGTGAGTTCAGCGCGGTGTATCCGCGCCAGTCCCCCGGCGGTTGGCAGCTCATCGGCCGCACCGACGCGGTCCTGTGGGATCTGCGGCGGCCCACCCCGGCGCTGCTCACGCAGGGCATGTGGGTTCAGTTCCGGGCCGTCTAGTCGCCACCGTAACCAAGGAGACAACCGTGGCCGTCCTGGAGATCCTCCGCACCGGACCGCTCGCCGTCGTCGAAGACCTGGGCCGGCCGGGGCTGGCGCACCTTGGGGTGAGCCGGTCCGGAGCCGCCGACCGGCGCGCGCACCGGCTGGCCAACCGGCTGGTGGCCAACCCCGACGACAGCGCCACCGTGGAAGTGACGTTCGGCGGTTTCGCGGCCAGGGTGTGCGGCGGCGATGTGGACATCGCGGTGACGGGCGCAGACACCGAACCGACCGTCAACGGAATCAAGTTCGGCATCAACAGCATTCACCACGTCCGTGACGGCGAGGAGATCTCCCTGGGTGCCCCCCGCGCGGGGCTGCGCAGCTACCTGGCGATCCGCGGCGGCATCTGCGTGGAGCCGGTGCTGGGCTCGCGCAGCTACGACGTGATGTCGGCCATCGGCCCGTCGCCGCTGCGGGCCGGCGACCGGCTGCCGATCGGCGAGCACACCGACGCCTATCCCGAATTGGACCAGGCGCCGGTGGCCGCCATCACCGGCGGCGTCGTCGAGTCGTTGGTGCTGCCCGGCCCGCGCGACGACTGGTTCGCCGATCCCGACGCGCTGGTGCACACCGATTGGGTGGCATCCGATCGCAGCGACCGGGTGGGGATGCGGCTGACCGGCCGGCCGCTGCAGCACTGCCACCCGGACCGGCAGCTGCCCAGCGAGGGGGTGACCCGCGGCGCAATCCAGGTGCCGCCCAACGGTTTACCGGTGATACTGGGCCCCGACCATCCGGTCACCGGCGGTTATCCGGTGATCGGCGTGGTGGTCGACGAGGACGTCGACAAGATCGCGCAGGTGCGGCCCGGGCAGACGGTGCGGCTGCACTGGGCGCGGCCCAGGGCTTTGGCCGGGTCCCACTCCGGGGCCGTGAGTTGGCCTTTTTCTTAACGTCAGTCGGCCGCGAATTGTTCGCGCGGCATCGCGTGTATTCCACCTCACACGAAGCTACATCTATGTGTGAAATCACTTGGTGGCGGCGGCCATTCAGGTTGTGTTAATCCACAGTTCTGCAGATTTATTGCCCCTCAGGGATTTACCAGACAACTCGTAAACAACTAGCAGGCGATATTGGTCGGCTCCGGTTGACCCGCTCGCGTCGTAAATGTGAGCATCGGACCGCCGGATGCGGCGGTTCATGGACCTGACGAGAGGGATCTCTATGCACGCCAACCGGTGCCGGGCCGTCGGGACTCCATCACCCAACGTTCCCAAGTTCGCAAGCAACCAAGCGATTTCGCGCGCATGAGCGCCGTGACGAGACCCGTCGACCGGGTGGGCCGCAACCACCGCATCGTGGACTGGAATCCGGAAGACACGGCGGCCTGGAAGGCCGGCAACAACAAGATCGCCCTGCGCAACCTGCTCTGCACCATCGCAGGTGACCACGTGGCATTTTCGATCTGGACCCTGTGGCCCGTGATGGCGTTGTTCATGCCGCCATCCGTCTACGGCTTCTCCGCCGGCGACAAGCTGTTGCTGGGCGCGGTCGCCACCCTGGTCGGCGGTTGCGCCCGGATCCCCTACACCTTGGGCATCGCCGCCTTCGGCGGCCGCAATTGGACGACGTTCTCGGCTTTCGTGCTGCTGATCCCGACGGCCGGCACGATCGTGTTACTGGCCAATCCCGGTGTGCCGCTATGGCCGTTCGTGCTGTGCGCCGCCCTCACCGGGCTGGGCGGCGGCAACTACGCGGCCTCGCTGGCCAATGTCAACGCCTTCTACCCGCGGCGGCTCAAGGGCGGCGCGCTGGCGGTCAACGCCGGCGTCGCCAACCTGGGGGTCGCGGTGATCCAGCTGGTCGGCCTGCTGGTGCTCGCCACCGCCGCGCACCAGGCGGTGTACCTGGTGTGCGCGGTGTACCTGGTGCTCCTTGTCGTCGTCGGCATCGCGGCGGCGTTGTTCATGGACAACGTCAACCACGGCACTCAGCTGAGCACCATGCGCTCGATCCTGTTCGAGCGGGACACCCTGGTGATCTCGCTGCTCTACATCGCCACCTTCGGCTCCTGGATCGGCTTCTCCTTCGCATTCGGGCAGGTGATGCAGGTCAACTTCGCCGCGAACGGCGAAAGCCCCAAGCACGCGGCGCTGCACGCCGCGCAGGTGGCCTTCATCGGGCCCCTGCTGGGCTCGCTGGCGCGCATTTACGGCGGCCGGCTGGCCGACCGCATCGGCGGCAGCCTGGTCACCCTGCGCGTCCTCGGCGGCATGACCCTGGGCGCCGGACTGCTGGTCACCATCGGCACCCTCGACGACCACCGCGCCCAGGCGCACTCGGCCGAGATGACCGGTTATGTCATCGGCTTCATGATGCTGTTCCTCCTGTCCGGGATGGGCAACGGCTCGGTCTTCAAGCTGATCCCCTCGGTCTACGAGGCGCGCAGTCGCTCGCTGGATCTGAGCGAGGACGAGCGCCGTCATTGGGCACGCGCGATGTCGGGATCGCTGATCGGCATCTGTTCGGCCGTCGGGGCGCTCGGCGGCGTGGGCATCAACATGGCGCTGCGCCAGTCCTACCTGAGCACCGGCACGGAAACGTCGGCCTACTGGGCGTTTCTGGCCTCCTACCTGGTGGCGGCGGCCATCACCTGGAGGGTCTATGTGCGCCGACCCCGAGCCAGTCCGGCTCGGCCCCCGAAACCGCGGCAGTCCGTGTGTGAGCGGACTCGCAACACGGGCAATGCCACAGCAATTGACCGGTAACGAAACCGAAACGTCGCAGAACTACATAAGTCATATGGCCCCCCAACTGGCGCCGCCTGCCTCCGCGCCGCTGACCGGCTATCGGGTCGCCGTCACGTCGGCGAACCGGGCCGAGGAGCTGTGCGCGTTGCTGCGCCGATCCGGCGCGGAGGTCTCCAGCGCCGCGGCCATCAACATCATCGCGCTGCCCGAAGACGACGAACTGCAACATCACACCGAAGCGGTGATCGCCCAGCCCCCCGATATCTTGGTGGCGCACACGGGGATCGGCTTCCGCGGCTGGGTCGCCGCCGCCGACGGCTGGGGGCTGGCCACCCAACTGCTGGCGTCGCTTGCCCGGTCACGCATCGTCGCGCGCGGACCGAAGGCGACCGGCGCGTTGCGCGCCGCCGGGTTGCGCGAGGAGTGGTCGCCCGAATCCGAGTCGTCGCGCGAAGTCTTGCGCTATCTCCTCGAATCGAACGTCGCGGGTAAGCGGATCGCCGTCCAGCTGCACGGTGCGGCCGACGAGTGGGATCCGTTCCCGGAGTTCATCAGCGGGTTGCGGACCGCGGGTGCACAGGTGGTCCCCATCCACGTATACCGCTGGAAGCCGACCCCGACCGGTGGCGACTTCGACCAACTCGTCGCCTCGGTCGCGCGGCGGCAATTCGACGCGGTGGCCTTCACCTCCGCACCCGCCGGGGCGGCGATGCTGGAACGCAGCCGGGAGTTGGGCATCGAAGACCAACTGCTGCAAGCGCTTCGCAGTGATGTGCACGCAATGTGCGTCGGCCCGGTCACCGCGCAGCCATTGATCCGCGCGGGGATCCCGACGTCGTCGCCCGAGCGAATGCGGTTGGGGGCGTTGGCCCGCCACATCGCCCAGGAACTCCCCCCGCTGCGGTCATGCACCATCCGCGCGGCGGGTCACGACATCGAGATCCGCGGAACCTGCGTGCTCGTCGACGGATCGGTGAAGGCGCTGTCGGGGTCGGGCATGGCGACCCTGCGCGCAATGGCGCAACGGCCCGGCGCCGTCGTCGCGCGCAACGACTTGCTGCGGGTGTTGCCCGGCAACAGCAATGACCCCCACGCCGTCGATACCGCGGTGCTGCGGCTGCGAACGGCGCTGGGCGACAAGAACATCGTCGCGACGGTGGTCAAGCGCGGCTACCGGCTCGCGATAGAACAACCGGAAGATCCCCCATGGCGCTGATCCTGGTGGCGCACGGCACCCGCAGGGCCGCCGGCGTGGAGATGGTCGAACGCCTTGCGGCACAAGTGAGTACACTCGTCCACGACGCGGTTGACGTTGCGTTCGTGGACGTGGTCGGCCCCATCCCCAGCGAAGTCCTGATGCGCGTGAGGGCCGCCGACCGGGCCGCCATCGTGGTGCCCGCGTTTTTGTCGCGCGGCTACCACGTCCAGGTCGATCTGCCCGTCCACGTCCAGAGCAGTGGACACCCGAATGTCATCGTCACCCCGGCGCTGGGTCCGAGCGGTCAGGTCGCCCGGATCGTCGGCGATCAGCTGGTGAAATCCGGTTGGCGTCCCGGTGATTCGGTGATCCTGGCGGCGGCCGGAACCTCGGACCCCGGCGCCCGCGCCGACCTGCACACCACCGCGACGTTGGTGTCGGCGCTGACCGGATCGCGGGTGAGCCTGGCGTTCGCGGCCACCGGCGGTCCTCGGCTGGCCGAGGCTGTGCACCGGGCCCGTGCGCGCCGCCCCGCCCGTCGCGTCGTGGTCGCGTCATATCTACTGGCCGACGGCCTGTTCCAGCAACGGCTGCACAGCTGCGGCGCCGACCTCGTCAGCGAGCCGCTGGGCACCCACCCGGGGCTGGCGCGCCTGGTCGCGAATCGGTTCCGGCGCGCACTGCCACCGGTCCTCGCCCCCACCGCCCGGCACGCGTCGCGCCGATCGAGCCCGCACCAGCCGGCCCACGGCCGAGCCGTGCGTTCCACCGCCTAGCGCAAAACGCCTGCGCGCAAGGCGCGCCGGTGTCCCGCCCTCCTTGATCTTTGGTCCCCGACGGGTGATCCTGACACCATGCCGCGTCGCGAAGAGCCATCGCATGGGATCCTCGACCCGGTCGCCAAGATGCTGCGGTTGCCCTTCGGCACACCGGAATTCATCGACCGGATCGTCACCGGCGGGGCCAACCAGGTGGGCCGGCGGACCTTGCGCATGCTGATCACGACGTGGGACGCCGCCGGTGGCGGCCCGTTTGCGGCCAGCGCCGTCGCATCGACCGGGTTGGCGAAGACCGCCGAGATCGTGCAGAGCATGTTCATCGGCCCGGTCTTCGGCCCACTGCTGAAGATCCTGGGAGCCGATAAGGCGGCGCTGCGGGCCTCGTTGTGCGCCTCGCAGTTGGTGGGCCTGGGCATCATGCGCTACGGCATCCGCTCCGAGCCGCTGCACTCAATGTCAGTGGACGCACTCGTCGATGCGATCGGTCCGACGATGCAGCGCTACCTGATCGGCGACATCACCAAATAGCGCCCGGGCGTTCGGTTCAGGCGGCCCTACGTTCGTCGTACCGTCCGACCTGAACGTGGCCGTCGGCCGTGACCCGCACCGGGAACACCGCTACCGACACGTTCGGATCGTCCAGGCAGGAACCGTCTTCGAGCGAGAACGCCTGCTTGAGGATCGGCGACTGAACCGTGACGCAGCCACCGCGGTCACCCACGATGCCGCGGGAGAGCACGGCCGCCCCGGAGAACGGGTCGACGTTACCGACGGCGTGCATCGAACCGTCGTCCAGCCGGAACAGCGCCGCCTGCGATCCGTCGTCGAGCAGCACCCCGACTCCCCGGCCCGGAATGAGGTGGTCGTAGGCGCACGCGGTCGTCCACACTGCGATGTCGTTGAGAAGCGTCATGATTCCTCCCCGGCTCCCGCCCGGATTTTCGGCATGCCAATGGACACAGGGATTTTGCGGCCGGCATGCTCGGTGAACGCCACCGTCGAGTCGACCGCGTCCGGGGCGTTGACGAACGACACGAACCGCGACAACTTGGCCGGGTCGTCCAGCACGCCCTTCCATTCGCACTTGTAGTTCTGCACATGCCGCTCCATTGCGGCCTCGAATTCCTCGGCCAATCTGAGCGAGTCGTCGCAGACGACCCGGCGCACATGGTCGAGCCCGCCCTCGAGCGAGTCGACCCACGGCGCCGTACGTTGCAGGCGGTCGGCCGTCCGGATGTAGTACATGACGAACCGGTCGACGTAGCGGACCAGCGTCTCGGTGTCCAGATCGCTGGCCAACAGCTGCGCGTGCTTGGGCGTCATGCCACCGTTGCCGCCGACGTAGAGGTTCCAGCCCTTTTCGGTGGCGATGACGCCGACGTCTTTGGACCGGGCCTCGGCGCACTCCCGCGCGCAACCCGAGACGCCCATCTTGATTTTGTGCGGTGCGCGCAGGCCTCGATAGCGCAGCTCCAGATCGATGGCCAGCTGCACCGAATCCTGCTGTCCATAGCGGCACCAGTCGGTGCCCACGCAGCTCTTCACGGTGCGCAGGGCCTTGCCGTACGCGTGCCCGGACTCCATGCCGCCGTCGACAAGGCGTTTCCAGATCTCTGGAAGTTGGTCTACCCGGGCGCCGAACATGTCGATGCGCTGCCCGCCGGTGATCTTGGTGTACAGCCCGAAGTCCTGCGCGATCTGGCCGATCAGGATCAGGTGCTCGGGCTTGATGTCACCACCGGGGACCCGGGGCACCACCGAGTAGCTGCCGTTTTTCTGGATGTTGGCCAGGAAGTGGTCGTTGGAATCCTGCAGCGAGGCCTGCTCGCCTTCGAGGATGTGGTCCGACCCGGTGGAGGCCAGGATGGAGGCGACCACGGGTTTGCAGATGTCGCAACCCTTTCCGCGGCCGAAGCGCTCCAGCAGACCCGAAAAGGTCCGGATCTCGGTGGCGGAGATGATCTCGAAAAGCTCGGCCCGCGACTGGCTGAAGTGCTCGCACAGTGCCTTGGACTGTTCCACGCCCTCGGCCTCGAGCAGCTGCTTGAGCAGCGGGACACACGAGCCGCACGAGGTGCCCGCCGAGGTGCACGACTTGAGCGCGGGGACGTCGGCGCAGCCGTCGGTGATCGCACACCGCAGGTCGCCCTTGGTGACGTTGTTGCACGAGCAGATCTGCGCCGAATCCGGCAGCGCCCCAACGCCCAACGCCGTGGCGCCGCCGGAGGACGCCGGCGCGATCAGCGCCAGCGGGTCGCCCGGCAGCTCGCTGCCGACCATGGGCCGCAGCACCCCGTAGGACGAGGCGTCGCCGACCAGCACACCGCCGAGCAGCGTCTTGGCGTCGTCGGAGAGCACCAGCTTGGCGTAGGTGCGGTTGACCGCGTCGTTGATGGCGACCTCGAGGCAGTTCTCGGTCGTCCCCATCGCGTCGCCGAAGCTGGCCACGTCGACGCCCAGCAGTTTGAGCTTGGTGGACAGGTCCGCCTCGCCGAACTCCGCGACACCGTCCAGCAACCGGTCGGCCACCACCTCGGCGGAGGTGTAGCCAGGGCCCACCAGGCCGTAGCACCGCCCGCCGATCGCGGCGACCTCGCCGATGGCATAGATGTCGGGATCGCTCGTCTGGCACGCCACGTCGGTGAGCACGCCACCGCGCTCGGCGCGCGTCAGGCCGGCGGCGGTCGCCAGCTCGTCGCGCGGCCGGACCCCGGCGGCGAAGATCACCAGGCCGGCGTCGATGGTCTGGCCGTCGGTCAGGCTCACCCGCACCGAGGTCGAGCCGTCCGGACGCGCGACCGCCTCGATCGATTCGGTGCCGGTCCCGACGTGAACCGAGATGCCGAGCTCACCGATCATCCGGGCCAGCAGCGCACCACCGGCCTCGTCGATCTGCTGGGCCATCAGCCGCGGCATCATCTCGACGACGTGGGTCCGCAACCCGAACTGCCGCAGCGCATTAGCCGCTTCCAGCCCCAGCAGACCGCCGCCGATCACGACACCCGCAGCGGCGCGCGAGGTTTCGACCGCGCGCCTGGCGTCGGCGCGGATGGCATCGAGGTCGTCGAGCGTGCGGTACACGTGACACGAGGGCAGATCGTGGCCCGGCACCGGCGGCACGAATGCGTACGACCCGGTTGCCAGGACCAGGGTGTCGTAGCCGTGCCACTGACCGTCGGCGGTCACCACCGTCTTTGCGGCGCGGTCTATTTCGGTGACGCGCTGGTTGAGCAGGAGCCGGACCCGATCGTCACCCTCGTATTCGTTGCCGGGCAATGCCAGTAGCTTGCGATCCCAGCTCTCGGTGTAGGAGGTCAACCCCACCCGGTCATAGGCCGCGTCGGCCTCCTCGGCGAAAACCGTGACGCGCCACAAGCCCTCGGTGTCTCGCGCGCGGAGCGCCTCGACGAACCGGTGCCCCACCATGCCATGTCCGACTACGACGATGTGACGAGGCGCACAATCGGCACGCGAAATCCCGTCTGCAGACATGGCTTTGAGAGTAGCGGCCGGAAATTACGGTCTTCCCGCGCAATGTGACGGTCCTATGACGAGGATCTCACAACTCACAGGACGGCTTGTGATTGATCGTTCGCTGACGGCGAACGGCGAGGTGGAACTTTAGCGGGGTCGACTCATGTTTGTACTGATAGCCGGTCACCGAGGCACCGGTCACAGGAATCTCACACCGAAGCTCAAGCAATTGAAAGGGAATCATCATGACTAACGTCGCATTGTGGTCGCGACCGGCCTGGAACACCGACCGGTGGCTGCGCGACTTCTTCGGACCGGCCGCCGCCGCGGACTGGAACACCCCGGCGACCAGCGATTTCAACCCCGCCGCCGAGATCGTCAGGGACGGCGACGACGCGATCGTACGTGTCGAGCTGCCGGGCGTCGACGTCGACCAGGACGTCAGCGTGGAGGTCGACCGCGGTCGGTTGGTCATCCGCGGCGAGCGCCACGACCGGCGCGCCCAGGACGAAGGGGCCCAAGGGGAAGGTGCCGGCCGCACGGTACGGGAGATCCGGTATGGCGCATTCCGCCGGTCCTTCCAGCTGCCCACCCACGTCACCGGCGACGCCATCAGCGCCAGCTACGACGCGGGTGTGCTGACCGTGCGGGTCGCCGGTGCACACGCGGGAAGCCAACCGCAGCGCATCGAGATCACCAGGTAATTTCCGGCAGGTTCGGAGAGGAAAGCCGAATCCGGCGTAGCCACAACGGTTTCCGCCGGATTTGGCGTGTCAGCCCCAGCGGGCCAGCAGCTCCTTGGCCCGGGTCGCCAGCGCGGCCTGCAGGAACGGCCCGAAGCTGATGCGCGCCACACCCAGCGGACCGAAGGACTTCGGGTCGTCCTGGTCGGGCAGCGCGATCGCGTTGACCGGCAACTCCAACTCGGCGGTCAGGCGCCGCAACGTGTCCGGGTCGTGGCGGCCCACCGGATACAGCACATCGGCGCCGGCGGCCGCCGCCTGATTCAGGCGGGCCACCGCCCGCTCGACACGGTCGGACGCCTCGCCGTCCTGGCGCAGGAACAGGTCGGTCCTGGCGTTGATGACGACGTGCACCCCGGCCGCGTCGGCGGCCGACCGCAGCGCGCCGACCAACTCGGCGTGCTCGCCCGCGGACCGCAACCGCCTGCCCTCGGAGTGCACGGTGTCCTCGATGTTGAGCCCGACGGCCCCGACGCCCAGCAGGCCCTCGATCAGCCGGTCCGGCGGCTGCCCGTAGCCGGATTCGACATCCACCGACACCGGGACGTCGACCGCGGCGGTGATCTGCGCGACCCGGGCGAGCACGTCGTCGAACGACATGCCCTCGTTGTCGGGTTTGCCGACCGAGTCCGCCATCGGGTGGCTGCCGACCGTCAGGGCGGCGAACCCGGCGCCAGTGGCCAACCGGGCCGACCAGGCATCCCACACGGTCGGCAGGATGACCGGATCGCCCGGCCGGTGCAGTTCGAGCAGCGTGGCGGCCCGCTCGGCCGGAGTGCTGTGTCCTGTCATAGCTGTTAGCTCCCTCGGCATCCGGACTCGACGGACTGCCGCCCGGCGTGTGCCGTGGATAGTATCGAGGGCATACTGTGATCCGAAACACTGCCGAGGAGATCCCTTGACGAGCACGCCGAGCGCGACGGGCGCGACGGAATTCGCCGAACTGCACGACCTCATCGGCGGCCTGCGGCGGTGCGTGAGCTCGCTGCGCACCCGATACGGCGACAGCCCGGCCATGCGGCGCATCGTCATCGACGCCGAGCGCATCATGTCCGACGTCGACCTGCTCGACACCGACGTGTCCGAGTTGGACCTCGCGGGCGCCACCGTGCAGCAGTCCGGCGAGAAGATCGTCATTCCAGACACCCAGTACGACAGCGAATTCTGGCGCGACGTCGACGATGAGGGTGTCGGCGGTCACAACAGGGCCTGAGCAACCCAAGCCCCCCGGAAAAGGGGGGCTTCTCTCTGTGTACCCTTCGACAGACAGCCCGTTCGAAGAGGAACAACCAGATGAGCGCACCTACGGCGAACCGTCCTGCGTCCGGTGTCTTTTCACCCACGCGCGCCCGTATCCAGCAGCGGACCCTACGCACCGATCGTTGGTGGATGTCGCCGTTGCGTATCGACCTCGGCTTCGCGGCCTTCATCATCTACGCGACCGCGCGGGCGTTCCAGCAGAACTACTTCTTCGTCCCCAAATACCACTACCTGACGCCGTTCTACTCGCCGTGCGTCAGCAAGGCGTGCGGTGAGGCCAGCGATTTCTGGCCGCAGCTCATCCCCACCGGCTACTGGTGGAGCGCGCTGATCCCTTACGCGGCACTGTCACTGCCGTTCCTGTTGCTGTTCCGGCTGACGTGCTACTACTACCGCGGCGCCTACTACCGCACGGTGTGGCAGTCGCCCAGCGCCTGCGCGGTAGCCGAGCCCCGCGTCCACTACACCGGCGAGACCAGGTTCCCGCTGATTGTGCAGAACACGCACCGGTACTTCTTCTACATCGCCGGCATCATCTCGGTGATCAACACCTATGACGCCGTCGTCGCGTTCCACTCCGACAGCGGACCCGGCGGATTCGGCTTCGGCCTGGGCAACCTGATCCTGCTCGGCAACGTCATCATGCTGTGGATCTACACGCTGTCCTGCCACTCGTGCCGGCACGTCACGGGCGGGCGGCTCAAGCACTTCTCCAAGCACCCTGTGCGGTACTGGATCTGGACGCAGGTCAGCGTCATCAACACCCGCCACAAACTGTTCGCGTGGATCACGCTGGGCACCCTGATGCTCACCGACTTCTACGTCGCGCTGGTCGCGGCCGGCATCATTCCTGACCTGAGATTTGTTGGCTGACAAGCCTTCTCGAAAAGAATCAGAACTTAGCTAGCGAGGCTTTCATGGTTGAAATCGAGCGGCACACGTACGACGTGGTCGTGATCGGTGCCGGTGGCGCGGGGCTGCGTGCGGTGATCGAGGCGCGCGAACGGGGCCTGCGGGTCGCGGTGGTGTGTAAGTCCTTGTTCGGCAAGGCCCATACGGTGATGGCCGAGGGTGGCTGCGCGGCGTCGATGGGCAACACCAACCCGAAGGACAACTGGAAGACCCACTTCGGCGACACGATGCGCGGCGGGAAGTTCCTCAACAACTGGCGCATGGCCGAACTGCACGCCAAGGAGGCCCCGGACCGCGTCTGGGAGCTGGAAACCTATGGCGCGCTGTTCGATCGCCTCAAGGACGGCAAGATCAGCCAGCGCAACTTCGGCGGGCACACCTACCCGCGGCTGGCCCACGTCGGCGACCGCACCGGCCTCGAGCTGATCCGCACCATGCAGCAGAAGATCGTCTCGCTGCAGCAGGAGGATCACGCGGAGCTCGGCGACTACGAGGCCCGCATCCGGGTATTCGCCGAGACCACGATTACCGAGCTGGTCAAAGACGGTGATGCGATCGCCGGTGCGTTCGGCTACATCCGCGAGTCCGGGCAGTTCATCTTGTTCGAGGCGCCCGCAGTGGTGCTGGCCACCGGCGGGATCGGCAAGTCGTTCAAGGTCACCTCGAACTCCTGGGAGTACACCGGCGACGGCCACGCGCTGGCCCTGCGGGCGGGCGCGTCGCTGATCAACATGGAGTTCGTCCAGTTCCACCCGACGGGCATGGTGTGGCCGCCGAGTGTGAAGGGGATCCTGGTCACCGAGGGCGTTCGCGGTGACGGCGGGGTGCTGAAGAACTCCGACGACAAGAGGTTCATGTTCGACTACATCCCGTCGGTGTTCAAGGGGCAGTACGCCGAGTCCGAACAGGAAGCCGACCAGTGGCTCAAGGACAACGACTCGGCTCGCCGCACTCCGGACCTGCTGCCCCGCGACGAGGTCGCGCGCGCGATCAACTCCGAGGTCAAGGCCGGGCGGGGAAGCCCACACGGCGGCGTTTACCTGGACATCGCGTCGCGGCTCGCGCCGGCGGAGATCAACCGCCGCCTGCCGTCGATGTACCACCAGTTCAAGGAGCTGGCCGGGGTCGACATCACCAAGGAACCGATGGAAGTCGGGCCGACCTGCCACTACGTGATGGGCGGTGTCGAGGTGGACGCCGACACCGGAGCGGCCACGGTGCCCGGGCTCTTCGCCGCGGGCGAATGCTCGGGCGGCATGCACGGCTCGAACCGGCTCGGCGGCAACTCGCTGTCGGACCTGCTGGTGTTCGGCCGGCGCGCCGGCCTGGGCGCGGCCGACTACGTGCGGGCCCTGAGCAGCCGTCCCACCATCGCCGACGGCGCCGTCGACGCGGCAGCCAAGCGGGCGCTGTCGCCCTTCGAGGCACCGGCGAACGGCGCGGCCGGGGAGAACCCGTACACCCTGCAGCTGGAACTGCAACAGTCGATGAACGACCTGGTCGGCATCATCCGCAACGCCGACGAGGTCTCGGAGGCCCTGGCGCGGCTCGACGCGCTGCGGGAGCGGTTCAAGAACCTCCACGTCGAGGGGCAGCGCCGCTACAACCCGGGCTGGAATCTGGCCATCGACCTGCGCAACATGCTGCTGGTCAGCGAATGTGTGGCCAAGGCGGCGCTGACGCGCACCGAGAGCCGTGGCGGGCACACCCGCGACGACCATCCGGCGATGGACGCGTCGTGGCGCAAGGTGCTGCTGGTGTGCGAGGCGGCCCGCGGCGACGAGGTGATTCCCGACATCACCATCACGAAGAAGGATCAGACGCCGATGCGGCCCGATCTGCTGGAGCTGTTTGAAATCGGTGAGCTGGAGAAGTACTACACCGACGAGGAACTCGCCGGACACCCGGGACGGAGTGGCAAATGACCTACAACGCGACGATGCGGGTGTGGCGCGGCGACGACGCCAGCGGCGGTCTGCAGGACTTCACGGTGGAGGTCAACGAAGGCGAGGTCGTCCTCGACATCATTCATCGCCTGCAGCAGACCCAGACGCCCGACCTGGCGGTTCGCTGGAACTGCAAGGCAGGCAAGTGTGGCTCGTGCTCGGCGGAGATCAACGGCAAGCCGCGGCTGCTCTGCATGACTCGGATGTCCACCTTCGCCGAGGACGAGGTCGTCACCGTCACGCCGCTGCGGACGTTCCCGGTGATTCGAGACCTCGTCACCGACGTCTCGTTCAACTACGAAAAGGCGCGCGAAATACCGTCTTTCGCGCCGCCCAAGGACCTGCAGCCCGGCGAGTACCGGATGGCGCAGGAGGACGTCGGACGCTCCCAGGAGTTCCGCAAGTGCATCGAGTGCTTCCTGTGCCAGAACGTGTGCCACGTGGTCCGCGACCACGAGGAGAACAAGAAGGCGTTCGCCGGCCCCCGCTTCCTGATGCGCATCGCCGAGCTGGAAATGCACCCGTTGGACACCCGCGACCGGCGCAACGACGCCCAGGAACAGCACGGCCTGGGCTACTGCAACATCACCAAGTGCTGCACCGAGGTCTGCCCGGAAAACATCAAGATCACCGACAACGCGCTGATCCCGATGAAGGAGCGGGTCGCGGACCGCAAGTACGACCCGGTCGTGTGGCTGGGCAACAAGCTGTTCCGTCGCTGAGCTGCGAGATATCGCCAGCATCAACGACATTCGCACAGCTATTCGGCAATTGCCGGTCCGCGGGCAGCTCGCCGACCTGGAAGGCCGGTCGCGCTACGCGCCGAGACGGCGAAAAATGCTGCGATGGAACACGATGGGCGCCACGTCGGCGTCCACCGTCACCTCGCTCACCCGCAGCACCACGATGGTGTGATCGCCGGCCGGAATGAGCTGCTCGATCGCGCTCTCCAGCCAGAGGCCGGTGCCCTTGATGAACACCGCGCCCGTCGAGCGCGAAACCGTCTCCAAGCCGGCGAACCTGTCGCCGGTCTTGGCGGCCAGCGTGCGCGCGGCCTCGTCGTGCGCCTCGCCGAGCACGCTGATGCCCAGCATGGGCAGATCCTTGAGCTTGGGCCACGTCGTCGAGGTGTTCTGCACGCAGAACGAGACCAACGGCGGGTCCAAAGAGACGGGCACGAAAGTGCTGGCCGCCAACCCTTCCCGGGTCCCGTTCACCTCGGCGGCGATCGCCACCACACCGGACGGGAATTGACCGAAGGCCTCACGAAGTGACGACGCTGTCAGCTTGTTATTCGAGTTCACCGGACCTGTTCGCCCCTACGCCGGAGACGGGTTTTATCGCCTGTGACCCTACCCAACGCCGGTAGCCCCGGCGCGCCCACCCTTACCCATTTCCTAAGCGGTCTGCCGAATATCCGTGCGCCGCGGCCACATCCGGATGGGCCCGCAGTCTGCTCTTCCAGGCGTTGCGGCCGTAGACGGCGAAGATGGGATCCGCAGGGTCATCCACTCGCTGCGCGCGAGCCTCGAGTTCGTCGGGCAGCGACAGCACCGGTATCCGAGCGTCCAGGCGCGGGTTGAAGAAGAAGGCCACCGAAATGCGGTCGTGCGCCCGTCCGTGCAGGTTGACCCGGTGCTCGGTGGCCCGCAGGTACCCGCGCGTCGCCACCTCCAGCAGTTCACCGATGTTGACGATGAACGCCCCCTCGCGCGGCGGCACGTCGATCCAGCCGTCGTCCGAACCGCCACGCCGGGGCGGCCGCACCTGCAGACCCGTGCTGCCCGGTTCGCCCAGCAGCAGCGTCAGCACCCCCGCGTCGCGGTGCGCGCCCACGCCTTGCGAGCCGGCGGCGCGGCCCGGGTAGCGGATGACCTTGATCAGCGTGGCGGGCGCGTCGGCGAAGGCCGCGTCGAACACGTCCGGCGAACCGCCCAGCGAGGCCGCCCACTGCTGCAGCAGGGTGCGGGCCACCGCGGACAGCGCGGCGTCCCACTCCTCCAGCAGGCCGGGTAGGTCGGGCAGCGCGGCCGGCCACTGGTTGGGGCCCTGCAGCCACCGATAATCGGATTTGTCCAGCCCGGCGATCGGCGGGCGCTGCGGCCCGACGTCGATCTGCTCGCGCCAATCCACCTCTCCGCGGGTCAGTTCGCCGCCGAGCCGGGTGTAACCGCGGAAGTGGGGACTGCGCACCATCGCGACGGCGTCCTTGTCCTGTTGCGGCAGGGCGAAGAGCCGGCGCGCGGCGTCGAGGACCCGTGTCACCAGATCCGGCGACACGCCGTGACCAATCAGATAGAAGAAGCCGACGCCGTGGCCGGCCTCGCGCAGACCGTCGCGGAGGAGGCCGGGGTCCGCCCGCAGGTCCACCGTCGGTATCGCCAAGGGCGGCGCAGTGACGCCACGCACATCGGTCATGTGCGCGTCATCGCCGCAGGTAAATCGGATTTTGACGGCATGACCTGCAGCTTCCCAACCGGTTGGTTAATTAGGCAATGAAATCTAGCTCACATTGGCTTGCATACCACTGACGCTAGAGATATTTTAGCGGTGTTACTGGTGGGTAACTTAGACCTAGTACCCAACCACAAGTGGCATTCTCAACGAGGAGGACCGTAGTGAGCCACTACAAGAGCAACGTCCGCGACCAGGCGTTCAACCTGTTCGAAGTTTTGGGCGTTGACCAGGCATTGGGCCAAGGCGAGTTCAGCGACCTGGACGCCGACACAGCCCGCGAAATGTTGAATGAGATCAGCCGGTTGGCCGAGGGGCCGGTGGCCGAGTCGTTCGTCGAGGGCGACCGCAACCCGCCGGTTTTCGACCCGAAGACCCATTCGGTCACGCTGCCCGAATCTTTCAAGAAGTCGGTACATGCCGTTATCGAGGCCGGGTGGGACAAGGTCGGCCTCGACGAGGAGCTTGGCGGCACACCGGTGCCCAAGGCACTGCTGTGGGCGTTGCACGAGCACCTGCTCGGCGCCAACCCGGCGGTGTGGATGTACTCCGGCGGTGCCGGTTTCGCCCAGATCCTGCACCACCTGGGCACCGAGGAGCAGAAGAAGTGGGCCGTGCTGGCCGCTGAGCGCGGCTGGGGCTCGACCATGGTGCTCACCGAGCCGGACGCCGGCTCCGACGTGGGCGCCGGGCGGACCAAGGCGGTCCAGCAGGAGGACGGCTCCTGGCACATCGACGGTGTGAAGCGCTTCATCACCTCCGCCGACTCCGGGGACCTGTTCGAGAACATCTTCCACCTGGTGCTGGCGCGCCCCGAGGGCGCCGGACCGGGCACCAAGGGCCTGTCGCTGTTCTTCGTGCCCAAGGTCCTGTTCGACTTCGAGACCGGCGAGCTCGGCGAGCGCAACGGCGTCTTCGTCACCAACGTCGAGCACAAGATGGGCCTGAAGGTGTCGACGACGTGTGAGCTGAGCTTCGGCCAGCACGACGTCCCCGCCAAGGGCTGGCTGGTCGGCGAGGTACACAACGGCATCGCGCAGATGTTCGAGGTCATCGAGCAGGCGCGCATGATGGTCGGCACCAAGGCGATCGCGACGCTGTCGACGGGCTACCTGAACGCGCTGGAGTACGCGAAGTCTCGCGTCCAGGGCGCCGACATGACCCAGATGACCGACAAGACCGCGCCGCGGGTGACCATCACGCACCACCCGGACGTGCGCCGGTCGCTGATGACCCAGAAGGCCTACGCCGAGGGTCTGCGCGCGCTGTACCTGTTCACGGCGACCTACCAGGACTCGGCCGTCGCCGAGACCCTGCACGGGGTGGACGCTGAGCTGGCGGTCAAGGTCAACGACCTGATGCTGCCGGTCGTCAAGGGTGTGGGCTCCGAGCAGGCATACGCCAAGCTCACCGAGAGCCTGCAGACCTTCGGTGGGTCCGGCTTCCTGCAGGACTACCCGATCGAGCAGTACATCCGCGACGCCAAGATCGACTCGCTTTACGAGGGCACCACCGCCATCCAGGCGCAGGACTTCTTCTTCCGCAAGATCGTCCGCGACAAGGGTGCGGCCCTGGCTCACGTGTCCGAGCAGATCCAGAAGTTCGTCGACAGCGAGTCCGGCAACGGCCGCCTGAAGAGCGAGCGGGCACTGCTGGCCACCGCGCTGGCCGACGTCCAGGCGATGGCGGCGACGCTGACCGGCTACCTGATGGCCGCGCAGGAGGACGTCACCAGTCTGTACAAGGTGGGGCTGGGTTCGGTGCGCTTCCTGATGAGCGTCGGTGACCTGATCATCGGCTGGTTGCTGCAGCGGCAGGCCGCGGTTGCGGTGGCGGCGCTCGACGCCGGCGCCGGCGGCGAGGACAAGTCCTTCTACGAGGGCAAGATCGCCGTGGCATCGTTCTTCGCCAAGAACTTCCTGCCGATGCTGACCAGCACCCGCGAAATCATCGACGCGCTGGACAACGACATCATGGAGCTCGACGAGGCCGCCTTCTAGGCCCCGGAGACTCGTCGAATCCCCGCTTCGTCCGCGACGCGGGGATTCGTCGCTTGGCAGCCGCCCGACGCATGGCTGCACGACAGCGAAGGGCCGCCGCTGGATCCCCTCACCCCAGCGGCGGCCCGTTTCGCTCGCCAGTCCGCGGACAGCGGACCGGTGATCGCATTCGGGGAAGCCCCGTACCGCCGTCAGGGTCGGGAGTCTGACCACAACACGGGGCTATCCGCTGATTCGGATACCCGTGACCCAATCCGGCTAACCGGGTGTGACTCAACTCATGACGGGCGCGGCCGGCGGGCCTGACCGCCGACGGACCGGTCAGGCCTCCAGAATCGCGGCGACGCCCTGGCCGCCGGCCGCGCAGATCGAGACGAGGGCGCGCAGGGTACCGCCGCCCTTCTGCTCGGCCTTACGCTGGGCCAGTTGCTTGGCCGCCTGGGCCAGGATCCGGCCGCCGGTGGCCGCGAACGGGTGGCCCGCGGCCAGCGATGACCCGTTGACGTTCAGCTTGGATCGGTCGATCGAGCCCAGCGCGGCGTCCAGGCCGAGGCGCTCCTTGCAGTAGTCCTCGGATTCCCACGCCTGCAGGTGACACAGCACCACCGACGCGAACGCCTCGTGGATCTCATAGAAGTCGAAGTCCTGCAGGCTCAGGCCGTTGCGGGCGAGCAGCCGTGGCACCGCGTAGGTCGGTGCCATCAGCAGGCCGTCACGCCCGTTCACGTAGTCGACGGCCGCGGTCTCCGAATCCACCAGGTAGGCCAGCGGGCTCAACGAATGAGCTGCCGCCCACTCGTCGGTGGCCAGCAGCGCCACCGACGCGCCGTCGGTCAGCGGCGTCGAGTTGCCCGCCGTCATCGTCGCGTCGCCGGCCTTCACCCCGAACACCGGGCGCAGCTTCGCCAGCTTTTCCGCCGACGAATCCGCTCGCAGGTTGTCGTCGCGGTACAGGCCCAGAAACGGGGTGACCAGGTCGTCGAAGAAGCCGCTGTCATAGGCGGCGGCCATGTTGCGGTGGCTGGCGGCGGCCAACTCGTCCTGGGCGACGCGGCTGATGCCCATCTGCTTGGCGGTGATCGCCTGGTGCTCCCCCATCGACAGCCCGGTGCGGGGTTCGCTGTTGACCGGGATCTCGACGCCCAGCGTCGCGGGCAGCGTGCCCGCCAGCTTCAGCCGTTGCACGTTGGATTTCGCCCGGCGCAACTTGAGCAGCGTCCGGCGCAGGTTGTCGCCCAGGCCGATGGGCGCGTCGGAGGTGGTATCCGTCCCGCCGGCGGCGGCCGCGTCGTAGCGGCCCGCCGCGATGCCCTCGGCGGCCGCGACGGCCGCCTGCAGCCCGGTCCCGCAGGCCTGCTGGAGGTCGAACGCGGGGGTGTAGGACGAGAGCCGCGATCCCAGCACGCATTCGCGCGTCAGGTTGAAGTCCCGACTGTGCTTGAGCACGGCGCCGCCGACCACCACGCCCAGCCGCTCACCGGTGAGCCCGAAGCGATCCACCAGCCCTTCCAGCGCGGCGGTGAGCATGTCCTGGTTGGACGCCTCCGCGTAGGCGCCGTCGGAGCGGGCGAACGGTATGCGGTTGCCGCCCAGCACGGCCACGCGCCGCCTCTCCGAACTGCGCTGCTTGCTTGCCTCAGAACTTGCAGGGGCCACTATTCTCTCCGTGTTTTCAGCGGTCTATAGGTTTGGGAATCGCCCGTCGGGGGCCATAATACCCACTGTTCTTACTCTGCAGTAAGTTCGTTCTCGATACGGTTGTGCTTGTACGGCATACCCCGACTTCGAAAGAAACATGGAAGGTAGCTCGGTGGCTCCGAAGGTTTCGTCCGATCTGTTCTCTCAGATCGTCAATTCCGGTCCTGGATCGTTTCTCGCCAAGCAACTCGGCGTTCCCCAACCCGAGACGCTGCGCCGCTACCGCGCCGGCGAACCGCCACTGGCCGGGGCCCTGCTGATCGGCGGTGAGGGCAGGGTCGTCGAACCGTTGCGCGCGGCGCTGGACGCCGACTACGACCTGGTGGGCAACAACCTGGGCGGTCGATGGGCCGACAAGTTCGGCGGCCTGGTGTTCGATGCCACCGGCATCACCACGCCCGAGGGACTCAGGGGGTTGTACGAGTTCTTCACTCCCCTGCTGCGCAACCTGGGCCATTCCGCGCGCGTGGTGGTGGTCGGCACCACCCCCGATGCCGTCGCCGACCCGCACGAGCGGATCGCGCAGCGCGCGCTGGAGGGCTTCACCCGTTCGCTGGGCAAGGAGTTGCGCAACGGCGGCACGGTGGCCCTCGTCTACCTGTCCCCGGACGCCAAACCGGCCGCGACGGGCCTGGAATCCACGATGCGGTTCATCCTGTCGGCCAAGTCCGCGTACGTCGACGGGCAGGTCTTCTACGTCGGCGAGGCGGACTCCACGCCCCCGGCCGACTGGGAGCGCCCGCTGGACGGGAAGGTCGCCATCGTGACCGGCGCGGCCCGGGGAATCGGCGCGACGATCGCCGAGGTGTTCGCCCGCGACGGCGCCCGGGTGGTCGCAATCGACGTGGAGTCGGCCGCCGAGGCGCTGGCAGAGACGGCCAGCCGGGTCGGGGGCACCGCGTTGTGGCTGGACGTCACCGCCTCCGACGCCGTCGACAAGATCACCGAGCACCTGCGTGAGCACCACGGCGGCCGCGCCGACGTGCTGGTCAACAATGCGGGCATCACCCGCGACAAGCTGCTGGCCAACATGGACGATGCCCGCTGGGATGCCGTGATCGCGGTGAATCTGCTTGCGCCGCTGCGCCTTACCGAAGGATTGGTGGCCAACGGCGCGCTCGGCGAGGGCGGCCGGGTGATCGGCCTGTCGTCGATGGCCGGCATCGCCGGCAACCGCGGCCAGACCAATTACGCCACGACGAAGGCCGGGATGATCGGCCTCACCCAGTCGCTGGCGCCGGAGCTGTACGGCAAGGGCATCACGATCAACGCCGTCGCGCCGGGCTTCATCGAAACCCAGATGACGGCCGCTATCCCGCTGGCCACCCGCGAGGTCGGACGCCGGATGAACTCGCTGCTGCAAGGCGGGCAGCCGGTGGACGTCGCCGAAACCATCGCCTACTTCGCCAGCCCGGCGTCAAATGCGGTGACGGGTAACGTCATTCGCGTCTGCGGCCAGGCCATGCTGGGCGCATAGAGGAACAGGCGGTCAAGGAGAGTTTCATGAACCAGCCAAGCGGCCTGAAGAACATGCTGCGCGCGGCCGCCGGGGCACTTCCGGTGGTGTCCCGCAGCGGCGACGTGCCGACCCGCACGGTGACCATCGATGAACTGCCGATCGACCGCGCGAAGGTGGCCGAGTACGCGGGGGTCACCGGCTTGCGCTACGGCAACCACGTGCCGCTGACCTACCCGTTCGCGCTGACCTTCCCGGCGCTGATGTCGCTGGTGACAGGTTTCGACTTCCCGTTCGCCGCAATGGGATCGGTGCACACCGAGAACCACATCACGCAGTACCGCCCGATCGCGGTCACCGACACGGTCGGTGTGCGCGTGCATGCGGAGAACCTGCGCGAGCACCGCAAGGGCCTGCTGGTCGATTTGGTGACCGACGTCGGCGTCGGCGGTGATTTTCAGGACATCGCCTGGCATCAGGTGACGACCTTCCTGCACCAGCAGCGAACCAGCCTGTCCGACGAACCCAAGCCGCCTCCGCAAAAGCAGCCGAAGCTGCCGCCGCCGTCCACCGTGCTGCGCATCAGCCCGGCGCTGATCCGGCGCTACGCCGACGTCGGCGGCGATCACAACCCGATCCACACCAACTCGGTCGCGGCCAAACTGTTCGGCTTCCCGACGGTGATTGCGCACGGAATGTTCAGCGCTGCAGCGGTTTTAGCCAATATCGAAGCGCAGATCCCCGACGCGGTGCGCTATTCGGTGCGGTTCGGCAAGCCGCTCGTGCTACCCGCGACCGCGGGGCTCTACATCGACGAACGCGACGGCGGCTGGGACATATCGCTGCGCAACATCGCCAAGGGCTACCCGCACGTCACCGGCACCCTCCGGCCGCTTTAGTGCCGACGGCGGCGAGCCGCTAGCCCGCATGGGTTGTACTCGGGCCCCGGGCAAGCACTTTCAAACCGTGGGCGCCGGTCGCGGTCAGCAGGAAGAGCCCGAACAGCCACAGCGGCGGCCGGGCGAGTTCCCAGACGAAGATCGCCGCCCAGATCGGTGAGCCCTGCGTCACCGCAAGCACGCCCGCGGCGCCGGCCAGCGACACCGCGGGCACGTGCAGGTGCGTCCCGGTCGCCCAGTTGATCGTCAGGACCAGCGCCGCCCCGGTCGCTGCGCCCGTCGCCAGCGAGGGCGTGAGCAACCCACCGGCCCCACCGGCCCGCAGAAACAGCGCGGTCAGTAGGGGTTTCAGCGCCAGAATCGCCAGCGCCGACAGCAAGGTCATGCCGCTGGCCAGGCTGACGGTCAGGATGCTTCGGCCGTTGCCGGGCAACTCGGGCCACCAGTGCGAGCAGATCCCCATCACCAAGCCCGCCCCCGCGAGAGCGGGGATCAGCAGCGGGGTCCGCGGTTGGTGGGCCGGGCGTACCGCGGCCATCAACCAGTTGAAGGCCAGTCCCACCGCGAGAGTGACTGGCGCCAGCAGTAATCCGTGCGCGGTCAGCAGATACGTCGACTCCTCGATCGGCCACTGCAGGTTGGGCTGATCCCGGGTGATGGCCGAACCGACGGCGACCGCCAGGCCCGAGGAGAGAAACGCCGCGCCCACCGCGCGAGGCCGCCAGGTGCCGAGCAGGATCCGGACCGAGAACAGCGCGCCGGCCAACGGGACCGCATACACCGCGCCCAACCCGGCCCCCGCCGCACACGCCAGCAGCACCTCGCGGTCACCCGGCGTGAGCCGCTTGAGCCACCCGGTCCCCAAATCGCTTAACGCCGCGGCGAATTGACGTGGGGCCCCTTCTCGCCCCAGCGATGCCCCCGACCCGACGAGCAGCACCTGCAGCACGGCATCGACGCTCCACGAAAACCAGGGCACGGGTTCACGGGCGGCGATGGTCTGCGCCAGCGGGGGCACCTCGGCCCGTCGCCGCAACACCCACCACCCGAGGCCGGCCAGGGCCGCGCCGATCATCGGGCCGAGGACGCGGCGGACCGGGCTGCTGGCGGCCACACCCGCCAGCAGCGCGCCGAAACTGTAGTTGTAGGTGGCGTGCTGGACGGCGCGCAGCACGAGCGTCGTCGCCAATCCCGCGACCCCGGCGAGCAAGCCGACGATGAGTACCCCGCAGAAGAAGTCGAGATTGCCGCGGTCCGGGCCGGGGGCGCTCATGCGGGCCACGGAACGAATGTAGGCCTAGTCGGCGTCGCCCACATCCGACTGGGCCGCGGCCGCTTCCCGCTCCGCGGGCGAACCCTTCAGTCCGTACCAGAACAGGTCAATCATCAGCTGGGCCGCCTCGTCGACGTCGACGTCGCCGGTGCTGAGGCGGTTGGCGACGGCCTCACCGGCGCCCACCAGGGCCACGGCCATCATCTCGTGCTCGCGCTCGGAGCGCGGGTTGCGGCTACCCGCCCGCATCAGCCCGGCCACCAGTTCGATGATCTGCTCGCGTCCCTCGCGAACCAGGTGGGCGAACGCCTGCGAGCTGGTGGCCTGGGTGTACATCACGATCCAGGACGCCCGGTTGGCGTCGATGTAGCGCATGAACGCCGCGATCGTGTTGCGCAGCATGTCGTTGGGGCTCTGCTCGAAATCGATGTCGGCGCGCACCACGTCGATGAACCGATCCATCTCCCGGTTCAGGCACGCGCCGAACAGGTCTTCCTTGGAGCCGTAGTACAGGTACAGCATCGGCTTGGAGATCTGCGCTTCGGCGGCGATGGCGTCCATCGAGGTCTCGTGATAGCCGTTGACCGAGAACATCTGCACGGCGGCGTCGAGCATCTGCTGCTCGCGGACGGCACGCGGCAACCGCTTGGTACCACCCGCCATCGCTCGCCTCTCCCGACCGTCTCTCTGACTAAAGGGTATGTAACGGGCCGCCCACTAATGCCCGCACACCGCGTTGCGCCCCTTCATCGCCGCCACCCGCACCAGCGACTCGTCCACCTGGTTGGCCGGCAATTCGCCGGACTCCACCGCCTTTTGCAACCGGTCCAAGACCGCAGGCACTTCGTCGGTGGTGACCCACAGCGCGACGTCGATCCCGGCCCGCAGGGCACGCAGCACGGCCTCCGATACCCCATACCGGTCGGAGATGGCGGCCATGCTGGACAGGTCGTCGCTGAACACCGGCCCGGTGAACGGCGGCCCCTTGTAGCCGACGCCGTTGCGCAGCAGCTGCAGCGCCTGGGGACTCAGGCTGGCCGGGGTATCGCCGGTGAGTCCGGGGACCTGCAAATGGCCCACCATGACCCCGACCGGGGGCGTGGTCACCAGGGTCCGGTACGGCACCAGATCGCTGTTCTGCAGGTCGTCCAGCGGCGGAGTGACGACGCCGCCGGTGTGCGAGTCACCCGAGCCGTGCCCGTGGCCGGGGAAGTGCTTGAGCACCGGCAGCAGCCCGGCGTCTCGCAGCCCCTGCGCGTAGGCCCCGGCGTACTCGGTGACCGTGGCCGGATCCGCGCTGAACGAGCGGTTGCCGATCACCGCGTCGTCGGGCTCGTCGCTGACGTCGACGACGGGCGCGAAGTCGACGGTGATGCCCAGCTCGCGCATCTTCTTGCCGCGGTCGGCGGCCAGGTCGCGCACCTGCTGCGGCGTTTGCGTCTGCGCCAGCTCGCGGGGCGACGGCGACGTCCCGATCAGCGATTTCAACCGCGAGACCCGGCCCCCCTCCTCGTCGACACTGACCGCCAGCGGCAGCGGTCCCGCCTTGGCCGCGATGTCGGCCAGTGGCCCCTTGAAGATCGACAGCTCGGTCCAGCTGCCGATGAAGATGCCGCCCACGTGGTAGCCGTTGACGACGGCCCGGGCGTCGTCGGCGTTCTTCACGCCCACCATCAGCAGCTGGGCCAGCTTGTCACGGATATTCAGGGTGGCCGGAACGGCCGAGGGGTCGGCGCACACCGGCGGCGCGGGAGCGGCCACCGGCTTGCTCGAGGTGGAAGTCGACGGACGGGGCGGGTGCGCGGTGCGGTGGCCACAACCGGCCACCAGCACGGACACGGCTGCGAGCACGGCGAGGGTGCGCGAAAATGCCATCCGGCCATGCTTTCACGGCGTGCGTTTCGCGCCCGGCTCCAGGGGGCATCACCGGTATCGTTGCTGATCGGGGGATTGCGCGCCCGTTGGCCGCCAGCCCGTGGACTGGCAGGGAGGGAGCCAGCGATGACCGGTTTGACCCTGGCCGTAGCGGTCAGCGTCGCGGTGGGCCTGTCCGCCGGGGTGGCGACGACCGTCGGGATCACTCTCGCCGTGTCCGACCACAGCCTGGTGCAGGTGCCGGCCTTACGGCGGCCTGCGCTTCCGGCCGGTCCCGATCAGGTGGAATACGGCGACCGCTGTGTCCACGGACACTGTCTGCACTGGTGACTGGCGCCCCGGACGGCCGGTGTGCTTCTGCTAGGTTGGCGCTAGGTCGAAAGTCGCGACCACAAGCCGACACTCAGGAGCCGTCGATGAACCGGATCGTTGCGCCCGCCGCAGCGAGTGTTGTGGTTGGCCTGTTGCTCGGCGCGGCTGCGATCTTCGGGATCACGCTGATGGTCCAGCAAGACACGAAGCCGCCACTTCCCGGGGGCGATCCGCAGTCGTCAGTGCTCAACCGGGTCGAGTACGGCAACCGTAGCTAGCGGCGATCGCAAGCGCGGCCGTGGCGACGTAGCCGGGCGCAGCGGGTCGCCGCTCTCATGTTCGTGCCCGACCGCGGGGCCGGCGTCGCGCCGGTGGTTATGGCTGGTCGGCGCCGTCGCGCTGGCCCTGACCTTCGTCCAATCCCCCGGCCGGATCTCCCCCGACACCAAGCTTGACCTGACCGCAAATCCCCTGCGATTTCTGGTCCGGGCGACCAATCTGTGGAACAGCGAGCTGCCGTTCGGGCAGGCGCAGAACCAGGCCTACGGCTACCTGTTTCCGCACGGCACGTTCTTTCTGCTCGGCCACGCGCTGGGCGTTCCGGGCTGGATCACCCAACGGCTGTGGTGGGCGCTGCTGCTCACCATCGGCTTCTGGGGCCTGTTACGGGTCGCCGAGACGCTGCGGATCGGCAGCCCGGGGTCACGGGTGATCGCCGCGGTCGCATTCGCGCTGTCGCCGCGGGTACTGACTACGCTCGGATCGATCTCGTCGGAGACATTGCCAATGATGTTGGCGCCGTGGGTGTTACTGCCCACGATCCTGGCCCTGCGGGCCACCGGCGACCGGTCGGTGCGGGGGCTGGCCGGGCGGGCGGGCCTGGCCGTCGCGCTGATGGGCGCGGTCAACGCGATCGCGACCGTGGCCTGCTGCCTGCCGGCGGTGATCTGGTGGGCTTGCCACCGGCCGAATCGGTTGTGGTGGCGGTACACCGGATGGTGGCTGGTGGCGCTGGTGTTGGCGACGCTGTGGTGGGTGATGGCGCTGGTGATGCTGCGCGCCATCAGCCCTCCGTTCCTGGACTTCATCGAGTCCTCCGGTGTGACGACGCAATGGTCGTCACTGGTCGAGATGTTGCGCGGCACCGACAGCTGGACCCCGTACGTCGCGCCGACCGCCACCGCGGGCGCCCCGCTGGTGACCGGATCGGCGGCCGTGCTCGGGACCTGCCTGGTCGCGGCGGCGGGACTGGCGGGGCTGGCCGGCCGGGCCATGCCGGCGCGGGGCCGGCTGGTGACGATGCTGCTGGTCGGGGTGGTGTTGATGGCCGCCGGCTACAGCGGTGGGCTGGGCTCCCCGGTGGCACACGCCGTGCAGGCCTTTCTGGACGCCGGCGGCGCCCCGCTGCGCAACGTGCACAAGCTCGGCTCGGTGATCAGGATCCCGGTGGTGCTGGGACTCGCGCACCTGCTGGCCCGCGTACCGCTGCCGGGCAGCGCACCCATTTCGGTGTGGCTGCGGGCTTTTGCGCATCCGGAGCGCGACAAGCGGCTGGCCGCCGCGATCGTGGTGATCACCGCGCTGATGGTGAGCACGTCGCTGGCCTGGACTGGCCGGCTGGCCCCGCCCGGAACCTTCACCGCGATCCCGCAGTACTGGCACGAGGCCGCGGACTGGCTCACCGAGCACAACACCGGCTCGCCGATGCCCGGGCGGGTGCTCGTCGTGCCGGGTGCGCCGTTCGCCACCCAGGTGTGGGGCACCAGCCACGACGAGCCGCTGCAGGTGCTGGGCACCAGCCCGTGGGGGGTGCGCGACTCCATCCCGCTGACGCCGCCGCAAACCATTCGGTCGCTGGATTCGGTGCAGCGCTTGTTCGCCGCCGGACGGCCCTCGGCCGGGCTGGCTGATACCCTTGCCCGCCAAGGTATTTCGTATGTGGCATTACGCAACGACCTAGATCCCGACACGTCACGCTCGGCGCGCCCGATCCTGGTGCATCGCGCCATCGACGGGTCACCGGGGCTGCGCAAGGTCGCCCAGTTCGGCGCGCCGGTGGGGCCCGGCACGCTGGCGGGTTTCGTCGCGGACAGCGGTCTGCGACCGCGCTATCCGGCGGTCGAGATCTATCGAGTCGGCGGTGAGACAGACCCTGCCACACCGTATTTCGTCGATGTCGACCACCTGGCCCGAATAGACGGCGGCCCCGAGGCGCTGCTGCGTCTCGACGAGCGGCGGCGGCTGCTGGGCCGGCCGCCGCTGGGTCCTGCGGTGCTGACCGCCGACGCGCGCGGCGCCGGTCTGCCGACGAACGCCGGGGTCACCATCACCGACACCCCGGTGGCGCGGGAGACGGATTACGGTCGGGTCGACCAACACTCGTCGGCCGTCCGGGCGCCGGGCGACGCGCGGCACACCTACAACCGAGTGCCCGACTATCCCGTCCCCGGCGCCGACCCGGTCGCCGGAGCCTGGAGCGGCGGGCGAATCACGGTGTCGAGCTCGTCGTCGGATTCCACCGCGATGCCCGACGTCGCACCGGCGAACTCTCCGGCCGCGGCGATCGACGGGGACTCGGCGACCGCCTGGGTGTCGAACTCGCTGCAGGCCGCCGTCGGTCAGTGGATGCGGATCGATTTCGACCACCCGGTGACCAACGCGGCGATCACGCTGACCCCCAGCGCCACCGCCGTCGGCGCCCAGGTGCGCCGCATCCTGATCGAAACCGCCACCGGCAGCACCACTTTGCGATTCGACGAGCCGGGCGAGCCGCTCGTCGCGGCACTCCCCTACGGCGAGACCCCATGGGTGCGGATCACCGCCGCCGGTACCGACGACGGGTCCGCGGGCGTGCAGTTCGGCATCACCGACCTGTCGATCACCCAGTACGACGCGTCCGGATTCGCCCACCAGGTCGACCTGCGGCACACCGTGCGGGTGCCCGGGCCGCCGCCGGGGTCGGTGATCACCGGGTGGGACCTGGGACCGGAGCAGCTGGGCAGACCGGGTTGCGCCGCGGCGCCCGACGGCGTGCGCTGCGCGCCGTCGATGTCCCTGGCCCCGGAAGAACCGGTCAACTTCAGTCGGACGCTGACCGTGCCCGCGCCGATGTCGGTGACCCCGACAGTGTGGGTGCGGCCGCGAGAAGGGCCGAAGCTGGCCGACCTGATCGCGGAGCCGAATACCACCGTCGCTCATGGTGATTCGGATGCCGTGGATGTCCTCGGCTCGGCGTACGCGGCCACCGACGGCGACCCGGCCACCGCGTGGACGGCGCCGCAACGGGTGGTGCAGCACAAGACCCCGCCGACCCTGACGCTGACGCTGCCGCGCCCCACCGAGGTCACCGGCGTCCGGCTGACCCCGAGCCGGTCGGCGTTGCCCGCCCACCCAACGATGGTGGCCGTCAACCTGGGCGACGGCCCGCAGGCCGCCGCGCTGCAGCCCGACGGGGTGCAGACGGTGCCACTGCGACCGCGGCTGACCGGCACCGTGACCATCAGCCTGCTGAATTGGCAAGACGTCATCGACCGCAACGCGCTGGGTTTCGACCAGCTCAAGCCGCCGGGCCTGGCCGAGGTCGCTGCGCTGGGCGCCGGCGGCAACCCGATCGCGCCCGCCGACGCGGCCCGCAACCGCACCCGGGAGATCACGGTCGGCTGCGATCACGGACCCGTCGTCGCGGTCGCGGGTCGGTTCGTGCACACCGCGATCCACACCACCGTGGGGGCGATCCTGGATGACGCGCCCGTCGCGGCGGTGCCGTGCGAGCGCGACCCGATCGCGCTGCCCGCGGGCCAGCAGGAATTACTGATCAGCCCGGGTGCCCAGTTCGTCGTGGACGGAGCCGAGCTGACCGCGCCGACGACCGCCGAAGTCGCACGGCCCGTGCGTGTTTCGGCATGGCGCAGCTGGAGCGCCGATAGCCGTGAAGTGCAGGCGGGCGCGTCGGCCACCTCCCGAGTGCTCGTCATCCCGGAAAGCATCAACCCGGGTTGGGTGGCGCGCACCGGCACCGGGGCCCGCCTGACGCCGATCGCCGTCAACGGATGGCAGCAGGGCTGGGTGGTGCCGCCGGGCGACCCCGGCACCATCACGCTGACGTTCGCGTCCAACGCGCTCTACCGCGCGGGTCTGGCCGTGGGGCTGGCCCTGCTGCCGCTGTTGGCGATGCTGGCACTGTGGCGCTCCCCCAGAAAGGGTGACGCGGACGCGCCCGCGCGGCCGTGGCGGCCCGGCGCATGGGCGGCCGTCCCCGCGCTGGCCGCCGCGGGGTTGATCGCCGGCGGGGTCGGCGTGGTGGTGATGGGGGTCGCCCTGGGCCTGCGGTATGCGCTGCGCCGGCCGCGCTGGGAACGGCTCAGCGTGGCGTGCACCGCCGCCGGCCTGATCCTGGCCGGGGCGGTGCTGTCCCGGCAGCCATGGCGCTCGGCCGACGGTTACGCGGGCCATTCCGCTGGTGTCCAGCTGCTGGCGCTCATTTCGCTTGCGCTGCTTGCCGCTTGCGTGGTTGCGCTCCCCGACCGGGCGCACGGACGGCGCGAAGAATAGTTTGCGGACTATTGGCTACCCGGTTACCGGCTGATTGACTGGAAATGCGGGTTGTCATGACCGTCACCGAGGAGCTGGTGCCATGGATTGGTTTACCGCACCCCAATATTGGCTGGGCAGAGTGGTGCTCGAGCGGGGCGTCGCGGCCATTTACCTGCTCGGGTTCGTCGCGGCCGCGGTCCAATTCCGCGCGCTCATCGGCGAACACGGCATGCTGCCCATTCCGCAATTCTTGGCGAGGAATTCCTTTTGGCGCACGCCGAGCGTCTTTCACCTGCGCTATTCCGATCGGTTGTTCGCGGCCGCCTCCTGGTTCGGCGCGGCGCTGTCGGCGGCGATCGTCGCCGGGGCCGCCGACGCGGTGCCACTGTGGGCCGCGATGGCGATGTGGCTGGCGGTGTGGGTGCTCTACCTCTCGATCGTCAACGTCGGGCAGACCTGGTACTCGTTCGGCTGGGAGTCGCTGCTGCTCGAGACCGGGTTCCTGATGATCTTCCTGGGCAATCACGACGTCGCACCACCGTTGCTGACGCTCTGGATGGTTCGGCTGCTGTTGTTCCGCGTCGAATTCGGTGCGGGACTGATCAAGATGCGCGGCGACCCGTGCTGGCGCGACCTGACGTGTCTGTACTACCACCACGAGACGCAACCGATGCCGGGGCCGCTGAGCTGGTTCTTCCACCAGCTCCCCAAGCCGCTGCATCGAATTGAGGTGGCGGGCAACCATTTCGCGCAGCTGATCGTGCCGTTCGGATTGTTCGCGCCGCAGCCGGTGGCATCCGTCGCCGCCGCGACCATCGTCGTCACCCAGCTGTGGCTGGTGGCCTCGGGCAATTTCGCCTGGCTCAACTGGGTGACGATCCTGTTGGCGTTCAGCGCGATCGACGACGCGTCGGCGGCGATGCTCCTGCCCGACGGCGTCGTCCCGGCGCACGCCGGCCCGGCGGTGACGCCGCTGTGGTTCGTCGGCGTGGTGGTCGCGATCACGGCCGCAGTGGTGTTCATGAGCTACTGGCCGTTGGCCAATATGTTGTCATCACGACAGCGAATGAACATGTCGTTCAACTCATTTCATCTGGTCAACACCTACGGCGCCTTCGGCAGCATCGGACGGATCCGCCGCGAGGTGGTGATCGAGGGCACCGACGAGGCGCTGGTCACCGCCCACACCGTCTGGAAGGAGTACGAATTCAAGGGCAAGCCGGGGGCGTTGCGCCGGCTGCCGCGACAGTGGGCTCCCTACCATTTGCGCCTGGATTGGCTGATGTGGTTCGCCGCGATCTCGCCGGGCTACGCGCAGCCCTGGCTGGTTCCCTTCCTGCAGCGGCTGCTGGAAAACGACAGGCCGACCATGCGCCTGTTGCGCCACAACCCCTTTCCCGATTCGCCGCCCCGGTTCGTGCGGGCCCAGCTCTACCAGTACCGCTTCACCACTCCCGCCGAGCTGCGCCGTGATCGGGCATGGTGGCACCGCGCCCTGGTTGGCGGATACGTGCCACCCATGACCCTCTCAACGGCGACCAGCTCCGGCTGAAACCGTCCGGGAGCCCCTACTTCTGATAGGACAGCGCCCCGGTACCCGCCAGCTTCCCGCCTTCGACGATCAGGTACTCGGGCCGAATGGGTGTGCCGGCGAACCAGCTCTCCAGGATCTCCCGGGTGCCGGCGGCATAGCGCGCCTGAGCGGACAATGTGGTGCCCGAAACATGCGGTGTCATCGCATTATTCGGCATCGTCCGCCATGGATGGTCCTTCGGCGGCGGCTGCGGATACCACACGTCCCCGGCATAGCCCGCCAGCTGGCCCGACCTCAGGGCGTCCGCGATCGCCTCCGGGACAGTCTCCTCGCCGCGGGCGGTGTTCACGATGTAGGAGCCGCGCCGCATGGTCGAGATCAGCTTCTCGTTGAACATCCTGCGGGTGTCGTCGTACAGCGGCGAGTGGATAGAGACCACGTCGACCGCCCGCACCAGCTCCTCCACCGTGGGGTGGAACGTGACGTTCAGTTGCTTCTCCACGTCCGGTGCCAGCCGGCGGGTGTCGGTGTAGTGCAGGTTGACGTCGAACGGCGCCAGCCGGCGCAGCACGGCACGCCCGATCCGGCCGGCCGCGATCAACCCGACATCCATCCCCTCCAGGTCGTAGGCGTGCTCGACGCAATCGGCGATGTTCCAGCCGCCCTCGGCCGCCCACCGATGCGAGGGGACGAAATTACGCACCAGCGCCAGGATCTGCATCACGGTGTGCTCGGCGACGCTGATGCTGTTGCTGTAGGTCACCTCCGCCACCGTGATCCCGCGCTCCTGGGCCACGGCGAGATCCACGTGGTCCGAACCGATGCCGGCGGTCAACGCGAGCTTGAGTTTGGGCGCCTTGGCGATTCGCTCCTTGGTCAGGTAGGCCGGCCAGAACGGCTGCGAGATGACGATTTCCGCGTCGGCCAGTTCGCGCTCGAACTCCGAATCCGGACCCTCCTTGTCCGACGTCACCACCAACTCGTGGCCGCAATCCTCGAAGAATTTGCGCAGCCCCAGCGCCCCGGAAACGCAGCCGAGGAGCTCACCGGGGGTGAAGTCGATCTTCGACGGGGTCGGCGCGGTGCTGCCGTCGGGGTAGCCGGGGATCGTCGGGATGCTGTCGCGCGCGTAGCGCGGCGGATAGCCGTCGACGGGGTCCGGGTAGAGCACCATCACACACTTGGCCATTTGATTCTCCTTCTCACCTGCAGTCGCGCCCCAGTCTCGCGCGCGCCCGCCGCGGTGTCCAAGACACGATTCCGACCGGCTGATAGGCAGCGCCGATCACCGCGCGGGCGCTGCGGCTAGGCCAGCTCGCTGAGCGTCGCGCCGATGCGGGCCTCGCGCGCGGTCCGTCGCAGCGCGCGCGCCAGCAGCGAGCCCGGCTCCGCGCGGTTGGTTACCAGCGCTATCAACGCGGTGACCGACGGGCGCCGCAAACGCCGCACGCTCATCCCGGCGGGTACGCCCAACGTGTGCAGCCACGGTTGCGGCACGATGCTCGCCCACCGGCCGGTGCGAACGTGGGCGAACAGCGCGGCCACGGAATCGGTTTCCAGCTGCGGGTTCACCTGCAGATCGTGGGTCGCCAGCGCGTCATCGATGACGCGGCGGCCGCGCATGCCCTGGGTCAGCAGGCACAGCGGTAGCTGCACGGCGTCGGGCCACGCCAAGGTTTCCGATTCGTCGCCCAGCATGTCGGCGGCGGCGATCAGCACCGGCTGCTCGTGGTACAGGGGGGTGACCAGCAGATCGGCCGTGTCCTGCTGGTCCGGATAGATGATGCCCGCGTCCAAGCCGAACTTGCGGACGCGTTCCACGATCCCGGCCGAGCGCAGGTTGACCTCGAGCTGCACCCGCACCAACGGGTGTGCCGCACAGAACGGATCTGTAAGCAGCGCAACGGTAGTCGAGGCGGCCGGCACCACCCCGAGCCGCAGCTCGCCGGTCAGGCCGGCCCGCAGCGCGGTGACTTCCTGTTTCAGCGCGTCGCGGTCGGCCAGAATGCGCCGCGCCCACGGCACCAGCCGCTCGCCTTCGGGGGTCAGGCCCTCGAACCGCTGTCCGCGCCGCACCAGCGGAACGTTGAGTTCGGATTCGAGCTTCCGGATGGCTTCCGACAGCGCGGGCTGCGAAACGTAACAGGCGGTCGCTGCGCGCGCGAAGTGGCGCTCATGGGCGAGCGCGACGAAGTACTCGAGCTGACGGAACAGCATGAACCATTCGACCATGTCTCGACAGCCGGTAAACATTTGCTACGGCGCTGTCAACGCTCCGTTAACCAGCTAGCCAACTCGGCGTCGAGCCGGGATCGTAACAGTTCGACGCTATCCAACGTGGCGTTCGAAGGTGGCGCGGACGGCGCTGTCCGAGCCTTTTCGGTGTGAGCCCGCTCCGGTCAGCGAACTCGCCTCGCGCAAGACCGTCAGCTTTCGCATTCTATTCGAGAGAAAACATATGTCCAAACTTGTTGCATCCGCGTTCATCTCAGCCGCCTGCGCTGTCGGACTGGCAGCCCCGGCGCAGGCGGCGAACGGCTATATCGTGGTCGCCGGTTCTGACTCCAGCCATTCTGTCGAAACCACGGCAGGCGGCAACCTTGCCAGTCTGAGTTCCGTTGAAGAGTATGCGATGAGCCATTGCGCCGAGAGGCACGGTTCAACCGACTGCCACATTCTCGCCGAGGGAGTGGGCGGCTGCGTGGCCCTCTCCGACAACGGTCATGGGTTCGTCGGGGGTTGGGGTGCCACGCGGGACGCCGCCGCAGCTGCGGCGGTGGCCAAGGCCGGACAGCCGAGGGCAACCGTTGACGTCGTTCGCTGCGTCGGCGATCCGGGTCTCAACTTCTCGAACGTACAGCACCCGTTCTGGGTCACGCAGTAGCCCTGCCCTTCAACGACAGCGCGGACCATTCGACCATGCCCACCGGATGGCGGAAGGGTGCTGGCGGTCAACTGCGCAGCAAATCAGTTCAGCCGCAACGCCGCCGGCGCGCCGGCCGGAACCACCGGCTTGACCGGTTCGACCGGCGAGAGGCGTTGATGGGCGGCTCCCAACCGGGGTCGGGTATCACGGTCTCCTCTGTTCGGCCAGAAGGCGGCGGCCCGTTCGGCCTGTGCCGTGATGGTCAGTGACGGGTTCACCCCGATATTGGCCGAGATCGCCGAACCGTCGAAAACAGGCTGCTCTGCGATTGGTTCGGGGACGCGGTGCTGCCGCGATCCGCAACCTAGAGCGTTTCGTCCAGCTCGCCGAGGCGGTCGGTCAGCCGCAGGTTCTCGGAGTAGTCGACCGGGCAACTGATCAGCGAGATGCCGTCGTCGTCGAGTGCGGCCCGCAGCGTCGGCAGCAGCTCGTCGGCATGAGAGATCCGGTACCCCTTGGCGCCGAAGCTTTCCGCGTATTTCACCACATCCGGGTTGTTGAACTTCACGTAGTAGTGCGCCCCGAGTTCGAGGTCCATCTTCCATTCGATGAGGCCGTAACCGCCGTCGTCCCAAATCAGCACCACCAGCGGGATCCGCTCGCGCACCGCGGTCTCGATCTCCTGCGAGTTCATCAGGAACGCGCCGTCGCCGACGACGGCCAGCACCTTGGCTTCCGGCTGCGCCAGCTTGACACCCAGCGCACCGGGCAGGGCAAAACTCATGGTGGACAACCCGTTTGAAATCAAGCAGGTGTTGCGCTCGAAGGTCGGGTAGAGCCTGGCCATCCACATCTTGGTGGCACCGGTGTCGACCAGGACGACGTCGCTGCGACCCAGCGCGGCGCGGGTGTCGGCCACCACCCGGGCGGGCGCCAACGGATAGCGCGAATCCTGTTGGCCCCGTTCGAATTCCTCGGCCAGCAGGCCCGAGCCGGGCGCATCGGCGGCGTGGTCGAAGGTGTGCCCGGACAGCGCGTCGGTGAGCGCGTTCAGCGAATCGCTGATGTCGCCGATGATCCCCACGTCGACCGAGTAGTGCGCGTCGACCTCGGCGGGGAACCGGTGGATGTGGATGATCTTCTTGTCGGCCTGCGGGTTGATCCGCACCGGGTCGAATTCCTGCAACTCGTAGCCCACGGCGATGACGGCGTCGGCGTGGTCGAATCCGAAGTTGACGTAGTCGTGCCGCATGAAGCCCAGCGTTCCGATGCTGTTGGGGTGGTCGTCGGGCATCACACCCTTGCCGTGGAAGGTGTTGGCCACCTGGATGCCGAATGCTTCGGAGAAGCGCAGCAGGGCTTTGGTGGCGTCGGCGCGGGCGGCGCCGTGCCCGGCCAGCAGCACCGGGCGCTTGGCGTTGCGCAGGACGTCCACGGCACGGGCCACCTGGCGCGGGGCCGGCGCGTCGGCGCGCACGACGTTGCGGGGCAGCGGCCCCAGGTCGTAGTCGGTCTCGTCGGCGTCGATATGCTCCGGAACCGCCAGATAGACCGCCGCCGGGCGCTCGGATTCCGCAACCTTGAACGCTTTGCGGACCATCTCCGGGATGGCGCGGGCGGTCGGTATGCCGGCCGACCAGCGGGTGATGGGGGCGAACATCGACACCAGGTCGACGTACTGGTGCGACTCCTTGAACTCGCGGTCGTGGCCCACCTGCGCGGAGATGGCGACCAGCGGGGTGCTGTTGGTGGTGGCGTCGGCCACCCCGAGTTGCATATTGATGGCGCCCGGTCCCAGGGTGGACGACACCACCGCGGCCCGCCCGGTGACCCTGCCGTACATCTCCGCCATGAACGAGGCGGCCTGCTCGTGCCGGGTGAGCACGTAGCGGATTTTTGACGACGCCAGCGCCTGCACCAACCGGATGTTCTCCTCGCCAGGCACCCCGAACACGACAGAAACACCCTCGTTTTCCAGGCACTTGACGATCATCTCGGCGGCTGTGCTCATCCGACACCTCCCTCGGGGGAACGATAGTGGCAGGCTAGATGTTGGACTTTCCGCAACCAAGCAATCGATGAAGGAGGGCCGCCGTGCCCATCGCCACCACGAACCCGGCTACCGGCGAGACAGTGAAGACCTTCACCGCGGCCACCGATCAGGAGGTCGACGCCGCGATCGCCCGCGCCTATGAGCGCTTCCTCGACTACCGCCACAACACCACGTTTGCCCAGCGCGCGCAGTGGGCAAACGCCACCGCCGACCTGCTCGAGGCCGAGGCCGACGAGGTCGCCGCCATGATGACGCTGGAAATGGGCAAGACGCTGAAATCGGCCAAAGCGGAAGCGCTCAAGTGCGCCAAGGGTTTTCGTTACTACGCCGAGAACGCCGAACAGCTGCTCGCCGACGAACCGGCCGACGCGAAGGCGGTGGGCGCGAAGACGGCCTACATCCGCTACCAGCCGCTCGGGGTGGTGCTGGCGGTGATGCCGTGGAACTTCCCGTTGTGGCAGGCTGTGCGGTTCGCCGCACCGGCCCTGATGGCCGGCAACGTCGGGATCCTCAAGCACGCGTCGAACGTTCCGCAGAGCGCGCTTTATCTCGCCGACGTCATCGCCCGCGGTGGATTCCCCGAGGGGTGTTTCCAAACCCTGCTCGTCTCCTCCAGCGCGGTCGAGCGCATCCTGCGCGATCCCCGGGTCGCGGCGGCGACCCTGACCGGCAGCGAGCCGGCCGGCCAGTCGGTGGCGGCCATCGCGGGCGACGAGATCAAGCCGACCGTGCTCGAACTCGGCGGTAGCGACCCGTTCATCGTGATGCCGTCGGCGGACCTGGACGAGGCCGCCAAGACCGCGGTCACCGCGCGGGTGCAGAACAACGGCCAGTCCTGCATCGCCGCGAAGCGGTTCATCATCCACACCGACATCTACGACGAGTTCGTCGACAAATTCACCGAGCAGATGGAGGCCCTGACCATCGGCGACCCCACGGACCCCGACACCGACGTGGGGCCGCTGGCCACCGAGTCGGGCCGCGACGAGATCGCCAAGCAGGTCGACGACGCCGCCGCGGCGGGCGCCACCATTCGCCTCGGCGGCAAGCCCATCGACCGGCCCGGCTGGTTCTACCCGCCGACCGTGGTCACCGACATCACCAAGGACATGGCGCTCTACACCGAGGAGGTGTTCGGACCGGTCGCGTCGATGTACCGGGCGGCCGACATCGACGAGGCCATCGAGATCGCCAACGCCACCACGTTCGGCCTGGGGTCCAACGCCTGGACCAACGACGAGGCCGAGCAGCGGCGCTTCATCGACGACATCGAGGCCGGCCAGGTCTTCATCAATGGGATGACGGTGTCCTACCCCGAATTGGGGTTCGGCGGCGTCAAGCGGTCCGGGTACGGACGCGAGCTCGCGGGCCTGGGCATTCGCGCGTTCGTCAACGCCAAGACCGTGTGGGTGGGCTAGCCTGCCGCGCCGTTAGACGCCGGCCAGCGCCCGCTCGTCCTCGTCGGCGAAGGTGTCCTCGAGCTGCAGCGGCGAGTAGTCGAGGTCGATCTCGCCCAGGGGGCGCCCCCGGGCGCTGGAGATGGTGCCGAAGCGTCGCATCCCCTTGTCCGCGGCGTACTGCATGAACTCGTCCACCGACAGGTCGAACGGCATCGGGTCGTAGAGGGCGAAACCCTCTTCGATCAGCCGCAGCCCGAGGGGCATCAGCTCGTTCATCCGCGCCTCGAAGACGCCCCAGTTGGCGTCGTCGGCGGCGACGTGGCGCCGGCAGGTAAAGGTGCCCCACGCCATGTGCCGCCGCTCGTCGTCGCCGATGCGCCGCACCAGCTCCTGCATGCCGGGAAGGATGCCGCGTTCCACGCAGATCTTGTGCCAGCCGAAGTAGCCGGTCAGCGCCAGCATGCCTTCGACCATGTGGTTGTAGGTCACCGAGGCCCGCACCTGGGCGGCGGGCGACGGATCGACCGTCAGCGCGTTCAGGCAGTCCGGCAGCTCCTCGTAGAAGATCGTGCGGTAGGTCGGGACGTCATCGAGGAAGTTGTGCAGGTCCTCGGTGATGCCGACGGCGTCGAGCCACATGCGGAACACCTGGACGTGCTTGGCCTCCTCGAAGGCGAACTGCGTCAGATACATCTCGTCGCCGAGCCGGCCTTCGGCGCGCATCGCGGCCATGAAGGGCTGGATGTCCTGGGTCACCGACTCCTCGCCGGCGATGAACTCGGCACACAGCCGGGTCGCGTAGCTGCGTTCGTCGTCTGTGAGGCGTTCCCAGTCCTCCCGATCGCGGGAGAAGTCGATGTCGGCCGGATTCCAGAATTTCGCGTTCCCTCCCGCAAACAGCTTGAGCGGCAAGCTATCCCAGTTGAGGCCGCCCTCGGCCATCGAGGCTATGTGGGTGCGGTTCATGTGACCTCCTCAGATCGTTTGGGGGCTGGGCTGATCGGTGACGGGCTGATCGGTGACGCCGAGAACGCGGCCGCCAGCACCGCGACGAGCCGGCGCACGGCCAGCGCGGGTTGCTCCGGCGTGGGTTCGTCGAGCCCCAGTACCGGATCCAGGCCGCGCATGTAGGGCGCCAGCGCCAGGTGCGGAAAGATCAACAGCAGCAACGACAACAGCGCGTCGGTATCGCAATCGGCACGCAGGTCGCCGCGGACGTGCGCGTCGCGGACCAGCGGGCGCATCACTTCCAGGTAGTGACGGTGGATGACGTTCTGCACGCTGACGCGCGCTTCGGTGTCGACTTCCAGGGTCGCCGCGGCGTGCAGCGCGCGTTCGTGCGGATGGTCCGCGAAGTAGGCCACCCACGCGTCGAGCCAGTCGGTGAGGAAGTCGAAGAAGGGCCGGCTCGGGTCGAGTTCGCGGATGCGGTCCTCCATGTAGGCGCGGACCCGCTGGCTGCCGATGTCGGCGATGAACGCGTACAGGTCGCGCTTGTCCGCGAAGTACTGAAACAGGCTGCCCTTGGCAACCCCGGCGCGGCGCGCGATGACGTTCAGGCTGCCCCGGGAGAACCCGTGCGCCCCGAACTCCGACTCCGCGGCGTCGATGATCGCTGCGCGACGAGCGGGGTCGACGCGCGCCCAGGTGACCGTCGGCAACACCCCTCCTAAATTGAATGACCACTGGTCATCCTACTGTGATTCAACTCACAGTCAAGGGGTCTGGGGGCTCGGCTCGAGCGTGCGGCTGGCCGCACACTCAGGCTCCAATGTGCGACCGGCCGCACACTCGCGCTCGACGTGTGCAGCTAAATGGAAGGCCCTGGGCTACGGGCGCATCCGGTAGGCGCCGTTGAGCGGCAGGACGTGGTCCTTCCAAATCTGGTCGTAGCGCACTGGGTCGTGCGCGGGCCGGCGGATCATCCGCAGCGCGAAACGGGCCTGTTCATCGGTCGCCGCGGGCTTATCGGACAGTTCGACGGCATAGGCGTTGAAGTCGCGGACCAACACGGCGAAGATCTGGTCGATCAGCCCCTCGTCCACGCCCGACAGCCCGGCCTCCTCCAGGATGAGTTGGGCGTAGGGCACCGTCGCGAACAACTGGCCGACGGCGAACGCGAAGTCGATGTCCTTCTGCTGCGCGGCATCCGGCGTGGCGCCGGCCAGCATGTCGGCGAGCACGTCGATCTGCGAGCGCAGCAGCGCCACGTTGGGCAGATGCCCGTAGCTGTCGAACGGCGCACGCCAGTCGTGGAAGCGCACCTTGCCCAGGCCGCCGGTGGGACCCTGGTTGAACAGGAAGGTGTCGTCGGCGGCGTCGTCGCGGCGGCCGAGCAGCGGCAGCGCGCCGTTGGGGGCGAACAGGAAGTTGGGCATGAACTTGCCGAGCAGCCCGATGTTGATGTGCACGGTGCCCTCGAGCCGCGGCAGCAGGCCGATTTCGCGTGTCATCGCCTCGAAGATGGTGTCTTTCTCCACCCCTTTGGCGGCAATGACGTCCCACAGCGCGGTGATCACGCGCTCGCCCTCGCCGGTGATCTTCGCCTTGGTGAGCGGGCTGTACAGCAGATAGCGGCGGTCAGAGTCCGACGCGCTGCGCATGTAGTCGCAGGCCCGGGTGGCAACCAGCCGCATCGCGACCAGCCGTGCGTAGGCGTCGGTGAGCAGCCGCCGCACGTGGGTGAAGTCGGTGACGACGGTCCCGTACAGGATGCGGTTGGACGCGTGGGTGACCGCCTCGTACATCGCGTGGGTACACATGCCGACCGCGCCCCAGCCGAGGTTGTACTTGCAGACGTTGACGGTGTTGAGGGCGGCGTGGAAGGCGCCGGGGCCGCGGTGCAGGATGTCGGCCTCGGTAACCGGGTAGTCGCGTAGCGCGTAGTTGGCGACGAAGTTCTGCGAATTCACCACGTTCTTGATGACGTCGTAGCGGTCGTGCTGCGAGTCGGCGGCGAAGAACACGTACTCGTCGGTGCCGGCGAACTTGCCGAAGGTGGAGACCATCCGGGCCACGTTGGCGTTGCCGATGTAGTACTTCTCCCCGGTGGCCGTCCAGCCCCCGCCTTTCGGCGTCAGGTTCATGTCGGTCTGGTAGACGTCCGCGCCGTGCGTCTGCTCCGACAGGCCGAAGGCGAAGACCTCCCCCGCCTCGAGCAGCGCGGCGGCCTTGCGCTTGGCGTCCTCGTTGGCGCTCATCCAGATCGGGCCCAGGCCCAGGGCGGTGACCTGGAAGGGATACCAGTAGTTCAGCCCGTAGAAGCCGACGATCTCGGCGAACGCACTGATCCGGTAGGTGTCCCAGCGGCAGTCATCCGAGGCGCCATAGGCGCCCGGGGTCAGCAGGGAGGCGAAGATGCGCTCCCGGCCGATGTGGTCCAAATACTCCGAGTACCACACTCGTTCGTGGTCGTCGGACTTCAGCCGGGCCTTGCCCCGGGACTCGAAGAAGTCCACCGTCGCGGCCATGATCTCCCCCGAGCGGCGGTCCGGGTACTGACGTTGCAGGTGGTTGGGATTGAGCAACATGACGCGACTCCCAGTGGGTTCTCGACGAAGACCAGGGTGACGGTACTGCACCAAGGTGGCCGTCGGGGTGGGTGCGACAAAACGGCCCTGTTGGTCACGTTCCGGTCGCCCTAGCATCAGTGACGTGTCAGAACTCAATACCGCTCGCGGGTCCATCGATACCGCCGCCCTGGGCGTGACCCTCATGCACGAGCACGTGTTCATCATGACCACCGAGATCGCGGAGAACTATCCCGAAGCGTGGGGCGACGAGGAGCGGCGAGTCGCCGACGCCATCAACCGGCTCAACGAGTTGAAGTCCCGCGGCGTCGACACCATCGTCGACCTCACCGTGATCGGGCTGGGCCGCTACATCCCCCGCATCGCCCGTGTCGCCGCGGCCACCGAGCTGAATATCGTTGTGGCGACCGGGCTTTACACCTACAACGACGTCCCGTTCCGTTTCCACTACGAGGGCCCGGGCGGGATGCTGGGCGGCCCGGAGATCATGACCGAGATGTTCGTCCGCGACATCGAGCAGGGCATCGCCGACACCGGCGTCAAGGCCGGGATCCTCAAGTGCGCCACCGACGAGCCCGGCATCACGCCCGGCGTCGAGCGGGTGCTGCGCGCCGTCGCGCAGGCGCACAAGCGGACCGGGGTGCCGATCTCCACGCACACCCATGCCGGGCTGCGCCGCGGCCTCGAGCAACAGCGGATCTTCGAAGAGGAGGGCGTCGACCTGAGCCGGGTGGTCATCGGGCATTCCGGTGACAGCACCGACGTCGGCTACCTCGAGGAGCTGATCGCCGCGGGGTCCTACCTCGGGATGGACCGGTTCGGCATCGACGTGATCTCACCGTTCGAGGAGCGGGTCAAGATCGTGGCGCAGATGTGCGAGCGCGGGCACGCCGACAAGATGGTGCTCTCCCACGACGCCAACTGCTACTTCGACGCGCTGCCCGAAGAACTGGTGCCGCAGATCGCGCCGAACTGGCACTACCTGCATATCCACAACGACGTGATCCCGGCGCTCAAGGAGCGCGGCGTCACCGACGAACAACTGCACACCATGCTGGTCGACAATCCGCGCCGCATCTTCGAGCGACAGGGCGCTTATGAGTGAGCCAATCCCGCCGATCGGCACGCAGATTTCGGCGCTGGCCGCGCTCGCCCCGGACGAGCCGGCCGTCACCTGCGACGGGGTGACCCTCACCCGCTCCGAACTCGACCGCTCGACGAACCGGTTGGCCCGCGCCTACGCCGAGCGCGGGGTGGGCGTCGGCGACTACGTGACGATGGTGCTGCCCAACTCGGTCGAGTGGATTCAGGCAGCGGTGGCGTGCTGGAAGCTGGGCGCGGTACCGCAGCCGTTGTCCGCGCGGCTCCCGGACGCGGAGTTGCAGGGCCTGCTGGACCTGCGGCCGCCGGCCCTGCTGGTGGGCCGTGGAGGCGGTCGCCGGCTCGGCGAATCCGGGCGCAGCGGGTCGGCGGCCGGACCGCCTGGTCATCACCAGATGCCAAGTGTTCCAGCAGGTTTCACGCCGGACCCGGCGTTGTCGGACGACCCGCTGCCGGAGGCGGTATCGCCGGTATGGAAGGCGATGGGCTCCGGCGGCAGCACCGGGCGGCCCAAGCTGATCGAATCCGGTGGGGACAGCCGGATACCGGCCGCCATCGGCTACCCGCTCGGGGCGCAGGAGGGCGACACCACGCTGATGCCGGTGCCGCTGAGCCATAACACCGGCTTCACCACCGCGACGATCGCGCTGCTGATGCGACACCACCTGGTGCTGATGAGCCGCTTCGAGCCACACCAGTTCCTCCGGTTGATCACCGACCATCGAGTCACCTTTTTGACCACGGTGCCGACGATCATGCAGCGGGCGCTGCCGGTCTACCAGGCCGACCCGGGCGCCTACGACCTCTCGTCGATCCGGCGGTTCTGGCATCTGGGGGCGCCCTGCCCGCCGGCCATCAAGCAGGCATGGATCGACCTGCTGGGCGCGGAGAAGGTCTGGGAACTGTACGGCGGCACAGAATTACAGGCGCTGACGTTCATCTCCGGGGACCAATGGCTGACGCACCGCGGTTCGGTCGGCGTGGTGGTCGCCGGGGAAATGAAGGTGCTCGACGACGACGGCGACCCCTGTCCACCCGGCGTGGTCGGCGAGATCTACATGCGGCCCGGCCCGGGCAGCGCGCCCACCTACCGCTACGTCGGCGCCGAGGCGAAAAGCCGCGACGGCTGGGACTCGCTGGGCGATCTCGGCCATTTCGACGACGACGGGTTCCTGTACCTCTCGGATCGGCGGGTCGACATGTTCACCGTCGGCGGCCGCAACGTCTACCCCGCCGAGATCGAGAACGCGCTCTCGGCGCACCCGGACGTGTTGTCCTGCTTGGTCGTCGGCGTGCCTCACGACGATCTCGGCCAGGTGCCCTACGCCCTGGTGCACCCGGTCGACGGCTCACCCCTGGATTGCGGTGGCGTGCAAGAGTTTCTGCGCGATCACGTAGCGGGATACAAGGTGCCGCACACCGTCGAGTTCGTCGACACTCCGCTGCGCGACGACGCCGGCAAGGCCCGCCGCTCGGCAGTGCGGGAACAGGTCATCGAGCGCTTGGCGGCCGCGGAGGCCGGCTGACCCGCGCCGACTTGGGGCCGGTTAGTCCAAAAACCCGCTTCCGCCGGAAACAACGATTACGATCTGCCGACGCTAGTAGAGCAAGCGACCACCGCGACAAGCACCACCTAATGGTCTGTAATCAGCAGGTACTGGAGAACGATGCCGCCCAAATCACCGACATCAGCCCCGAAACTGCCGCCTGCCCGGGTGGCTCGGGCGGTCGAACGAATCCGTCATCACGTGGGGCGGCTATACCAGCGACTGGCACCTCCGCCGATCACGGTGATCGACATCATCTTTGGGGCCTTTCTGTCGCAGGCCATCTCGGCATCCGCGCAACTGGGTATCGCCGACGCGCTTGCCGGGGGGCCGTTGACCAAGGAGGAGCTGGCGCACCGCGTCGGGGCGGACCCGGACAGCCTGGCGCGGCTGATGCGGTTGCTGATCAGCCGCGGGTTGTTCCGTAGGCGCCGCGACGGCCGTTTTGCACTCAACGCGCTGGCCGACACGCTGCGCACCGACTCGCCGATCTCGACGCATGGGGTTGCCCTGTTCTACGGCTCCCCGCAGCACCGAGCGAACTGGACACGGCTGGCCGATGCGGTCCGCACCGGAGAGCCGAACCCCCCAAAAGTGTTCGGAAAGGGCATCTTCGACTATCTCTCCGACGACCCTGAGTTCGCGGAGATCTTCAACAACGCCATGACCTCCACGTCGTCAGTGTTGGAGGCGGCGGCTGTCGCGGCGTACGACTTCAGCAACTTTGGCGTCATCGCCGACATCGGTGGCGGCCACGGCCGGTTACTGTCGTCCCTTCTCACCGCCGCCCCCAATGCCCGCGGCGTGCTGTTCGACCTCCCCGAGGCAGTCGAGGGAGCGCAGCCTTTGTTGGCCGCGCACGGTGTCGCCGACCGAGTCACCGTGACGGGCGGGTCGTTCTTCGAAAGCGTGCCGTCCGCTGACGCCTATGTGATGAAGAACGTCATCCACGACTGGCCCGATGACAAGGCCATCGCGATCCTCGGCACCATCAAAGCCGCGGCCCGTCCAGGTGCGAAGCTGCTGCTTTTGGAGATGGTCGTCCCCGATCACGACCGCGAATTCCTCGGCCACTACGCCGATATGGAGATGCTGGTGATGGCGGGCGCACTGGAACGCGGCCTCAAGCAGTGGACCGACCTACTCCGGCGGGGCGGCTTCCGGCTGCAGCGCGTGGTGCAGACGGCAGGGCCGCTCTGCGTCATCGAGGCGGTACCCAGTTAGAGGGCAATGACGTCCCCTGCTGTCTGCGCAAGAGGTGGAAGAGGGGATGGACTGCGCCGGTCCTAGGGTGCGATCGCGTCCGCCTCGGCGTCGACCGCCTGAGCCGTGGCACCCGGCTTCTCGCGTTTCTCCCAGCGGCGCAACGCTTCTCGGCAGGGTGACTCGACCAGGGCGTAGCTGACCGCGGCGATCGCGAACCCGAAGATCAGCGTCAACACCAAAACCGTGGGCATGTGGCCGCTGAACGGGAACACCCCGAGCACCGGGAACACCATGGCCAGCGCCGCCAGGTGCCACACGAACAGGCCGTAGGACCAGCGCCCCAGGGTCACCATCGCAGTGGTCCCCAAGACGCGATGCGGCGTATCCACCCGGTCCAGCACCAGCGGCGCGACCAGCGCGAAGGCCACCAGCGAGCCCATCGCGGTCTTCACCGCGAACTGGGCCGGGGTGCCGGGCACCAGGCCTTCGGGACCGGCCAGCGGCGACGCCGCGATCAGGTAGGCGGCCACCGCGACGGCGGCCATCACCAGCCGCCGGCGGGCGATGCGATGCGGCAATCCGATCCCGCTGTGCACCCACTCGGCTAGAAGCATGCCGGCGGCGAACCACGAGAAGAACGCGGGCGGCCAGTTCAGCGGGTTGATGCCGGATGCGGAATGGATGGGCACCCAGCCCCACGCCCAGCTCAACGCCCCCAGCCCGGCGATCGCCGGCACCCGGGCGCGCACCGGCAGCCGGCGGGCCAGCAACGCGAGGATCGGTAGCGCCAGGTAGAAGCTGACCTCGACGGACAGGCTCCACATCTGGGTCAGGCCGCCGGTCAGCGTCAGCGGCACGTAGATCTGGGTGAGCGTGAGATTGGCCAGCCACACCGTCAGGCTGGCGTGGTCGGCGTCGGGCAGCAGGGTCAGGATCACGACGACGGCGACCACATAGGCGGGCATGATGCGGACCACCCGCGAGCGCAGGTAGTGGGCGGTGGCCGGCCTGGGCGCCAGATCCCTTGCCGCCGCGGCATGTCCGCGCCACAGCAGAAAACCCGACAGCGCGAAGAACACCGCCACGGCGAGGTCGAAGCGCCCGAACAGCCTGCCGGTGGCCGCGCTGGAATGCCCGGTCTGGAACGCGACGTGCGTGACCACGACGCCCATCGCCGCGCAGGCGCGCATGCCTTCCACGGCCGGCAGGAAGCTGCGGACCCCGCCCACCCGCTGGTCATCGCTCACCACCACAGTTTGCCTGCGATCGGTTGGGCGGCGAATGGGTACACCCGCAGGACCCGTCCGCGGTCCCCAGGTTGGTAAGCCGCCGCCTTACTTTCTGCTGTTAGGGTCAGACGAGTTTGCCCGGGGCTGCTGCTCGGGCGGGGTCGCGGCTGATGAAGCAAGGAATCGAGGAGGGCACAGCGACGTGAACCGAGCAGTCATGTTGCGGTTCGCCGCATGCGGAATCATCGGACTCGGAGCTGCCCTGCTGATCGCCGCGCTGCTGTTGACCACCTACACCACCAGCAGGATCACCAAGGTCCCCCTGGACATCGACGCCACTTTGGTCGGTGACGGCACCGGGACGGCGCTCGACTCCGCGTCGCTGTCCACCGACCACGTCGTCGTCAACCAGAATGTGCCACTGGTCTCCCAGCAGCAGATCAGCGTCGAGTCGCCCGCCAATGCCGACGTGGTCACGCTTCAGGTCGGAAGTTCGTTGCGGCGCACCGACAAGCAGAAGGACAGCGGGCTGCTGCTGGCGATCGTCGACACCGTCACGCTCAACCGCAAGACCGCGATGGCCGTCTCGGACGACACCCACACCGGCGGCTCGGTGCAGAAGCCGCGCGCCGTCAACGACGACAACCCGCCCACCGCGATGCCGTTGCGGCACGACGGACTGAACTACCGGTTCCCGTTCCACACCGAGAAGAAGACCTACCCCTACTTCGATCCGATCGCGCAAAAGGCGTTCGACGTCAACTACGAAACCCAGGAAGACGTCAACGGGCTGACCACGTACAAGTTCACCCAGAACGTCGGCTACAACGACGAGGGCAAGCTGGTGGCCCCGGTGACGTATCCATCGCTGTTGGCCGGCGCCGAGGACGCCAAGCAGACGACGTCGGCATCGATGTGGGGCGTCCAGGGCGGCGATCCGAACGAGCAGATCACCATGACCCGCTACTACGCGGCGCAGCGCACCTTCTGGGTGGACCCGGTGTCGGGCACCATCGTCAAGCAGACCGAGCACGCCGACCACTACTTTGCCCGCGACCCGCTCAAGCCGGAGCTCACCCTGGCCGACTACAAGGTCACCTCGAACGAGGACACCGTCGAATCCCAGGTCAACGCGGCCCGCGATGAGCGCGACCGGCTGGCGCTGTGGTCGCGGGTGCTGCCGATCACTTTCACCGCGGTGGGCTTGATCGCGCTGGTCGGCGGCGGCCTGCTCGCCTCGTTCAGCCTGCGCAGCGAGAGCGCGCTGACCGATCCCGGCCTGGACCGGGGCGACCAGGACTTCTTCGGCCGCAGCGGCCTCGAGGAACCCGTGCCGGGCGCCGAAGCCGAGACCGAGAAGCTGCCCACGCAGCGTCCCGAGCCGGGCTCGCCCGACGCGGACGAACCCACCGAGGCCGGGCCGGCCGAGCCCAATCCGCCCGGCCCGCACGACCGCGAATAGCCCGGCTCGGATGCGTTGACTGTGCGCTGGACCCGACCCGGGTACGCACTGGTCTTGGCGCTGCTGGTGGTCGGGCCGCTGCTGGCGCCCGGATACCTGCTGGTGCGCGACGCGGTGTCGACGCCGCGCTCGTATTTGTCCGATACCGCGCTGGGGCTGACGTCGGCGCCGCGCGCTACCCCCCAGGACTTTGCGGTGGCGCTGGCCTCGCGGCTGGTCGACGGCGGCGTCGTGGTGAAGGCCCTGCTGCTGCTCGGGCTGTGGCTGGCGGGCTGGGGCGCGGCCCGGCTGGTCGCGGTCGCGCTGCCGTGCGCGGGCATCTCCGGTGAGTTCGTCGCCACCACCGTGGCGATCTGGAATCCCTACGTCGCCGAACGGCTGCTGCAGGGCCACTGGAGCCTGCTGGTCGGCTACGGCTGCCTGCCCTGGGTGGCTGCGGCGATGCTGACGCTGCGGACCGCGCGGACCGGCCGGTTCGCGGTCGGCGGGCTGGTCTTCTGGATCGCGCTGGCCGGGCTGACGCCGACCGGGCTGCTGCTGGCCGCGACGGTGGCGCTGGTGTGCCTGGCCGCCCCGGTCAAGGGCACCGCCGGGTGCTGGCCGCGCCGCTGGTGTGCCGCGGCGGCGTTGGGCGCCGCCGTGGTGGCGGCGCTGCCGTGGCTGGTTGCGTCGGCCATGGGATCGTCGCTGACCACCCACACCGCGGCCAACCGGCTGGGGGTCGACGCGTTCGCACCCCGCGCCGAGCCCGGGCTGGGCACCCTGGCCAGCCTGGCCGGGCTCGGCGGCATCTGGAACGGCGAGGCCGTGCCCGGTTCGCGCACCACGCTTTTCGCGGTCTGCTCGACCGTGGCGCTGCTTGCTGTGGTGGCGGCGGGGCTGCCGACGGTCCTGCGGCGCCCGGCGGCGGTGCCGCTGCTCGCGCTCGCGGCGGTGGCGGTTTTGGTCCCGGCGGCCCTGGCGACCGGCTCGGGCCTGCAGCTGCTGCGCACGGTGGTCGACGCCGTGCCCGGCTTCGGTGTGCTGCGTGACGGACAGAAATGGGTGGCGCTGGCGATGCCCGGCTACGCCCTGGCGGGTGCCGGAGCCGTGGTGACGGTGCGCCGGTGGCTACGGATTCCGGGAACCGCCCCGGCGCTGGTCTGCTGCCTGGCGCTGCTGCTGGCGCTGCCCGACCTGGCCTGGGGCGTGTTCGGCCGGGTCGCGCCGGTGCACTATCCGCGCGGCTGGACCGCCGTGGCCGCCGCGATCAACGCCGACCCCGGGGCGGTCGCGGTGCTACCGGCCGGCACCATGCGGCTGTTCTCCTGGTCGGGACCCACACCGGTCCTGGACCCGCTGCCCCGCTGGGTACGCGCCCGCGTGCTGAGCACCGGTGATCTGGTGATCTCGGGGACCACCATCGCCGGGGAGGGCGTGCACGCCCGGGCGGTGCAGGAGCTCCTGCTGTCCGGGCCCGACCCGGCGGCGCTGGCCGCGGCCGGGGTGGCCTGGCTGGTCGTCGAATCGGACAGCGCCGGTGGCATGGGCGCGGCCGCCCGCACCCTGAGTGCGCTGGCGCCGGTCTATCGGGACGGCGAGATGGCGCTCTACCGGGTCGGCGGGCAGACGCCCGGGGTGTCGGCCGTGCGGCGGGCGGCGACGATGGCCGCGCACCTGGTGTGGCTGGCGGTGCTGATCGGCGGCGGTGCCGGCGCGCTGATCGGCGGCGCGTGGCGGCACCGCCGCCGCTCAGCCCCGTCCGGTGACTAGCCCGCTGACCGTGCCGCCGGCGTGCACGGCTTCCAGCACGGCCCACATGGCCTGCGCGCTCTGCGCCCAGGAGAATTCACCGCTGCGGGTCTGCGCTTTGGCGCCCAGTTGCTCGCGCAACACCGGGTCGGCCAGCAGCTCGTCGAGCCGGTCCACCAGCTCGGCGTGGCTGTCCACCAGGATCCCGGTGACCTCGTCGACGATCGAATCCGACAGGCCGCCCGAGGATCGGTAGCCGATGGTGGGCACCCGGTGCTGGGCCGCCTCGACGACCGCCAACCCCCAGCCCTCCTTGCGCGAGGGCAGCAGGTGCACCCAGGCCCCTTGCAGGACATGGTGTTTGGTCACGTCGTCGACGTGACCGTGGAACGTCACCGCCGAACCGATGCCGAGCCGCTGCACGTGCTCGACGAGCCGCTCGCGCCACCAGCCGTCGCCGACGATGTCGAGGTGCAGATGCGGTATCCGCGGCAGCAGCCGCGCGACCGCCTCCAGGGCGTCCTCGATCTGCTTGTGCGGTACCAGCCGCGACAGCACCACCACCCGCGGCGCGCCCGAGCGCGGGCCCGTCAGCGACTGCGCCGGCGCCCGGTCGAGGCCGTTGCGGACCACCGCGATCTGGGCGTCGTAGACGCCCAGGGCGACCAGGTCGCGCGCGGACGGCAGCGACACCGTGACGTACTGGTTGTGCCGGTTCACCCTCGGCGACAGCGTCGACTCGACGAACCAGCCCAGCCGGCCGAGCACCGGCCCGGCCACCGGCCACTGCTCGCGGTGGCAGTGGTGCACCAGCACCAGCACCCGGCGGCGGTAGATCAGCCGGGCCAAAAAGGGCAAGCCGTTTTGCGTGTCGACGACCACGTCGGGCCGCACCCCGCGCAGCGGCCCGGCCCCGAGCCGGGCCGCGGCCATGGCCAACAGCGCGAAGACGTACACCGTGTAGCGGCCCCCGGCCCGGTTGATCCGCACGCCGTCGACGACCTCGTGGCGCGGTGCGCCCGGATAGCGGGCGGTGCGCAGCGTGACGGCGATTCCCGCTGCGGCCAGCTGCGCGCCGATGCGCTGCAGATAGGCCTCGCTGCCGCCGCCCTGCGGGTGCCCGGTATCGCGCCAGCACAGCAGCAGCACGGAGCGCAAGGAAGACATCGATCGTCAGCCTAACCGGCGATGATGTGCACCACGCGGTGCCGCACATCCGTAGGGTGTGGCCGGTGGCGGCCACCGACATCTTCGCGCGCCGGGCGACGCTGGCCCGCTCGGCGCGGCTGCTGTCGGAATTTCGCTACGAGCAGCCGGATCCGGCCCGCTTCTACGGCGCCCTCGCGACCGATACCGCGGCCATGGTGAGCGACCTGTGGCGGGGTGCCCACGGCGACCCACCGTCCGGCCGCACGTTGCTCGACGTCGGCGGCGGGCCGGGTTACTTTGCGGCGGCGTTCACCGATGCCGGCGTCCGCTATGTCGGGGTCGAGCCCGACCCCGGCGAAATGCACGCGGCCGGGCCCGCCGTTGCCGGGGAAACCGGGACCTTCGTGCGCGCCTCGGGAATGGCGCTGCCGTTCGCGGACGACTCGGTGGACATCTGCCTGTCCTCCAATGTCGCCGAGCACGTGCCGCGGCCGTGGCAGCTCGGTGCCGAAATGCTGCGTGTCACCAGGCCGGGCGGGCTGGCCGTGCTGTCCTACACCGTGTGGCTGGGCCCGTTCGGCGGGCACGAGATGGGCCTGACCCATTACCTCGGCGGCGCCCGCGCCGCCGCCCGGTACGCCCGCAAACACGGCCACCCGGCCAAAAACGACTACGGGTCGTCGTTGTTTGCGGTGTCGGCGGCCGAGGGGTTGACCTGGGCCCGCAACACAGGCGGGCTGGTGGCCGCATTTCCCCGCTACCACCCGCGATGGGCGTGGTGGCTGACGGGTGTGCCGACGCTGCGCGAGTTCCTGGTGAGCAATCTGGTGCTGGTACTGCAACCCCAATAATGGAACATGTTCTAATCTCGCGCCGGCTTGGGTAGGGTGGCGGCCATGACAACGGAGTACGACAAACTTTTCATCGGCGGCAAGTGGGCCGAGCCGTCGACCGACGAGGTCATCGAGGTGCACTGCCCGGCCACCGGCGAGTACGTCGGCAAGGTGCCGCTGGCGGCCCCGGCCGACGTGGACGCCGCGGTGGCCGCGGCCCGCGCGGCCTTCGACAACGGCCCTTGGCCGTCGACACCACCCAAGGAACGCGCGGCGGTCATCGGGAACGCGCTGAAGCTGATGGAAGAGCGCAAGGACCACTTCCTCAAGGTGCTGGGCCTAGAGACCGGCCAGCCGCCGACCAGCGTCGAGACCATGCAGTGGATGAGCACGCTGGGCGCGCTGAACTTCTTCGCCGGCCCCGCCGCCGACCAGGTCAAGTGGCGGGAGACCCGCACCGGTGGCTATGGACAGAGCATCGTGCACCGTGAGCCGATCGGCGTGGTGGCCGCGATCGTCGCGTGGAACGTGCCGCTGTTCCTGGCGATCAACAAGCTCGGCCCCGCGCTGCTGGCGGGCTGCACGGTGGTGCTCAAGCCGTCCGCCGAAACCCCGCTGACCGCACACGCTTTGGCGGAGGTGTTCGCCGAGGCCGGCCTGCCCGAGGGCGTGCTGTCGGTGGTGCCCGGCGGGGTGGACACCGGCCGGGCGCTGACGGCCAATCCCGATGTCGACCTGTTCACATTCACCGGGAGCTCAGCGGTCGGCAAGGAGATCGGCCGCCGCGCCGCGGACCTGCTCAAGCCGTGCACGCTGGAACTCGGCGGCAAGTCGGCGGCCATCGTCTTGGAGGATGTCGACCTGGCCGCCGCGATCCCGATGCTGGTCTTCTCGGGCATCATGAACACCGGCCAGGCCTGCGTCGCCCAGACCCGCATCCTGGCGCCGCGCTCGCGCTACGACGAGATCGTGGACGCGGTGGCCAATTTCGTGCAGATGCTGCCGATCGGTAAACCGTCGGACCCGGCCGCCCAGATCGGCTCGCTGATCTCGGAGAAGCAGCGCGCGCGGGTCGAGGGCTATATCGCCAAGGGGATCGAGGAGGGCGCCCGCGTGGTGTGCGGCAACGGTCGCCCCGAGGGCCTGGACGACGGCTTCTTCGTGCTGCCAACGGTGTTCGCCGACGTCGACAACAAGATGGCGATCGCGCAGGAGGAGATCTTCGGACCGGTGCTGAGCATCATCCCCTACGACACCGAGGACGACGCGATCAAGCTCGCCAACGACTCGGCGTACGGGCTGGCCGGCAGCGTGTGGACCTCCGACGTGCCGCGCGGCATCGAGGTCTCGGAGAAGATCCGCACCGGCACCTACGCAATCAACTGGTACGCCTTTGACCCGTGCTGCCCGTTCGGCGGCTACAAGAACTCGGGCATCGGCCGGGAGAACGGGCCGGAGGGCGTCGAGCACTTCACGCAGCAGAAGAGCGTGCTGATGCCGATGGGCTACACCGTCGAGGGCTAAGGCTCGTCCGCGCCGAGCGTCACGCTGGCGTGACGCTCGGTGTGCGGAGTTGCGCTGGCGTGACGTTCGACGCCGCTAGCGCCCGACAAAGCGCGCCTGCCTGCGCTCGACGAACGACTGCACGCCTTCGGCGGCGTCCTCGGTGGCGAACAACTCGACCACGCCGGGCCGCAGGCGCTCGATGGCCGCGGCCTCGCCCGCCGTCCGCGCCAGGTGCGCCGACGCCAGTGTGGCCCGCACAGCCAGCGGGGCGGCGCGATCGGCGATGGTGTGCGCGATGTCGCGGGCCCGGGCCAGACCCGCCGCGGCGTCGTCGGCCACCTCCTGGACCAGCCCGATGCGGTGCGCCTCGGCAGCGTCGAACTCGTCCCCGGTGAGCAGCCAGCGCATCGCGTTACCCCAACCGGCGGCCGCGGGCAGGCGGATGGTCGCGCCGCCGAAGGGATAGATCCCGCGCTGCACCTCCAGCTGCGTGAACCGGGTGCCGGTCGCGGCGATGCGGACGTCGGCGGCCAGCAGTAACTCGATGCCCAGCGTCATGCACCAGCCGTGCACCGCGACGACCAGCGGCGTGGCCCAGGCGCCGTCGAGGCGCCAGGGATCACGGCCGTCCTCGGGGAAGGACAGCTCCCCGCTGGCGAGCCCGGGGCCGACGTCGACGAGATCCAGGCCGGCGGTGAAGTGCTCGCCGTGGGCGAACAGCACGCCGGCCCGTACCGAGGAGTCCGATTCCAGCACGCCGTAGGCGCGGGACAGGTCGGCGAGCATTGCCCGATCGAACGCATTACGTTTTTGCGGCCGATTCAGGCCGATGAGCAGGACATGCCCGTCGCGCTGCAGCGACACGGTGTCCAGATCCGGCAGGACCGGCGGCGTGGGTTCAGGGCTGTTGACCATTCGCCCAGTGAAGCCGACATCGCAAAATTATGCAATAGAGCATAATTTGAGACCGTTTACGCGCCCGTAAAGCACGAATCCCCGGCCGCCAGCCGGTGAAATGTGAGGTGTACGTCACACCTCGCCTGAGAGATTGCTTAATTTACGGATGTCTTATATGTTTCATAGCATAATCAAAGGCCGCGAACAGGCCGGGAGAACATCATGTGGATCATCGAACTCAACGTTGCCGGCTATCAGTTCACGCGCGAGATGCCAGACCTGCGCCGCCGCCCCTTCCGCTTCAACCGGCGTCATGTGCACTGGCCGGCATTGCGACACTCCCACGCTGCATGAGTGCGGCCAGGGGAGGTACGACCACGTCGACCATCGGCGACGCCCCGGCGAAGCGCGGAGGCACCCGCACGAAGATGCTGGCCAGCGCCGCCGAGGTGATGCGCGAACGCGGGGCGGCAGGCGTCACCATCGACGCGGTACTCGCCCGCAGCGGCTCCCCCCGCGGCTCGGTGTACTACCACTTTCCCGACGGGCGTAACCAGATCCTGACCGAGGCGCTGCGCTACTCCGGCGACTCCATCACGGCCGTAATCGACGACGCCGCCGGACGCGGCGCCCGGGCGTTGTTGCGCGAGTTCGTCGCGTTCTGGGAGCAACTGCTCACCGAGGGCGAATTCACCGCCGGCTGCCCGGTCGTGGCCGCGGCGATCGGCTGTTCAGACGACGACGGGCCCAACCTGTCCACCGAGGCCGGCGCCATCCTGGGCCGCTGGTGCACGGCGCTCACCCGCGCGTTCGTCAACGACGGCTTCGACGACACCGACGCCGCATCGCTGGCCGTGATGTCGATCGCCGCGCTGGAGGGTGCCATCATGCTGTCCCGCTCCACCCGCAGCGCGGGCCCGCTACACCAGGTGGGCGAGCAGCTCCAATTCCTGATCAAGGCAAAGGAATTCGTTGCCCGGAACAAGATCCCGGCCAAGCAGGACGCCGCGCAGTGATCCGCTCAGTCGCTGGCCGGTAACGGCTTGACCTCTTTGAGCTGCAGGGCCGTCTGCCCGATGCTCAGGCTCCCGGCGCCCGGCTTGGTCACCAGCACCTCGGCACCGGTTTCGTCGACGTAGCGCTTTCCCATGACGGTGCCGTCGGCGAACGCCGGGTCCAGTTCACCCGACCGCTCGCCCCCGACCGGCACCATCGGTGCACCCCCACAGCGCAGGTCGTCGAGGCTGTCGGCACTCCTGACGACGATCACCTGCGTGTCACAGACCTGGCTGGCCAGACGAGTTCCGTTCTTGATCATTGATTTCCGTCCTTGATCGCTTACTGCTGGGCCGTCCGACGCGCAATCGGAGTGAGGGTCTGGATGATCTCCCGCCGCAACACCTTGCCGGTGGCGGTGGTGGGCAACTCGTCGCGAAAGACTACCTCGTCGGGAGTGCGCGACCCACGCAAACTCTTGCGGACGAATTCGCGCAGTTCCTCGGGGTCGGGGTCCACGCCCGGCTCAGGCACCACCACCGCGACGATCGCCTGGCCCCACTGCGGATCCTCGACGCCGACCACGGCCACGTCCCGCACCTGGGGGTGCTCGACCAGAACCTCTTCCAGTTCCGCCGGCGCGATGTTCTCGCCGCCGCGGATGATCGTGTCGTCGCTGCGGCCGCCGATGAACAGGTAGCCCTCGTCGTCGAGCATGGCGATGTCCCTGGTCGGGAACCAACCGTGCTCGTCGAGCACCGAGCCGATCCCGGTGTAGCGGCCCGACACCTGCTCGCCGCGCACGAACAGTTCACCGGTTTCGCCCGGGGGCAGCACGTTGCCGGCCTCGTCGCGGATCTGCAGTTCGACGCCCGCCACCGCTTGCCCCACCGATCCCAGCCGGCGGGTGACGTCTGCGGTCAACCCCGCGTGGGCCGCGCGATGGTCGTCGGGTGTCAGGACCGCGATGGTCGAGCTGGTCTCGGTCAGGCCGTAGGCGTTCACGAAACCCACGTCGGGCAGCATTTCGAGTGCGCGACGGACCAGCGGCAGACCGACCTTGGAGCCGCCGTAGGCCAGGTTGCGCAGCGACGGCAGCTCGATGGCCGGCCCGTCGCCGTTCTCCAGCACGGTGATGATGCGGTCCAGCATGGTGGGCACCACCGTCGCGGTGGTCACGTTCTCGGCGTTGATCAGGCGAACCCATTCCCGCGCATCGAAATTCGGCAGGTACACCATCTTGCGGCCGGCGTACAGATTCGACAGCGCGGCGCTGACCCCGGCGATGTGATACGGCGGCACGCAGATCAGGGCGGCGTCGGTGTCGGCGGCCGACCCGAATTCGACTGTCCCGGTGACGTAACTGGTCAGGTTGTTGTGGGAGAGTTCGACCGCCTTCGGTTGCGAGGTGGTGCCCGAGGTGAACAGCACGATCGCCACGGAGTCCGGGTCGGGGAACTCGGCAGCCGGTTCGGCGGTGCGCGCGGCCGCGAGGAAGTCGCCGGAGTCCATCACCCGGTCCGAGGCGTCGCCGACGGCGTCGCGGTAGCGGCCGTCGACGATCACCAACGGGTCAGGCAGCCGCTTGATCAGCACCTGAATCCCGTCGGCGGAGAGCCGGTAGTTGATCGGCGTGAACGCCACCCCCGCGCGCGCCGCGGCGAAGATCAACAGCGGCAGCATGGCGCCGCCGGTTCCTACGTAAACGACGTGCTTGGCGTTCGACGCGGCTATCACGCCCGCGCCGCCGTCGGCAAGATCGCTGAGCTGTTGCGTCGTCAGCCGCAGGTCGCCGGACACCACCGCGGTGCGCTCGGCGTCGCCCGATGCGGCCATCTCGAGCAGCAGTGAAATGCTCATCGTCGATCTTTCTCCGGTATCAACACGTTACAAACCTGGCCAAAAGTGTCATGTCCGACTGTAGTTTAAAGCACGCACGTCGACGGCGGCCTGCCCCCGTTCTTCCGGATGGCCGCCGAGGACGGCACGGATACGGAAAGCCTTGCGGCAGAAGCAGATCGGGCGTTCAGCTCGGGATCAGGTGCCCGTCCACTCGGGCGGGCGCTTCTCCGCGAAGGCGATGGCGCCCTCCTTGGCGTCGTTGGAGGCGAACACCGGCATCAGCAGCTTGTTCTGCTCGGCGAACATCTCCTCGGGGCTCCAGCCGCGCGCCTCGACCATGATCCGCTTGGTGGCGGCCACCGCGAGCGGACCGTTGGCCGCGATCTTTTCGGCCAGCTCGATCGCGGCGTCCAGCGCGGTGCCCGGCTCGGCCAACAGGTTGACCATGCCCAGCGCGTGGGCGCGCTCCGCGCTCAGGTTGTCACCGGTGAGCGCCAGTTCCATGGCGATCGCCGACGGGATGCGCTGCGGCAGCCGCAGCAGTCCGCCGCCGCCCGCGACCAGCCCGCGCTTGACTTCCGGGATGCCGAACGCCGAGTCCTTGGAGGCCACGATCAGGTCGGTCGCCAACGCCAGCTCGGTGCCGCCGGCCAGCGCGTAGCCCTCGACCGCCGCGATCAGCGGTTTGACCGGGGGACGCTCGGTGAAGCCCATGCCGCGGCCCTCGACGATGGGAAGCTCGCCACGGGCGAAGGCCTTGAGATCCATGCCCGCACAGAATGAGCCGCCCGCCCCGGTGAGGATGCCCACCGACAGGCCGGTCTCGCTGTCGAGCCGATCCACCGCGGCGGCCAGGCCATTGGCCACCGCCGAGTTGACCGCGTTCTTGGCCTTCGGCCGGTTGATCGTGATGATGAGGATTCGATCCCGTTGTTCGACCAGAACTTCGGGTTCCTCGGCGCTGGCCTGTTCGTTTCCACTGCTCACGGTGCCGCACAACTCCTTAACCGGCCTTGAGATAGCTCACGAGATAGCTTCTGTCGGACCGATGGTAACCGCCGGCGGAAACGGCGTTGACGTCCCGCGGAGATTCCGCCTCCGCGGCAGCCGATCCCCTAGCGACCCGGGCGGGTCACGCCGGAGCCATCGCGGCCTCGATGACCGTCAGGTTCTCGGAAAGCCCTGCGGCCCTGCGTATCTTGATGAAGTCGGCCACCATGGCCTCGGAGACCTCGTGCGGGTCCTCGAGCGTGGACCCGTCGGAGAGCACCGAGATGTTGAGCTGATCGACGTAGCTCCACACGGTGATGTTCAGGCCGCTGCCCGCGGTCAACGGGCCCACCGAATAGATCTCGGTGACCAGCGCCCCGCCCACCCGGCCGCGTTCCCGGGGGCCGGGCACGTTGGAGATGTTCAGGTTGAGGATCTTGTTGTGCCCGTCGCGCCCGGACGCCCACCGGAAGAAGGCCTGGGTGGGAGCGGGTGGCATGTAGGCCGCCCACCTGCTGACCAGCTCGGGCCCCATCAGCTGGTTGCTCTCCTTGGCGGCGATGGCGTTCTCGTGGCAGCACCGCACCCGCTCCAGCGGATCGTCGGAATCGGTGGGCAGGCCCACCAGCACGCCGGTGAAGCGATTGCCCGAGATGCGTTCGGGCGAGAAGTCGAAACTCATCGGCACCGAAGCCAGCAGCGGTTCGGCCCTGCCGTCGTAGCGCAGCAGCAGGGTGCGCAGCGCGCCGGTCGACATGGCCAGCACCATGTCGTTGATCGTCGCCCCGAGCCGCTTGCCGGTCTCCTTGACGTCGGCCAGCGCCAGGGTGGCGGTCGCGAACCGCCGTTCCGGGGTGATCTTGTGGTTCATGAAGGTCGGCGGCGGTTCGAAGGGCCGCGTCAGCTCCGGGGAGAATTTCCGCGAGCTGCGGCGCACCCGGCCCAGGCCCTGGGCGGTATAGCGGAAGGTGTGCGGCAGCCGCCCGACATGGCGCAGGTGGTCGGCGAACGCCGACGCCATCAGCTGGCGCCGGGTGGGTGCCGGGTCGCAGACGTAAGGCCCGCCCTCCGGGCCCGACTGCAGGTCCATGCCCCGGGCCATCAGGTTCGCCGAGGCGACGCCGTCGGCGAGGGCGTGGTGAATCTTGCCGACGACGGCAATCCGGTTGTTGGCCAAGCCCTCCACGAAGTACATCTCCCACAGCGGCCGGCTGCGATCGAGCGCCGTGCTGGCGATCTGCCCGATCGCCTCGTCCAGCTCGCGGCGGCCACCCGGCGGCGCCACCTTCCAGGGCCGAATGTGGTAGTCCAGGTCGAGTTCGCAGTTCTCCCGCCACATCGGGTGGTGAAAGCTCAGCGGCACCTCGACCAGCTGGTAGCAGAACGGGTCGAGCTTGTTCAGCCGGCCGGCGATCACCTCGCGGAAGGTGTCGACGTCCAGCGAGCGGCGATCGGCGTCCAGCTCGATGACGGCGGCTTTGATGGTGTGCATATGCACGTTCGGCGCTTCGCTGTACAGCAGTACGGCGTCCCACCCGCTAAGCCTTTTCACCGCTGCCCCATGCTCATAGAGGGACCATACTCAGCGGTGCCGGTTCAGATGACCTCTTTTGCCCCGACGCGCGTCTTGGTGCGATAGATCTGGTTCAGGAACAGCGAGGCGACGTGCGCGGCCGCGCCGGCGCGTTCGCCGTCGATGAGGTCGTAGCCGTGGCCGGCGCCGGGGAATTCCAGATAGCCGACCATCGAGTGCGACACCTCCCGCAGCCGCTCGACGAAGCTGCGCGCCTGTGCCACCGGGATGACGCTGTCCTTGCTGCCGTGAATGACCAGGAAGGGCGGCGCATTGCGGTGCACCCGCGCGATCGGAGACGCGTCGCGGAAGATGTCGGGACGACGGGCGATCGACTTCTTGACCACAACGCGCTCGAGGAACTCGACGAACCGTTCGCGCTCCGGCGTCGAGCGGTCCTCCCAGTCGTAGCGGCCATAGATCCCGACAACCGCGTCAACCGAAGTATCCGCGCCCTGAGGCAGCTTCGCCTGGAACTGCGGGTCGTCGGGCGTCAGCCCGGCCAGCGCACACAGGTGGCCGCCGGCCGAACATCCCGCTATCGCAACGAAATTGCGGTCACCGCCGAACTTGTCGACGTTGGCACGTGCCCACGCGATGGCCGTCTTGACGTCCACGATGTGGCGTGGCCAACGGTGGTGGGGCGCAACGCGATAGTTGACCGCCAGGCATACCCATCCCTGCTCGGCGAGCCGTGACATCAACGCCGATCCCTGGCCCATGCACTTGCCGTGCACCCAGGCGCCGCCCGGCACGAAGATCAGGACCGGCGCGGGGTGGGCGGGCAACTCCTCGCGCCGCCAGACGTCGAGCACCTGGTCGGGGTGGTCGCCGTAGTGCACGGCGCGGCGATGCAGGTAGCGCCGCTGGCGCAGGCCCTCCCAGATCGGCGGCGTCTTCTCGGCGACCGGCCAGTCGGTATCGAGGTCCGCTGCGGACACGACCCCGCGCAACGCGGCGATCGACACCTGCCGGGTGCTCTCCCGGTCCCGGCGGCGCGCGTCGTTGATCCCGGGCTTGAACCAGTCCTTGGACGCCGCCGAGATCGCCTCCGGTGCATGCCGGGCTCCCCAGACGCCCATGGCGGTCAAACCACCCAGGGGCTCGAGATGCTTGCCGACCACGGGCAGCGAAGCCCCTGCCACACTCAACGCCAGCGCATAGTCACCGGGGCGGGCCCGCAACAACCATTTCACGCAATCGGCAATGCCAGGGCCGCTCACCGTCATGCAGGGCACTGTACCCCTGATACCCGTTCACAAACTGAAGTTTGAGGCCCGCGGATCACCGCGACGAAAGCGTCGGGCCGCCGGGCCCCTCGAATCCGGCATTCGCCCTGTTAAAAGCTTTTTTTCAAGTCCCTGTGTAGGAACAACTCCGTTGTGGACGACACGCTTATTCGGCCGTTATCGGGCCGTCAGATCGGCGATCACCCGGCCCCCGACCAGGCGGACCCCGGACAGCGTCAGTCCCACCTGTGCCGCCAGCGCGGCGGCACTGTCCACGCCGACGGACGCCCAGCGAAACCAGGGCCCGACCTCGCCCGCCGCCTCCAGCCGGACCCATCGCGAACAGACGCCGATGGCCTCGGCCTCGAATTCGGCAATGCACCGGCCGCCGCGGCCCAGCAACTCGAAGGCACGCCCGAGAATTCGTCGCGGGTCCCCGCCCAGCCCGACGTTGCCGTCGACCAGGAGCACGGTCTGCCACAGGCCCGTTCCCGGCAGCGGCTCGAACACGTCGCCCAGCAACGCCGGTGCGCCGCCGCGACCCGCGAGCTGGATCGCGGTCGCGGACCGGTCGATACCGAGGGCGGGAATCCCCCGCTGCATCAGCCTGGCCACCAACCGGCCCGGACCGCAGCCCAGCTCGATTGTCGGCCCGGTGCACATCTGCGTGACGGCTTCGTCGAAGACCTCGTCGACGGTTTCGGAGGCGTCGGAGGCGTCACCAGATCCATCACCGGGACATCGCACACCCAACCATCGGTGCGCCGGCAGTGGCCGCAGTTCACCGTCGTCATGACGGATCCAACATCGTTCCCCGCTGAGCGCCCGGTCGTAGAGTTGCCCAAGCATTTCACGTCCTTCGCGTCTCGGCCGATCGGGCGGAGCGCCGGCGCTCGGTCCCGTGCGGAACGTTGCGGCGACGTACCGGAAATCCCAACAAGCTGACGGCAGGCCCGTGCGCCAGCATTGCTCCGATACCCCGATCTACGCCTGGTTAATCTCATTTCCCTCCCCCGGCCACGTCGCAGCGCCCCGCATGGTTCATCCGCCTGCGGCGGTGGAGGCGGACTCTGCGCTACCGGGGTGGCCGTAAGCACCGAATTACGGTTCTTTACACGGCTTTCCGTGCGGCAGCGCTGTGCGGCCGACGGGGCGCACCCGCGTCGCCGCCTGTCTCGCGTCGGTGATACTGGTCGGGTGACGAACAACGACGTTCATCCTGACCTGCGGCGACTTGCCCGCATCGCGCCGCGACGACTCGTCAGCCCCCGCACCCTGCCGCTCATGCGGAGGGCGCTCGCGTGGCGGGGACGCCTCGGCAAGCCCGTCGCGGGCGTCGAGGCCATCGCGCTCGGTTCCGGGGTCGGCGTTCGGCTGTTCCGGCCCGCCGGAGCCGCCCGGCCCACGCCCGCGTTGCTGTGGATCCACGGCGGCGGATACGTGATCGGCACCGCCGAGCAGGACGACCGGCTCTGCAGCGGATTCAGCACGCGGCTGGGCATCACCGTCGCGTCGGTGGAATACCGCCTCGCGCCCGAACATCCGTATCCCGCACCACTGGAAGACTGCTATTCCGCGCTGACGTGGCTGGCGGGGCTGCCGTCGGTGGACCGCTACCGTGTCGCCATTGGTGGCGCCAGCGCCGGCGGCGGCCTGACGGCGGCCCTGGCCCTGCTCGCCCGCGACCGCGCCGAGGTGAGCCCGGCCTTCCAGCTGCTGACCTATCCGATGCTCGACGACCGCAGTTCGGCCACCGCGCCCGGCGCGAACTACCGGCTGTGGGACAACCGCAGCAACAGCTTCGGCTGGGCCGCATATCTGGGCCACGCCGACCCTCGGGACGCCGTGCCGGCACGCCACGACGACCTCAGCGGGCTGCCGCCCGCCTGGATCGGGGTGGGCACCCATGACCTGTTCCACGACGAAGACCTGGCCTACGCCGAACGCCTACGCGATGCGGGGGTACCGTGCGAGGTCGAGACCGTTCCGGGCGCCTTCCACGGTTTCGACCTGGTGCTGCCGAAAGCCCAAGTGTCGCGGCGGTTTTTCGACAGCCAGTGCGACAGTCTGCGGGCCGCACTGGCCCCCACCGCCTGATACCGCTCACATCGCGAAGTACACCAGCTCACCGCCGATGACGGTGGCCGCCACCAGACCGGCGTCCAGGGCGGCCAGCGCCGTCGCCGGCGGTTCGTTGAGCACACACAGGTCCCCCGGCTGCCCGACTGCCACCGCCCTTGGTTGGCCCGGACGGTCGGCCGATCCCAGAAACATCGTCAAAGCCGCTCGCGCCGAGACGGTTTCGTGTGCCCCCAGCACGACGCCCAGCGGTGTGGTGCGGTGTACCGCTGCGCGCATCGCCGTCCAGGGGTCGGCGTGGCCGAACGGCATGTCGGTGGAGAGCGCGACCGGCACCGTCGCGTCGCGCAACGATGCGACGCGCCACAGCTGATCGTGCTCGGCGGCGGGAATCTCGGCGACGTACTGGTCGCCGCGCTCGGCGACGAAGTTGGGCTGCGTCACCACGGTGACCCCGAGCTCGGCGAGGTCGGCCAGCGTGTCGTCGGGCACCACGGCGGCGTGCTCGATGCGGTCCCGCGGATGGCCGCCGGCGGCGCGCAGCGCCGCGATGGTCACCACCAGCTGGGCTGCGGTCACGCAGTGCACGGCGACGGGTTGCCCGTCGTCATGTTGGCGCGCAATCCATTCCGCGAGGCCATCGAGATCCAGTCGATCGTCGTGCAGAATTCTCTTGCCCGGCGACAGGAAATTCAGTCGCGGGCGGAACTCACCGCACCGGTGCGCCTCCTTCAGCGACTCCACGTCGTCGGCATCGAGATCAGGCGTGGCGTCGGTGACACCGGTGACACCGGTCGCGGTGATCCGGCGGCTCAGTTCGGCCAGGTCGGTTTCGCGCCGCGCCAGTGCCAGCGACCAGCCGCGGTCGGCGCTGCGCAGCCGTCCGTCGGGGTGTTCGGGCAGGCCGACCCGGCCCAGCGCCTCGGAGTTCAGGATCCACAGCGCCCCGCTGCGGTGCTGGATGCGCACCGGCACATGGGGAACGATCGCATCCAGGGCGGCGCGATCAAGTTCCCCGGCAACCGAATCGTGGTAGCCCACAGCGCGAATCCAGCCGTCAGGTCCCGGCGTGGCGTTCGCCAGCAATTGGGTCAGCTCCGATTCGGTACTGACGCCGGGCGGCCCGACGAAGAAGGAGTCCAGCGCCGAGGCCGCCGCGCGCAAATGCACGTGGTGGTCGTGCAGCCCGGGCAGGACGGCGCCGCCGCCCGCATACAGCACGCCCTCCCCCGCCCGCGGCACGAGACCCTCACCCGGCGGTGCCATCTCCTCGATCAGCGCACCCACCCGGATGTCGGTCATGGTCCCGTCCAGCAGGGTCGCACGCTGAATCAGCATGACGGACAACGCCTCTGGCGGACAAGATGCCGAACCGCCGCATTGTCGGACCCCGGGCCGGACGCCGGACGCGCCACCGGCGGGGTGGGCGGTGGCGAAACCGGCGCCGACGACACCGACGGCTCGACCGGCAGCGCCGCGTAGGTCGCGGCAACCCCGGACATGGATACGCCGATCAACTCGCCGCCGCCCCGGCCCAGGGATTCGGCCACCGCCAGGGCCGCCTCCAGCCCGGTCAGCGGGTCGGCGATGGCGTCACCGCAGAACACCGGCCCCTCGGCGCTGGCGCCGACCAGGCCACCGGCCACCGCGGTGTCGTCGCCGAATCCCGGCCGCCGGCCGTCATACCCGGTGATCTGCAACCAGATTCGGCCCGCGCGCGGCGGGATGTCGTCGGGCCCGAGCCCCCGGCGAGCCAGCGCCGCCGGGCGCGAACCCTCGATGACGATGTCGCTGACCGTCAGGAGTTCGCGCAATTCGCCGGCCTGGCCGTCGAAATCCACTTCGTAGCTGAGCTTTTCGCTGTTGATCCAGTCGAAGACGCCGGGATTCCCGGCCCGGGTGCCGTCCGGGCGCCCCGGGCTTTCGACCTTCACGACGGTCGCTCCGGCGCGGGCCAGCAGCCGCCCGCACAGCGGGCCCGCCCACATCGAGGACAGATCGGCCACCAGCAGACCGCGCGGTGCGCGCGGCGCCGCGTGGTCTGCTCGCGGCCCCCGCACGCGTATCGCCGCAGGCGCGGGCGCGGCCTCGCCCAGGCCCGCAGCCGGAATGTCGAGCAGCGCAGCCCGTTCGACGATCTCGGCCACCGGCCGGGTGGCGGCCCAGCGCTGCACCACCGGCCACGGATCGGCGGCAAGCTCGTCGGCCTGCACCAGCGCCGGCACAGCGTCGACATCGTCGGCACGCGAGAGGGTCAGCGCGCAGCGGCCGTCGCGGGCGGCGAGCAGGCGGGTACCACCGCCCGCCGACACCCGGCCGGCGCGGGTCAGGCCCAGCAGCGCGGCCCTGCCGGCCAACACCCCGGCCGCATCGACGGCGACACCCAGCCGCTGGCCGATGGCCGCGGCCACCCGCTGTGCGCGGGCCAGCACGTTGGCCCGGGAGAAGTCGGCGGGACCGTCGGGCAGGCCGGTCAAATAGGCCAGCCCGCTGCTCCCCCAGTCGTTGATCTGACGGGACCCGCCCATCGACGAAGCCGAACTCACGCCCCCATTGTGCGCACGGCCCCCGGCGCCGCATCGACCGGCGAACCGGCTCAGAACTGCAGTGCGCGAAACCGCCAGTCCAGCACCGGCCGATCGCCATCGGTATCGCCGACCGCATACACCAGCGACCGCAGCCCCAGGACGCCCCCGTGACCGGTCGGCTCGGCGGATTCGACGTGCAGCTCGCTGTAGAGGGTGTCGCCCTCGTGCACGGGTCCGGTGTGGTCGCAGGATTGCCAGCCCAACACCGTCACCAGGTTGGGCAACAGTCTGCTCGCCTGCGCCAATGCCAAACCGATGGTGTGGCCGCCGTACACCAGCCTGCGCCCGCCGATCCGCGAATCATGATGTGTGGCAGCGATATTCAGTGTTAGTCGGGCGAGTTCTGGAGCGCAGCTGACCACGTCGGCGGTGCTGTGCAGCACCGAACCGACCAGGCCGGGATCGAAGTGCGAACCGGGTACCTTGTCGCGGAACACCTCGCCGTCCCACTGCGCGGTCGGATCGTGGGCCGGGCCGGGCACATCGGCACCGATGCCGGACAGCTCGTCGTGGGGCGCATCGTCGGCCGTGAAATCCGGCCCGGCGGGCAGCATCCCGCACCGGTAGAAGTCGAGCACCAACTGATCGGCCTGGTCGATCGTGATCATCCGCAGCGCCGCCAGACCCGTCGGAGCCCGGCCGGGCTTGGGTGAATTCGCACGCAGCCCAACCACTTCGGTGCGGGTGTAAAGGGAATCGCCGATGACCGGAAACCGGTGAAACACCAGGCCGCGGTAGAACAGGTTGGCCTTCACGCGCTGGGTCGCCAACGTCGACTGCCCGATCGCCACATCACACACCAGGCCCGGATGGGCCAGCGGCGCGGGCAGGCCCGTCACCGCCCCGCACAGATCGGCGTCCAGCGCCAGGCGTAGCCGATCCCCCACGATCGCCTGGTGGGCGCCCGCCAGCCCGGACGACAACGTCATCGACGGCGCCCAGTCGAACACCTGCCCCACCGAGAGATCGTCGAAGTACGGCCCGCCCTGGCGAAGCCCCGCATACCCGTCACTGGTCACAACGCCCCATGCTGGCAGGCTGAGGAATCGAGGGTCAACCGCGAAGCGGGTCGCCACCTCCAGGTTGCGTGGCGATCGCGAGCGCGGCGAAGCCGGGCGAAGCGGGTCGCCACCTCAAGTTGGAAGGTGATCACTGGTGAACGACGAAGAAGAGATGCTGGTCGCGACGGTGCGGGCGTTCATCGACCGCGACGTCAAACCGACCGTTCGCGAGGTCGAGCACGCCAACACCTATCCCGAGGCGTGGATCGAGCAGATGAAGCGGATCGGGATCTATGGCCTGGCCGTTCCTGAGGAGTACGGCGGGTCGCCGGTATCCATGCCGTGCTACGTCCGGGTCACCGAGCAACTTGCGCGCGGCTGGATGAGCCTGGCCGGCGCGATGGGCGGGCACACCGTGGTCGCCAAACTGCTCACGCTGTTCGGCACCGAGGACCAGAAGCGGACCTACCTGCCCCGGATGGCCGGCGGAGAGGTGCGGGCCACCATGGCACTGACCGAACCCGGCGGCGGCTCGGACCTGCAGAACATGACGACCACCGCAATGCCAGACGAGTCGGGTGGCTTGGTGATCAACGGATCCAAGACCTGGATCAGCAACGCGCGCCGTTCCGGGCTGATCGCGCTGCTGTGCAAGACCGACCCGGATGCCAGGCCGCGTCACAAGGGCATCTCGATCGTGCTCGTCGAGCACGGGCCGGGCCTGACGGTGTCGCGAGACCTGCCGAAGCTCGGCTACAAGGGCGTGGAGTCCTGCGAGCTGTCGTTCGACAACTTCCGGGCGCCCCGCACCGCAGTGCTGGGTGGCGTTGCGGGGGAAGGCTTTTCGCAGATGATGAAGGGCCTCGAGACGGGACGCATCCAGGTGGCCGCCCGCGCCCTGGGCGTCGCCACCGCGGCGCTGGACGACGCGCTCGCCTACGCACAGCAGCGCGAGAGCTTCGGCCAGCCGATCTGGCAGCACCAGTCGATCGGCAACTACCTGGCCGACATGGCGACCAAACTCACCGCGGCCCGCCAGCTCACCCGGTATGCCGCCGAACGGTACGACGGCGGCGAACGCTGCGACATGGAAGCCGGGATGGCCAAATTGTTCGCCTCCGAGATCGCCATGGAGATCGCGCTCAACGCCGTGCGAATCCACGGCGGCTACGGCTATTCCACCGAATACGACGTCGAACGCTACTTCCGGGACGCACCTTTGATGATCGTCGGCGAAGGCACCAACGAGATCCAGCGCAATGTGATTGCCCGGCAACTCGTGACGCGGGGCGGGATCTGACCCGGCCCACCGATCTCACGGCCCCAGAGCGAAGTCCGGAGTATATTTACCTGACCCTCCGGCCGGCAAACCGGTGTGGAAACTGAGCCGTTCGCCAGCCGAGGAAATGACAGGAAAGGCAGCCGCCATGAGTTATCCCCCCGTGCCGCCCGGAGGTTCGCCCGAAGGGCCGGGGCAGCAACCGGAATGGCAGGGCCGGCAACCGGAATGGCAGGGTCAGCAACCCGCGGGGTGGCAGCCGCCGCCACCACCGGGGTGGCAGGGCCAGCCGCCACCCGCCGGATGGCCCGCGCCGCACCCGGGATGGCAGGAGCCCGAGAACTATCTGGTGTGGGCGATCCTGTGCACTGTGCTGTGCTGCCTGCCGCTGGGAATCGTGTCGATCGTCTACTCCACCAAGGTGTCCGGGCTGTGGGCCCAAGGCCGCTACGCGGAGGCTCAGGAGGCGTCGAACAACGCCAAGAAGTGGGCCATCATCGGCGCGGTCGTCGGCGTCGTCGTGGCGGTGATCGGCGTGGTGCTGTGGTTCGCCATGTTCGCGGCGATCGTGTCTTCCATACCGTCCACGACCACCACGACATTTTCGGGCTTCTGAGCCGCGTCAAACGGGATCGCCGTCATCCCGCTGAACTACTGTCAGACAGGGGATTTGATTTGGCCGTCCGTGACGCGCCCGGCCGCTACGCCTCGTCCACCAGCCCCCAGGACAATGCGGTCGTTGTGTCGATGGTTCGGCCGGACAGGACGAGATACGCCGTGCGCCAACGTCCTATCCGCCGCGGGACGCTGACGGTGCCACCGGCGCCGGGGAGTAGACCCAACGCCAGCTCGGGTAGCCCGAACACCGCATCGTCGCGGGCGGTTACCCACCCGCAGAACGCCGCCATCTCCAATCCGCTGCCCATCACCCGGCCGTGCACCTCGGCGCGGCAGGCGCGGCCGAGCCTGGCGGCCAGCGCGTCGAGCGCCAGTGCGGGGCTGTAGCGGGTACGGGCCAGGTGCGCGCTCGCCGGGTCGGCGAAGGTGCCGAACTCGGCCAGGTCCCCGCCGCTGCAGAACGAAGGGCCGTTGCCGCTCAACAGGATTCCGGTGACCGACGGGTCGAGTTGCGCGACCGCCAGCGCCTCCAACAGCGCCGCGCGCGCATCGGTGGAGAACGCGTTGTGCCGCTGCGGCCGGTTGAACGCGATCCGCACGACGTCGCCGTCTCGCCGCGCCAGCACCGGGTCGGCGATCTCGGGCATGCGGACCGGGCCACGTTCGCGCAACCACCGCCCGAACTCCGGGCCGGCCTGCAGGGTCGAATACGCCAACGACTCCGTCATCACCCCGGACAGCGTCGGGTCCTGCGGGTCCACCGCGCGTAGCACGTCGTCACAGATCTCGCTGGCGTGCGGCCAACGTTCACAGCGCGCCGTCAGCTCCGCCACCGTCGCCGGCACCGAGTCGACGGTGACCACACGCCGATCGCCGCAGGGATCCTCCGTCAGCGTGAAAGATGCCGCGTCAAGCCAGGATCCGGCCCCTGCGATGTCGGCGGCCGAGCCGACCGCGACGATCACCCCGGGCGGGATCGCCGGGCGATCCTGGGGCGCACTCGACAGGTCGACCACCGAGAGCATCGGTCACACCGAGTACTTCTCGATCAGCTCATTCTTGTAGAGCTTGCCGGTGTCGGTGCGCGGCAACTGCGCTTCGAACGCGATCGATCGCGGACACTTGTAGTGCGCCAACTGGTCTCGCAGCCACGCCGTCAACTCCGCGGCGAATTCGTCGGTGGCGTCGGCCGCGTCGACGGCCTGCACGGCCGCCACCACGCGCTGGCCCATCTCGTCATCGGGCACCCCGAAAACCGCGGCATCCAACACCTTTGGGTGCGTCACCAACAGGTTCTCGGCCTCCTGCGGATAGATGTTCACCCCGCCGGAGATGATCATGTGGTGGCGCCGGTCTGTCAGGTACAGGTAGCCCTCCTCGTCGAGGTAACCGATGTCCCCGACGGTGGCCCAGCCGCGCTTGTCGCGCGATGAGGCGGTTTTCGTTGGGTCGTTGAGGTATTCGAAGGCATAGCCGCCCTCGAAGTAGATCTCGCCGGCCTGCCCCGGCGGCAACTCGTTGCCGTCTTGGTCGAGGATGTGCACGGCGCCCACCATGGGTTTGCCGACCGAACCCGGATGCGTCAGCCAGTCCTCGGCACTGATCAGCGTCGAACCGTGCGCTTCCGAGGACGCGTAGTACTCGTCGATGATCGGACCCCACCAGTCCATCATCTGCTTCTTGATCTCAACCGGGCACGGGGCCGCCGCATGCATCACCCGCTGCAGCGACGAGATGTCGTACGAATCCCGCACGGCCCCAGGTAGTTTCAGCATCCTCGTGAAGTGGGCGGGGACAAACTGAGCGTGGGTGACCCGGTAGCGCTCGATGGCATCCAGGCAGCCCTCGGGATCGAATTTTTCCAGCACCACGGTGGTGATGCCGCCGGCCTGCGCGCTCATCGACCACACGGATGGCGCCGTGTGGTAGAGCGGCGCGGGGCTGAGGTAGATCGATTCCGGCGTCATCCAGTAACCGACCAGCGCCGACATCATGCCGGGCGCCTCCGACGGTGGCACGTGCGGCAATTCGCGCTTGATGCCCTTGGGCCGGCCGGTGGTGCCCGACGAGTACTGCAGCAGGTCGCCCTCGATCTCGTCGTCGATCGGCGTATCAGGCTGACCGGCAACGCATTCCGGGTAGCGCTCCCAGCCCTCGAGATCCCCGTCCGCGATGATCAGCAGCGCGGGAAGCCCGCCCGGCAGCTCTTCGGCCAGGCCGGCCAGGGTGTCGCGCAGCGCCGCCGAACCGATGATGGCCTTGGCGCTGCTGTTGTCGATGATGTAGGCCGCCTCCGCCGCCGTCAGGTGGGTGTTGATCGGCACGTAGTACAAGCCGCTGCGACGGGCCGCCCACATCACCGCGTGGAGATGCTCGTTGTTCTCCATCAGGATCGCGATAGTGTCGCCCTCGACCAGCCCAGCTTGCCGGAAGTAGTGCGCCAGCCGGTTGGCGCGGGCTTCCAGTTCGTCGAACCTGATGACGGTGCCCGACGGGTGGAGGATGACTGCGGGCTTGCCGGTGCCGAGATGCTCGCGAATCTGCATGCGCAGACTGTACCGCCACGAAAGTTGACGGGTGTCAAGTGGGCAGGGTGACACTTCTCCTTCGCGTCCGCTGCACCTGCCTTACAGTGCGTCAATGGGCTTCACCGAGGGCCAGGCCACTCCGGATGCCCCGTCGGGAGTGGTGACCTTCCTTTTCACCGACGTGGAGGGCTCGACGCGGCGCTGGGAGGCCGACCCGGACGCGATGCGGGTGGCCCTGGCTGCTCATGACGACCTGATGGCCGAAACCGTGGCCGCAAACCGAGGTTGGCTTTTCAAGCACACCGGGGACTGGGTGTGCGCGGCGTTCAGCTCCCCGAAGGCCGCCGTGGACGCGGCCGTCACCGCGCAGCGGGGGCTGGAGCTCCCGGTGCGGATGGGCGTCGCCACCGGCGAGGCCGAGTTGCGCGGCGACGACTACTTCGGTGCGGTTCTAAATCGCGCCGCGCGAATCATGTCGGCCGGACACGGTGGCCAGATCCTGCTCGAAGGCGCGACCGCGGAACTGCTCACCGGTGTCGACCTGATCGATATGGGCGTGCGCCGGCTGCGCGACATCGCCAAACCCGTTGCCATCCATCAGGTGCGGGCTTCCGGGCTCAGCACGGACTTCCCACCGCTTCGGGCCGTCGACACGGTGCCGGGGAACCTTAGAGCCCCGGCCACCTCGATCATCGGCCGGGAATCGGACATCGTCGAGGTGCAGACGGCCCTCAAGGCACACCGTCTCGTCACGCTGACCGGGTTGGCGGCGTCGGCAAGACACGGCTGGCGCTCGAGGTCGCCGGACGCCTGTCGAACGCCTTCCCCGACGGCACCTTCCTGATCGAACTGGCAACAGTCGGTGACCCGGCAGCGGTTCCGGATGCCGCCGCGGCCGTGCTGGGGATCATTCAGCAGCCGGAGATGAGCCTGGCGGACAGCATCGCGATGGCCTTGGCGGGCCCGGTCGCGGCTGCTGGTGTTCGACAGCTGCGAACACGTCCTGGATGCGGCGGCCGATCTGATCGAAAACATCCTGGAGCACTCCGCGACCGTGACGATCCTCGCCACCAGCCGCGAGGGCCTGTCGCTGGGCGAGGAACAACTGTGGACGGTACCTTCGCTGGACCGCGGACGCGGCGTGGCATCGCCCGCGGCGGCGTTGTTCATCGAACGCGCACAGGGTTTCGCGCAGGGTATGTCCTTCACCCATGGCGACGACACGGCCGCCGTCGTCGAGATCTGTCGTCGCTTGGATGGGATACCCCTGGCCATCGAATTGGCGGCCTCGCGGATGGTGTCCATGACCCCGACCGAGCTGCGCGACAGGCTCGACGACCGGTTCCGGTTGCTGGTCGGGTCCCGGCGCGGGATGGAACGGCACCAGACGTTACGGCACATGGTGCAGTAGTCCTACGATTTGCTCGACGGTTCGGAAAGGGCTCTGCTGCAACGCTGCTCGGTGTTCGCGGGAGGGTTCGACCTTTCGGGTGCCTGCGCGGTCACCGGATCCGATGACGATCTGGCCACCCTTGACCTGCTACACGCGCTGGTCCGCAAGTCGCTGCTGGTGGCCGATCGATCGGCGTCGCGAACGCGCTTCTCGATGCTGGAAACGGTACGCCAGTTCGCCGAAGAACAACTCGTCGTTGCGGGTGACGCGGACGACACCCGCGTCGCACACGCGCGGTACTTCGCAGTGCGCGAAAACGATGTCATCGAGCTGTGGGATAGCCGGCAGCGCGATTCCTACATCTGGTTCACCGACGAATTGCCGAACCTGCGCAGCGCATTCCGATGGGCCGCCGACGCCGGAAACCTCGACACCGCCATCGCGATCGCCTGGTACGCAACGATTCTGGGGCTGTGCATCGAGCAGTACGAACCCGTCCAGTGGGTCGAGGAACTCATCGAGCCGGCGAAGGCTGTCGACCACCGGAGGCTGGTGCACCTTTGTCTGGCCGCCGTGCAGTGCTACGCCAACGGTCGCATCGAGGATTACTTCCGCTATAGCAAGGCCGGTAAGGCTGCGATCATCAGTGGGCGCTACGACGAGATTGTGGAAGCACTTGAACCGATGTTCGGCGTCGGTTATATCGTCGCCGGCCAGCCGGAACGCTGGGTTGACTGGTGCCGCAACATCATTGAGCGACGCCCGCACCCGCACACCTTGGTGCACGCCTGCCTGGTCTACGCGTTGATCATCAGCGGGGACATCGCGGCTGCGGTCGCGGCGTCACAAAACCTCCCGGCGGCTGCCGAGACTTCGGACAACCCGAATGTCCGGTCGCAGGCTCTGCTGGCATACGGGTACGCCAACTCCGAGGCCGAGCCGGACAAGGCCTACGACGCGCTGTCCCGCGGCCTGGTAATCGCGCGCGAAAGCGGTAACCGCCAACAGGAATCGCACCAGACACTCATCCTGTCCCGGTTGGCCGTTTCGCAGGGTAATCCGACGGATGCCCTCGACCTGCTGACCGTATCGCTACGAAACTTCTACGATTCCGGCAGTTTCGCGTTGGTCCGCAGCCCGTTGGCGGTCCTCGCGGCGTACCTGGACCGCCTGGGCCATCATGCGCCGGCGGCCACCATCAGCGGGTTAGCCGCCACGCCGCTGACGTCGCACGCGTTTCCTGAGATCAACGACGCGGTCGCGCACCTGCGCGCCGCCCTCGGCGACCAGGACTACGAGTCACTGGCCGGTAAAGGGGCTGCCATGACCATCACCGAGATCGTCGGCTACGCGCTCGACCAGATCGACCGGGCCAGAGCGGAACTGGCCGCCTCCGCTCGCGGCTGAGGCTAGTCCGCTTCGGACAGCCGCTGCTTGAGCGCGTCGAACTCGTCGCGGACGCCGGTCGGCAGCTTGTCGCCGATGAACTCGAACCACTCCTCGATCAAGGGCAGTTCCTCGCGCCACTCGGCCGCGTTGACCGCCAGCGACTTGGACACGGCGTCATCGTCGGTGTCCAGGCCGTCCAGGTCCAGGTCGTCCAGCGTCGGCACGATGCCGATCGGCGTGTCCTGGCCGCCGGCCTGGTGCTCGATGCGGTCGACGATCCACTTCAGCACGCGGCTGTTCTCGCCGAAGCCCGGCCAGAGGAACTCGCCCTTGTCGCCGCGGCGGAACCAGTTGACGAAGAACACCTTCGGCATCTTGGACTCGTCGGAGTTCTTGCCGAGGTCGAGCCAGTGCTGGAAGTAGTCGGCGACGTGGTAGCCCAGGAACGGCAGCATGGCCATCGGGTCGCGGCGCACGGTGCCCACCTTGCCCTCGGCGGCGGCCGTCTGCTCGCTGCCCATGGTGGCGCCCATGAACACCCCGTGCTGCCAGTCGCGGGCCTCGGTCACCAGCGGCACCGTGGTCTTACGGCGTGCACCGAACAGGATCCCCGAGATCGGCACCCCCTGCGGGTCGTCCCACTCCGGCGCCAGGATGGGGCACTGCGACATCGGGGTGCAGTACCGCGAATTCGGGTGCGCCGCCTTGGTGTCCGTCTCGCGCAGGACCCAGTCATTGCCCTTCCAGTCGATCAAATGGTCGGGCTCGCCCTCCAGGCCTTCCCACCACACGTCGTTGTCGTCGGTCAGCGCGACGTTCGTGAACACGGTGTTGCCCGCCTCGATCGTGCGCATCGCGTTCGGGTTGGACTTCCAGTTGGTGCCCGGCGCCACCCCGAAGAAACCGAATTCGGGGTTGACCGCGTACAGCCGGCCGTCCTTGCCGAACCGCATCCACGCGATGTCGTCACCGAGGGTCTCGGCGCGCCAGCCCGGGATGGTCGGCTGCAGCATCGCGAGGTTGGTCTTACCGCACGCGGACGGGAACGCCGCGGCGAAGTAGTAGGCCTTGTTCTCCGGGGAGATCAGCTTGAGGATCAGCATGTGCTCGGCGAGCCAGCCCTCGTCGTGGGCCATCGCCGAGGCGATCCGCAGCGAGTAGCACTTCTTGCCCAGCAGCGCGTTGCCGCCGTACCCCGAGCCGTAGCTCATGATTTCGCGGGTCTCGGGAAAGTGGGTGATGTATTTGGTGTCGTTACAAGGCCACGGCACGTCCTTCTCGCCGTCGGCCAATGGCGCCCCCACGGAGTGCAGCGCCTTGACGAAGAACCCGTCGTCGCCCATCTTCTCCAGGGCGGCCTTGCCCATCCGGGTCATGGTGCGCATGGAGACGACGACGTACTCGGAGTCGGTGATCTCCACGCCCAGCTTCGGGTCGTCGGCGCCGAGCGGGCCCATGCAGAACGGCACCACATACATGGTGCGGCCGCGCATGCACCCGCGATACAGGTCGTTGAGGATGCCGCGCATCTCGGCCGGGTCCATCCAGTTGTTGGTGGGGCCGGCGTCGACCTCGCGCTCGGAGCAGATGAAGGTCCGTGACTCGACGCGCGCCACGTCGGACGGGTCCGACAGCGCCAGGTAGGAGTTGGGGTGCTTCTTCTCGTTCAGCTTCGTGAACGTGCCCGCCTCGACCAGCTGGGCGGCCAGCCGATCGAACTCTTCGGCGGAGCCGTCGGTGAAGACCACGCGCTCGGGCTGGGTGAGCTCGGCGACCTCCTGCACCCATGACAGCAGCCCCTGGTGATTCGTGGGTGCTGTGTCCAAACCGGGAATGGTCGCTGAGGTCATCGAACTCTCCTGGATTCGTCTGCGTATCGGGCTTCGTGTTGCTCGCTATGCTGTCGCCCACACAATTAAGGGATTGGTGGCGTTAACTACAGGTTATCGTGAGGATCTTGTCGCGGAAGCCCCGGGCGGGTATAAGCCTTCTCACAACAACGATTCAGAAGATCCCGACGGCTCGCCATCTTCGCTCCTCGACGCGGGTGTTTCGATCGGGTCACCGCTGGCGTCCGCGGGGTGACTTTCGTCTTGCCCTGTACCCGGTTCGCCCAGTTCTGCACGTACGGCCGCCAGGGCCGCCGTCACCGCGGGCATCTCTCGATCACGCGCGGCCGCGGCGCGCGCGGCGGCCAGGGCGTGCTCGCGCAGTTCGGTGTCGATGACGCCCACCGAGGCGGACACCTCGGCATTCTCGGCCTCGTCCTGCGCCAGCAGCGCCTTGCTCAACACCGACTCGGCGGCCAGCACCCGCGTGGCGACCAGCTCCTCGACGACCGACTGCAGCGACGACGCCACGTCACCCGTCCAGCGGTCCAGCAGCGCCCGGTCGTGCAGCAGCGCGCGGATGTTGATCACCAGGAAGGTGAGCGCCACCGAGACCGCCACACACGCCACGGCCGCGACGACGGCCAGGGCGGGGTTCAGCCGCGAGGCCAGGCCGCTCATCAGCCGGCTCAGGGTCAGCGCCACCCCGAGGCCGAACCCGACGCCCAACAGGATCATCAGCCAGGTTTCCTGTCGGCGTGATTTCAGCGGCGGGGGCGACACGTCCACCGCCGGCAGCCGCTCGAGCGGCGGCAGCTCCATCGGCACCCGCACCACCTGCGCGACCTCGGTGAGCTTCGTGTCGGTGTCGTGGCCGACCTTGGCGACCACATCCTCCAGCGCGTCACGGACGTCCGCCTCGAAGCCGGGTATGTTGCGCCGCGACAGGCCCGCCGCGTGCTCCTGCAGCTCGGTGCGCACCGCCGCGCAGCGGTTGCGCGCGGAGTGCGAGAGGGCGACCCGCGCCTGCTGGACCTGACCGCGCAGCGTGATGGTGCGCTCGCTCTTCGCCTGGCGCCGCTGCTGCAATGCGGTGCTGCGCTCCTGACGCAGCGCCTCGACCCGCGCCCGGCGCCCCTGCCCCTCGACCTCCCGGTCGAACCGGCTGGCCACCGTGCGCAGCCGAGATTCCCACGCCCGCAACCTGTTTCGCCGTGCGAGATCGGGGGCATCGAGCAACGCCGTGACGGCGTGCACCAGCTCGTCGACGTCCGGGTCACCCAGGTCGGGCTGAGCCGCCGCACCCACCCAGGGCGTCCGGGCGTAGCGGGGCGCGTGCGCGCGCAACGAGTCGCGGTTGGCGGCGACGACGTCGCGCCAGTTGAGATGCACATCGATCTTGGACACCACACCGACGACGGCATCGGTGTGCTCGGTCGCGGCGTCCAGTAGCGCACAGTCCGACGGCGTCAGGTTCGCGGCCGCGGACACGACGAACACCACGACCTCCGGCACCTCACCAGGGCCCATTTCCGTCGACTCGACGAATTTGTGCTGCGGCACCCGCTCCCGCAGTGCCTCGGCCACCGCGCTGATCCCGGCCAGCCACGGGCCGGTCACCAGCACTACGTCAGCGCGCTTGATCGCCGGCGGATCCAGCCCGGGCCCGGCTGCCGCCACCAGCGCATCCACCTCGGCGACCGGATCGCCGCCGGTTCCGCCGCTCACCAGAGCTCTCCCGGCAGCGACGCGCAGGACTGGGACCAGAGCCGCAGCGCCCCCCGGGCGATGTCGGCGCCGCAGGCGCGGTGCAACTCGCTGGCCGACGCGCGGCTGTAGCGCTGCCACCGCGCCGCGCGCGGCAGGTGGGCGGACGGGTCGTGATGCGCATCGAGCGGCTTCTGGTCACCGGGGTCCAGGCCGGCCGCCTCGGCCAGGTCCACCGCGGCCGCCATCCGGGCCACCACGGTCTCGTCGCGGGACAGGAACCCGCTGATGCGCTCACCCAGCCTGCCGCCGCAGGCGGCCAGCGCCTCGAGTTCGGCGACGGCGTCCAGCACCCGCTGGTAACGCGCCTCGGCGCCCAGCGCGCCGAGGCTGTTCAGCACGCCGTCGATGCCGCTCATCCGGTGCAGCAGGGTCAGCACCTGGGCCGGGGTCCGGCCCTGTCGCAGCGCGGCGACCGCCAGCGCCGCGCCGAACAGGTCGAGGGTGTCCAGCAGGCGCTGCCGTACCTCGGCGGCCACCGGGACGTCGGCGGCCAGGAAAACGGCGAAGGAGCCGTCGAAACACGCGGTGCCGCCGGGGTGCGCGGCGAGCGTGGACAACGCCGTCCACTGGGTGCTGTCCAGGTCGTCGAGCGCGGCGGCCGCGAGCAGGCCGTTCATCGGTTCCATCGGCACGCCGATCAGTGCCGCGAGCTTCGCGCACCGCGCGCGCGCCGCCACGATCGGGCTGTCACCGCCCCGGCCGGACAGCGAACCGGCCAGATCGGCCTTGTTCAGCACCGCCAGCACCGGGCGCCCGGCCGCTGACACCTGGGAGATCGCGTGCGCGTCCTCGGGCTTGACCACCTCCGCGACCACATAGACCAGCGCGTCGGCGTCGCGATCCGGCGCCGCGTCGACGACCGCGATACCCGCCGCATCCGCCGCCCCGGCCAGGGCCCGGCGCACGGTGCGGCAGCCGACCCCCCGACGGCCGCACACCGCCACGCGCAGGGGTGCGGCCGATCGCTGCGCGATCGCCGTCACGCGCGGGTCGACGTGGCCGGCGGCGAACCGCGCCAGCTCGTCGACGAAAGTCTGGTGTCCCTGTGCCTTCATATATCGCGTGCCTTCATATACCGCCTGTTCGGTCTGGTTGACCCCACGCCCGGCCGGCGCCGCCGCTACCGGATGCAGCGCCGGGGCCGAGCGGTCCCACCGAATGGTGGCACCCACGTCACCAAGAAGCGAGCCACCGTTAATCAGTTACCAGGTGAAGGCAACTGTTGGGTATCAATCCGGACCAGGGGCGGCTACATCCGATGTTTATAGGCCACCATGGACAAATGCATGCGCAGCGCGGGGTGGCGATGTCCGCCGACACGCCGACGGGCGAGTCCGGCCGTCCCGGCCAGCGTTATCTGCCTGCCACGGCGTTCCGTTCGCGGCGAGCGGCCCTTTCCGATGCCCAGCGCCGGACCTGGGACCGGCGCTGGCCCGAGCTCGGGCTGTCGGTGGGCGCCGCAACCGGCGAAGCCGAGGGCTCCGAACGCCCGCTGGACACCGGCGCGTGGTTTGGGCGCCAAGCGCCGGTGGTGCTCGAAATCGGTTGCGGCAGTGGCATATCCACTCTCGCGATGGCCAAGGATGAGCCGGGTGTCGATGTCGTCGCCGTGGAGATCTACCGACGCGGGCTGGCCCAGCTGCTGTGCGCGATCGACCGCGACCAGGTGAGCAACATCCGGCTGATTCGCGGCAACGCGCTCGACGTCCTGCAACGCCTCATCGCGCCGGCCTCGCTGACCGGGGTTCGCGTCTACTTTCCCGATCCGTGGCCGAAGGCCCGGCACCACAAACGCCGGTTCCTGCAGCCGGGCACGATTGGCTTGATAGCCGACCGGCTACTCCCCGGTGGTGTCCTGCACGTTGCGACGGACCATGCCGGCTATGCCGAACACATCGCCGAGGTCGGCGCGGGCGAGCCCCGCCTGCATCCCGTCGATTCCGGCGCTGCGCTGCCGATCTCGATCTCACGTCCCACCACCAAGTACGAGACCAAGGCCCAAGAAGCGGGCAGCGCCGTCACCGAATTCGTGTGGCTTAAACGATGAGAAGGCGATGAGTATGAGCCTGACCGAAGAGACCGCGGCGGGCGCAGAGCCCACCGCCTCGCCGGCGGTGCTGAGCGGCGACGAGCCGGGCGGCTTCTCTCCCGCCGGCGGGCGCGTGCTGCTGGTGTGGGACGCCCCCAACCTCGACATGGGCCTGGGCTCCATCCTGGGCCGGCGGCCGACAGCCCTGGAACGCCCGCGGTTCGACGCCCTCGGGCGCTGGTTGCTGGGCCGCACGGCCGAGGTCAGCGCGCACCGCCCGGGTGTCGTGGTCGAACCCGAAGCCACCGTTTTCACCAACATCGCACCGGGTAGCGCTGATGTCGTGCGGCCGTGGGTGGATGCACTTCGCAACGTCGGCTTCGCGGTGTTCGCCAAGCCGAAGATCGACGAGGACAGCGACGTCGACCGCGACATGCTGGCCCATATCGAACTGCGGCGCCGCGAAGGGCTGGCCGCGCTGGTGGTGGCTTCCGCCGACGGTCAGGCTTTCCGTCACCCGCTGGAAGACATCGCACGAACCGGGGTTGCCGTTCAGGTGATCGGATTTCGCGAACATGCGAGTTGGGCGCTAGCGTCGGATACCTTGGACTTCGTTGATCTGGAGGATATCGCTGGTGTCTTCCGGGAACCGTTGCCGCGGATCGGCCTAGATTCGCTGCCTGACCAGGGTGCGTGGCTGCAGCCGTTCCGGCCGCTCTCCGCGCTGCTGACCGCGCGTGTGTGACACTGGCTTGAAAAACCGAAAACACCGCGCGGGTCGTTAACGATCCAGTAAGGAGCTTGCGTGTTCGCCTGGTGGGGTCGAACTGTGTACCGGTACCGGTACATCGTGATCGGGGTCACGGTAGCTCTGTGTCTGCTGGGTGGCGTCTTCGGAATCAGCCTGGGCAAGCATGTTACACAGAGCGGCTTCTATGACGACGGCAGCCAATCCGTGAAGGCCTCGGTGCTGGGCGACCAGACCTACGGCCGCGACCGCACCAGCCACGTGGTGGCCACGTTCACCGCCCCCGACGGGAAAACTGTCGATGATCCGGCGTGGCGGGACAAGATCGTCAGCGAGCTGAACAAGTTCAAGACCGACCATCCCGACCAGGTCGTGGGCTGGGCCGGCTGGCTGGCGGTGGCCAATCCCGCAGACGCACCCCCGCTGATAAAGGGGATGGCCACCGAGGACAAGAAACACACCTTCGTCAGCATCCCGCTGAAGGGCAACGACGACGACAGCATCCTGAACAACTACAAGGCCATCCAGCCGGACCTGCAGAAGCTCGACGGCGGCACCGTGCAACTCGCCGGCCTCGAGCCCATCGCCAGCGCCCTGACCGGCACCATTGCCAGCGACCAGAAACTCTTGGAGTATTTGGGTCTACCGATAGTCACGGTGGTGCTGTTCCTGGTCTTCGGCGGTGCCGTCGCCGCCGGCCTGCCCGTCATCGTCGGTGGGCTGAGCATCGCGGGCTCGCTGGGCATCCTGAGGTTCGCGGCCATCTTCGGTCCGGTGCACTTCTTCGCCCAGCCTGTGGTCTCGCTGATCGGTTTCGGTATTGCCATCGACTATGGCCTTTTCGTGGTGAGCCGGTTCCGGGAGGAGATAGCCGAGGGCTACGACACCGAAGCCGCGGTGCGACGAACTGTGATGACGGCCGGGCGAACCGTTGTGTTCTCGGCGGCCCTGATCATCGCCTGCAGCGCCAGCCTGCTGGTGTTGCCGCAGGGCTTCGTGCATTCGCTCACCTACGCGATCTTCGCCGCGGTTGGGCTGGCGGCGCTGCTGTCAATCACCTTCCTGCCGGCGTGCCTGGGCATCCTCGGCCGCCACATCGACGCGCTGGGCGTGCGGACCGCGTTCCGGGTGCCGTTCCTGCGGAACTGGAAATACTCGAGGGCCTACCTGAACTGGCTGGCCGACCGGCTGCAGAAGACCAAGACCCGCGAAGAGGTCGAGGCCGGGTTCTGGGGCAAGCTGGTCACCCGGGTGATGAAGCGACCGCTGGCCTTCGCCATCCCGATCGCCGTCGGCATGATCCTGCTGGTCATTCCGCTGGGCAACCTGTCGCTTGGCGGCATGAGCGAGAAGTACCTGCCCCCGGACAATCCGGTCCGCCTGGCCCAGGAGCATTTCGACAAGCTCTTCCCCGGCTACCGGACCGAGCAGCTGACGATGGTGATCCAGAGCACTAACGGCAGCAAGGTCACCGACCAGCAGGTCGCCGACATCCGCAACCGGATCTCCTCGATCGGCGGGTTTACCGACAAGAAGTGGGAGGAACGGGCCTGCCCGACCATCGCCGGCAACCCCTGCGTCGCCGGTCCGAACGGGACATCGGTGCCCAAGGACGACTCGGTCCGGGTGATCCAGAACGGCCTGGCCAACAAGAGCGACGCCGCAAAGAAGATCACCGACCTACGAGCCATCTCACCGCCGAAGGGCCTCAACCTCTACGTCGGGGGCACCCCGGCGCTCGAACAGGACAGCATCCACAGCCTGTTCGCCAAGGGTCCGCTGATGCTGGTGCTGCTGCTCAGCGCCAGCCTGTTGCTGATGTTCTTGGCGTTCGGCTCGGTGGTACTGCCGATCAAGGCGGCGCTGATGAGCGCGCTGACGCTGGGCTCGACTCTGGGCATCCTGACCTGGATCTTCGTCGACGGGCATTTCTCGAAGTGGCTGAATTTCACACCGACGCCGTTGATGGTGGTGCTTATCGCCCTTGTCGTCGCGGTGGGTTTCGGTCTGGCCACCGACTACGAGGTGTTCCTGGTATCCCGGATGGTCGAGGCGCGCGAACGCGGCATGTCGACGGCCGAGGCCATCCGGATCGGCACCGCGACCACCGGGCGCCTGATCACCGCCGCCGCGCTGGTGCTGGCCGTCGTCGCCGGATCGTTCATGTTCTCCGACCTGGTGATGATGAAGTACCTGGCCTTCGGGTTGGCGGCGGCACTGCTGCTGGACGCCACCGTGGTCCGGATGTTCCTGGTGCCGTCGGTGATGAAGCTGCTCGGCGACGACTGCTGGTGGGCGCCGCGCTGGGCCCGGCGCCTGCAGAACAAGATCGGCCTCGGTGAGATCGACCTGCCCGACGAGCGCAAGCGGCCCACGCTCAACGGCAGGCCGGCGCGGCCGCCCGTGGCGGCCAGCCTGGTCGCGGCGGCCCCGCGCCCGCCGCACGACCCCACCCACCCCGCCGCGCTGGAGCCGTCGCGGCCCACCCGCCCGGGCCCGGCGGAACCGCGGCCCGCGCAGGAACCGTCCCCGGGTGGGACGACGCGCGCCGAAAGCGCGAGCACCACCCGCATCCCGGCCCGGCCCAGCCAGCCGACGGAGGCCAAGACCACGCGCTTCGCCGCGCCCGGCCATGACCGACCGGCCGAAGCGCGCCCCGCCGCCAACTCCACACCGCAGGCGCCGCCGCGGCCCGCGGCGCCGAGTCCGGCCGCACCTCCGTCCGGCGATCAGACGCGGGCGATCCCGGTGCCAAGCAACCGGCCCGACGACACGGGCGACGCCGCCGAACCCACCACCGCCCTGCCGAAGATGCGCCCGGAAGGCTCGGGTACCAGCGACCCCGACGCCGCCTCCGAGCAGGTGAACGCCCGCGGGCAGCGCGAGAACGGCGACCCAGCGCGACAACGCAGGCGCTCCGGCGGCGGCCTGTCCGCCGCGGATCTGCTGCGCCGCGAGGGACGCCTGTAACCACCCCGAAAAGACTTGCGCCTCAGCCGGTTTCGTCAGGCTGGTCAGGTTCGGCCTGCATGATCGTGTTCTTCTGGTCCGCGTCCTCGGTCTGCTTCTCGGCTTCGGCGGACGGGTCGGGTGCCAACAGCACCTGGAACGCGTTGTTGAGGAATGCCACCGTCGGAACCGCCAGCAGGGCGCCGACGATTCCGGCGAGCACACCGCCGGTGGAGATGGCGAGCACCACCGCGAGCGGGTGAATCGAGACCGCGCGGCCCATCACCAGCGGCTGCAACAGGTGGGCCTCGATCTGGTTGACCGCGATCAGCAGACCCAGCGTGATCAGCGCGTACACGACGCCCTTGGCCAGCAGCGCCACCACCACGGCCACCAGGCCCGAGATCAGTGCACCGACCAGGGGGATGAACGCACCGAGGAACACCAGCGACGCCAGTGGCAGCGCGAGCGGGATACCCATGATCGCCAAACCGGTGCCGATCCCGGCCGCGTCGGTCAGCGCCACCAGGAAGGTGGCCCGCACGTACCCGATCAGCGAGCCGTATCCGGCGTTGCCGGCTTTGCTCACCCGGTCGCGGACATCCGCCGGAATGATCTGCACGACGTACTTCCAGATGTTGCGCCCGCCGTAGAGGAAGAAGATGAGGGTGAACAGCACCAGCACCGCCGCCGTGACCAGTTCCGTGACGGTGGCCGCGGTGGACAGCGCGCCGCTGGTCAGCTTCGCCTGATTGTTGTGCAGCGCCTCGATGGCGGCGTTGCCTGCGTTGTCGATCTGTTCGTTGCGCAGATGCGCGGGCCCGTTGATCAGCCAGCGGCGCGTCGACTCGATGCTGTGCGTCACCTGCTCGGTCAGGCCGGGCAGGCCGTCGATGAACTGCAGGATGACGAACGTCATGATGCCGCCCAGGATCGCGAAGCCACCCAGCAGCACCAGCGCCACCGCGGCGGCTCGCGGCAGCCCCCGTTTGTCCATCCAGTCGACCACCGGCACCAGCAACGCGCTCACCAGCAGCGCCACCAGCACCGGAACGATGATGACTTCGAGCTTTTTCACCACCCACAGCAGGGCCAGCGCGGCGAGCAGAATGACGAGCAAACGCCACGCCCAGGCCGCGGTCTTGCGGACAAGGGGTTCGACCGAGGCGTCGTCGACGTTTGCTGACATTTGGCCAGCCTATCCACCGCAGGGCGCTGTCAAACGTGTCGCGGCTCGTGTCGGGGACGTCCGCGCGTCGTGCCGGAGCCATCGGCGTCGGCACGATCCGGTTACAGGGCCGACACGGTAGGCGATCCGCAGCGATCGCCGCGCCACCTGCACCGTTACCCTAAATCACGTGTCGCACGACGCACCCGCCCACAGAGCCTCCCCCGCGGCCTCCCCCTCGGTAGCCCCCGCGCGGGAGGTACCCCCGCCCGCCTGCGGTAGCGACACCCCGCGCGGGAAGTACTGGTGGGTGCGCTGGGTGATCCTGGGCGCGGTGGCGATCGTGCTTGCCGTCGAGATTTCGCTGGGCTGGGATCAGCTGGCCAAAGCCTGGATGAGCGTGTACGAGGCGAATTGGTGGTGGCTGATCGCCTCGGTGGTGGCGGCGGCCGCGTCGATGCACAGCTTTGCCCAAATCCAGCGCACCCTGCTCAAGTCGGCCGGTGTGCACGTCAAGCAGGTGCGCTCCGAGGCCGCGTTCTACGCCGCGAATTCGCTGAGCACCACGCTCCCGGGCGGGCCCGTGCTGTCGGCGACCTTCCTGTTCCGCCAGCAGCGGCTCTGGGGCGCCTCGACGGTGGTGGCGTCGTGGCAGCTGGTGATGTCGGGCGTGCTGCAGGCGGTCGGGTTGGCTTTGCTCGGTCTGGGCGGCGCTTTCCTGCTGGGAGCGAAGAACAACCCCTTCTCGCTGCTGTTCACCCTCGGCGGCTTTGTGGCGTTGCTGCTGCTGGCGCAGGCCGTCGCCTCGCGGCCGGAGCTCATCGACGGCATCGGCAGCCGGGTGTTGGCGTGGATCAACTCGGTGCGCGGCCGGCCGGCCGACACCGGCCTGGGCAAGTGGCGCGAGACGCTGATGCAGCTGGAGTCGGTAAGCCTGGGCCGGCGCGACCTGGGGGTGGCGTTCGGGTGGTCGATGTTCAACTGGATCGCCGACGTCGCCTGCCTGGGCTTCGCCGCGTACGCGGCCGGGGATCACGCCTCGGTGGCGGGGTTGACGGTGGCCTACGCCGCCGCCCGCGCGGTCGGCACGATCCCGCTGATGCCGGGCGGGCTGCTGATCGTCGAGGCGGTGCTGGTGCCCGGCCTGGTGTCCAGCGGGATGTCGCTGCCCAACGCGATCTCGGCGATGCTGATCTACCGGCTGATCAGCTGGTTGCTCATCTCCGCGATCGGCTGGGTGGTGTTCTTCTTCGTGTTCCGCACCGAGAACGTCGGCGACCCCGACGAGGACCCGATCACTGGGCCGCTACCGGTCGTGCCGCTACCGGGCGACGCCTCGGCCGATCCGACCGAGACCGCCCTGCAGGGGCCGCTGCCGCCGGTCGGCAAGCCGGAAGCCGACGGCGTGATCTAGCGGACGGTGTTCCCGCCCGGCAGCGAAGCGCCCGCGGGGTTGGCGGGCACCGCGGGCAGCCCGGCGGTCGCGCCCTGCGCCTGCTGCATCAGCCCCATCGCCTGGGGGATCGAGATCGGCAGCTTGCACTGCAGCGACAGGCTGGTCAGCGGCTGGGCGATCGACGTCATGTCGCCGGCGACCTTGGGGTTGGCCTCGAAGTAGGACTTCAACCCGTTCACCGACTGCGGGCCGGCCTGCTGCTGCAGCATCGCGGTCATCGTCTGGTTGGTCTCCGGGTGCGCATCCAGGTAGTCACCCATCGACTTGGAGACCGAGCCGATGGTGCGGGCGACCTCGCTGGCCGCACACGGGTCGGCGGCGCCGGTCGCCGGTGCGCCGGCGAGCAGGGCGACGGCCGCCCCCGGGACCGTGGCCGCGATCAGCCCGGCGAAGATCTTGCGGCCCCGTCCGGCGGTGGCTTTCGTCATGGGATAACTCCTTCGAGTTTGCGCGGGCAGCGGTAATCGGCACCCCGCAAACGGCTGCAACAGACGGCCCACCCGAGCGCGGAAAATCCCCTGAATATCCGGGGGCCTCGCGGGCCATCCGACATCCTGCCATCGCCGTTACCAGCGCTGCCAGTCCGAACGGAGCGCGGGTGGGGATATGTGACGGAAATCCCGCGTGGTCACCGGTTCACAACGTCTTCGCAGCGACTTGGCAACAACCCCGTCGTCGCAGCTCAGGAACCAGAAAGCCCAGATGATCCACAGCCCGCTGCGGTATCGTCGCCAACACGCGTAGCGCGAGAACCGGGGAGCGACGAAATCCAGCAGTTAATGATGCGATTCAGCCGCAGCCTGCGTAAGTACCGCTGGTTGGTCTTCACAGGCTGGTTGCTGGCGTTGGTTCCGGCGGTCTACCTGGCGCTGACGCAGTCGGGCAATCTGACCGGCGGCGGGTTCGACGTGGCCGGGTCGCAGTCGCTGGCCGTGCACGACCAGCTCGAGGAGCTCTACCACGACCAGGGCGGATCGTCACTGGCCCTGGTGGCCGCCCCCCGGCCCGACGCCAGCTACCAGGACATGAACGACGCCGTCGCGCAGCTGCGGCAGATCGCCGCGGGTGTCCCCGGCACCTCGGAAATCCCCAACCCCACGCAGCGGCCGCCGCAGCCCGACCGTCCCTACGTGTTGTCGGTGCGGCTGGACTCCCGCAACACGAGCGACATCGCCAAGCAGCTGCGCAGCAAGGTCGGCATCAGGGGCGATCAACCCGGCCAGACCGCCAACGGCCGCGTGCGCCTTTACGTCATCGGTCAGGGAGCGCTGTCCGCCGCCGCCGCGGCCAACACCAAGCACGACATCGCCGCCGCCGAAAAGTGGAACCTGCCGGTCATTCTGATCGTGTTGCTCGCGGTGTTCGGTTCACTGGCCGCCGCGGCCATCCCGCTCGCCCTGGGCATCTGCACCGTGATCGTCACCATGGGTCTGGTCTATCTGCTGTCCGCCTACACCACGATGTCGGTGTTCGTGACCTCGACGGTGTCCATGTTCGGGATCGCGCTGGCCGTCGACTATTCACTGTTCATCCTGATGCGGTTCCGGGAGGAACTACGGACCGGGCGCCAGCCCCGCGAAGCCGTCGACGCGGCGATGGCCACTTCCGGGCTGGCCGTGGTGCTGTCCGGCATGACGGTCGTCGCCTCTCTGACCGGGATCTACGTGATCAACACCCCGGCACTGAAGTCGATGGCCACCGGCGCCATCCTGGCCGTCGCGGTGGCCATGCTGACCTCCACCACCCTGACGCCCGCGGCGCTGGCGACGTTCGGGCGCGCCGCCGCCAAACGGTCGGGCTTCCTGCACTGGTCGCGGCGGCCGGAGAGCACCCAGTCGCGGTTCTGGAACCACTGGGTCGGCTGGGTGATGCGGCGGCCGTGGATGGCCGCGCTGGCGGCGTCGCTGGTGCTGCTCGCGATGGCCGCGCCCGCGGCGTCGATGGTGCTGGGCAACAGCCTGCTGCGCCAGTTCGACTCGTCGCACGAAATCCGCGCCGGGGTCGGCGCGGCGGCCCAGGCCCTGGGTCCCGGCGCGCTCGGCCCGATCCGCGTCCTGATCAACTTCCCGGAGGGCGGCGCGGCGTCCCCCGAACACAGCCACATCGTCGGCGCCGTGCGCCAGCGGATGGCGCAGGCGCCCAACATCGTCTCGGTGTCGCCGCCGCAGTTCGCCGAGGACAACGGCAGCGCGTTGCTGTCCGCGGTGCTGTCGGTGGATCCCGAGGACATGAAGGCCCGCGAGACCGTCGGCTGGATGCGCGCGCAGCTGCCCAAGGTCCCCGAGGCGCACGGCGCCCACGTCGACGTCGGCGGCCCGACCGCGCTGATCAAAGACTTCGACGATCAGGTATCCGCGACCGAACCGCTGGTGCTGGGCTTCGTCGCGCTGATCGCGTTCGTCATGCTGCTGGTCTCCATCCACTCGGTTTTCCTGGCGCTCAAGGGCGTCCTGATGACGTTGCTGTCGGTCGCCGCCGCCTACGGCAGCCTGGTGATGGTGTTCCAGTGGGGATGGCTGAAGGACCTTGGCTTCGCCCAGATCAGCTCGATCGACAGCACCGTTCCCCCGCTGGTGCTCGCGATGACCTTCGGGCTGTCGATGGACTACGAGATCTTCCTGCTCACCCGCATCCGGGAACGCTTCCTGCATTCCGGCAACACCCGTGACGCGGTGGCCTACGGCGTCAGCACCAGCGCCCGCACGATCACCAGCGCGGCGCTGATCATGATCGCGGTCTTCGTCGGCTTCGCGTTCGCCGGCATGCCGCTGGTGGCCGAGATCGGCGTGGCGTGCGCGGTCGCGATCGCGGTGGACGCCACCGTGGTGCGGCTGGTGATGGTGCCGGCGCTGATGGCGATGTTCGCCCAGTGGAACTGGTGGCTGCCGAAGTGGCTATCCCGCGTGCTGCCGTCCGTCGACTTCGACCGGCCGCTTCCCGAGGTCGACCTCGGCGACGTCGTCGTGATCCCGGACGACATCTCGGCGCTGGTGGCGCCCAGCGCCGACCTGCGGATGGTGCTCAAGTCGTCCGCAAAGCTCAAACACCTGGCACCCGACGCCGTCTGCGTGGCCGATCCGCTGGCGTTCACCGGCTGTGGCCGCAACCCGCAGGCGGGCCAGGACGATGACGCGACCCGCGGCCTGGGACCCGGGCAGATCCCGCACCAGGTTGCCCTGGGCGAGGAGGCGGTCGGCGCAGGCGTGGGCGCGCCCGGCAACAAGCCCGGCGCCAACGGCAACGGCTCCCCGGCGGCCAAGAAGCTGGTCGGCGGTCTGACCTCGCGCAATGGCATCGCTAAGGCCATTACCGGGGTGGACCGGCCCGTTCACCCGGTGACGCTGTGGCGGGGACGCCTGTCGGTCGCGATCGACGCGCTGCAGGCCGGCACCGACACCCGGGCGACGGGGGCTGATGGGCCGAAATACGAGCGGCGCAGCCCGGTGGAGACCACCAACGTGCAGCTGCCCACCGGCGACCGGTTGCTGGTTCCGACCGGCGCAGAGACGCTGCGACTCAAGGGCTACCTGATCATGTGCCGTAACAGTCGGCGCGACTATGCCGATTTTGCAGACATGGTCGATTCGTTGGAGCCCGAGACCGCCGCGGTGGTGCTGGCCGGAATGGACAGGTACTACTGTTGTAAATCATCCAGGCGGCAGTGGATTGCCACACAGCTGGTCCATCGACTCGCGGATCCCACCCCCTGCGACTCCCCCGGAGACCAGGGATCAGAAGCCGAAGCCGACTCGGACTGGGAGACAGTCAGGCAGCGCTGCATGTCCGTGGCCGTAGCGATGCTGGAGGAGGCGAAGTGACGTTGGCACCCGACCGACGCCCCGCACCGCCGTCGCAGCGGCCGGCCCCCGAACAGCGTCAGCCCGGGGGCGGGCCGTCCGGGTCCTTCCAGGATCCCGACCAGCCCGTGGAGTTCTGGCCTACCGCCGCGATCCGGTCCGCCCTGCAGGGCGGTGACATCGCGACCTGGAAGCGCATCGCCGCGGCGCTGAAGCGCGACCCGTACGGGCGGACCGCGCGTCAGGTCGAGGAGGTCCTCGAGGGCACCCGGCCGTACGGCATCGCCAAGGCGCTGTGGGAGGTGCTCGAGCGGGCCCGCACCCACCTGGAGGCCAACGAGCGCGCCGAGGTGGCGCGCCACGTGCGGCTATTGATCGACCGGTCGGGCTTGGTCCCGCAGGAGTTCGCGTCCCGCATCGGGGTGACGGCCGAGGAATTGGCCGGCTACCTCGACGGCAGCACCAGCCCGACGGCCGCGTTGATGATCCGGATCCGGCGGTTGTCGGACCGGTTCGTCAAGGTCAAGTCGACCCAGTCCGCCGAATCGAACTGATCCGCTATCTGACCGGCAACACGTCGGCCACCAGCCAGTCGCTGCCCCGTTTGGTCAGCGTTACCCGCAGCGCCGGCGCCGCCTGACTGGGCGGCTGCCCCGGGACGTTCTGGGTGACCCGCAGGATCACCGCCACGCTGGCCGCCGACGGCCCCAGCGCCTCGACGCCGGCCGACACGGTGGCGGCCTGGGCGGTGACGTTGCGTTGCGCCAGGTCGGCGCTCGACTTGGTGTACTGCTCCTTGAACGCCGCCGCGTGCTCCGGCACGACCATCGCGGCGGCCCGGTCGATCGAGCCCGTCGGGGCGGTGGGGCTGAACGACGCCATCGCCTCCGCCATGTCGGTGGCGATCTGCACGACCCGCCGGGAGTCGTCGGTGAACTCGTTGTCCGCCTTGGTCCAGTGCGTGTAGCCGGTCGCGACGGCCGCGCCCAGGGCCGCCGTGCACAGCAGGACGACCGCCAGGCGCAGCCCCGGCGCGTCGTCGTCGGTCCCGAGGCTGACCGAATCGCGGCGCAGCAGCCAGAAGTTGACCGCCACGCCCTCGACGATCAGCAAGATCAGCACCGAGCACGCCGACACCCACCACAGGGGCCAGCCGAGCACCAGCCCGATGGCCAGGAGCGCCGCGACCGCGGCCAGCGGCGCCAGCACGTCGAACGCGAACAACCGCCAGATGTTTCTCATCGGATCCTCACCTGATCGACGCCAATCCGGAGATCATCTGCTTGCCGTCGACGTCGGAGACGTCCAGCCGCAGGCTCCAGTGCACGGTTTGCGGCTTGGCTCCGGCGTTCTCGCTGACCGACGTGGCGATCAATATCACCGAATCGGTTCGGCTCGCGAAGGGCGGCAGCTTGGTGGTGACCACCGGCCGGGCGACACCGGGCTGAGTATCCAGGTCGTGGTGCATGGACTCGATCGCCACCGCATCGATCCGCCCGGTGCTCTTGGACTGCAGCTTCTCCACGACCGCCCGGTAAGGCTGCACGGCGGCGTCGAAGTCGGCGTTCAGTTCGCCGACTGTCCCGTCGTGCAGCCGCTGCAGGCTGGCGTCGACGTTGCCGCTGTTCATGTTGATCAGCACGTTCCCCCAGTCCGCGGCGGTCTGCATGGCCCGGCTCAGGTAGCCGCGCTCGGCGACCTGGTCGCGGTGATCGGACCAGATGATGTAAGCGAGCACCACAGCGGCCACCGACAGCACGCCCAGAACCGCGGACGCGACGCCGTAGGGGGAAAAGACTTCCCCGCTCTCGGAGTCGTCGTTGCCGTCGGAGTCGTCGTTGCCGTCGGAGTTGTCTTTGGGCTCCTCGTCGGGTTCGGCAACGGAATCTTCTTCGGCAGGGGGTACGGTTCGCTCGCCGTCGGACATGGCCCGATCGTCGCACCCCGCAAAGATGGAAGGATGGCAGGGTGACGAATACGGCCATCCGCTCGGGCATCGACCTGAGCTTCATCGATGACAGCATCCGCCCCCAAGACGACCTGTTCGGTCACGTCAACGGCCGCTGGCTGGCCGAATACGAGATACCGGCCGACCGGGCGACCGACGGCGCCTTCCGCCAGCTGTATGACCGCGCCGAAGAACAGGTGCGCGACCTGATCGTGGAGGCCAGCCGGCAGGACTCGGCGGCCACCGACGACGACGCGCAACGCATCGGCGACCTGTATGCCAGCTTCCTCGACGAGGACACCGTGCAGGGCCGCGGAGTGCGGCCCCTGCTCGACGAGATGTCGGTGATCGACGACGCCGCGGACGCCGACGCGCTGTCCCGGGCCATCGGCGCGCTGCAACGCACCGGCGTGGGCGGCGGTGTGGGGATGTACGTGGACACCGACGCCATGGACTCGGCCCGCTACCTGGTGCACTTCACCCAGTCCGGCCTCGGGCTGCCCGACGAGTCCTACTATCGCGAAGAGCAGCACGCCCAGGTGCTCGCGGCCTACCCCGCGCACATCGCGCGGATGTTCGGGTTGGTGTTTGGCGGGGATCCCGGAGACCACGTGCCGACCGCCGAGCGCATCGTCGCGCTGGAGGCCAGGCTGGCCGAGGCGCACTGGGATGTGGTCAAGCGTCGCGACGCCGACCTCACTTACAACCTGCGCACCTTCGCCGAACTCCGCGACGAGTCGGTGGGCTTTGACTGGGACGGCTGGGCCTCCGCGCTGGGCGCCGGCCCCGAGGCACTCGCGGAAGTGATTGTGCGCCAACCTGATTACCTGCGCGCCTTCGCAGAGCTATGGCGCAACGAAGACCTCGAGGTGTGGAAGAGCTGGGCGCGGTGGCGGCTGATCCGGGTGCGGGCCTCCTGGCTGACCGACGAGCTGGTATCGGCGGACTTCGACTTCTACGGCCGGCTGCTGACCGGCGCGGAGCAGATCCGGGACCGGTGGAAGCGCGGGGTGTCGCTGGTGGAGAACCTGATGGGCGACGCCGTCGGAAAGCTCTACGTGCAAAAGCATTTCCCGTCCGGGGCCAAGGCCCGCATCGACGAGCTGGTCGCCAACCTGCGGGCGGCGTACCGGATGAGCATCAGCGAACTGGACTGGATGACGCCGCAGACCCGGCAGCGGGCCCTGGCCAAGCTGGAAAAGTTCACCGCCAAGGTGGGCTACCCGGCGAAGTGGCGGGACTACTCGACGCTGGTGATCGAGCGAGATGACCTCTACGGCAATTACAGGCGCGGCTATGCCGTCAACCACGATCGTGAACTGGCCAAGCTCGGCGGACCGGTGGACAAAGACGAATGGTTCATGACGCCGCAGACGGTCAATGCCTACTACAACCCCGGCATGAACGAAATCGTCTTCCCGGCAGCCATTTTGCAGCCACCGTTCTTCGACGCCGAGGCCGACGACGCGGCCAACTACGGCGGCATCGGCGCGGTGATCGGGCACGAGATCGGCCATGGCTTCGACGACCAGGGCGCCAAATACGACGGCGACGGCAACCTGGTCGACTGGTGGACCGATGCCGACCGGACCGAATTCTCTTCCCGAACAAAGGCTCTCATCGAGCAGTATGACACCTACACGCCGCGGGACCTGGCCGGCGACCATCACGTCAACGGCGCCTTCACGGTCGGCGAGAACATCGGCGACCTGGGCGGGCTGTCGATCGCGCTGCTGGCCTACCAGCTGTCGCTGAACGGCAGTCCCGCTCCGGTGATCGACGGCCTCACCGGTGTGCAGCGCGTGTTCTACGGCTGGGCCCAGGTGTGGCGCGCCAAATCCCGTGCAGCGGAGGCTATCCGGCGCCTGGCGGTGGATCCGCACTCGCCGCCGGAGTTCCGCTGCAACGGCGTGCTGCGCAACATGGACGCCTTCTACGACGCGTTCGACGGCGCCAACGCGGGTGCCCTGTTCCTGGAGTCGGACCGCCGGGTGAAGATCTGGAACTGACGGCTAGTTCATCCAGTCGGCGGATCCGTCGTTCTTCTTATACGAGCCGCCGCTGGAGTTCTTCACGACGATGGGGTCACCCGCGCCGAAGTTGTCGAAGAACCATTTCGCGTTGCTGGGGCTGATGTTGATGCAGCCGTGGCTGACGTCGCGCTTGCCCTGGTCGTCCACCGACCACGGGGCGCTGTGCACGTAGTCGCCGACGTTGTCGAAGCGCACCGCGTCCTCCACGGTCACCTTGTAGCCGTAGGTCGAGTTGACCGGCACCCCGTAGGTCGAGGAGTCCATCACCACCGACGCCTTCTTGTCCTGCACGTAGTAGGTGCCGTTGGGCGTCTGGTGGTTGCCGGACGTCATGCCCATCGACATCGGGAAGGTCTTCTCGACGGTGCCGTTGCGGGTGACGGTCAGCTGGTGCGTCGCGTCGTCGGCCGTGGCGATCAGCGTGTCACCGGTGTGAAAGCTCATCACCGTGCCGCCCGCGTCGACGGTCACCGCGGTGTGCGCGGGCCAGAAGTCCAGCGGCCTCCAGCGCAGCTGGGTCGGGGTCATCCAGTAGAACTTGCCGGGCACGGCGGGCACCGACGAGACGTGCACGGCGCCGATGGCCGCGTCGGCGTTGTCGACCGTTCCGGGGAAGTTGATGATGATCGGCTGGCCGACGCCCACGGTTGCGCCATTGGCCGGGACGATCCTGGGCGGCCCGAACGGGGGCGTCCCCGTGAACGGGGTGGGATTCTGTCCGGCAGCCGAGGCCGCGGCGGGCTGGGCTGCGGGCGGCGCCCACGGCGGCGGCGCCAGCGGGTTGGGCGGCGGCGGGGCGGCCAACGGATCGGGCGGGGGCGGCGGCGCGAACGGGTCGGGCGGTGGGGGCGGCCCGGGAGGCGCGGCGACCGCGCCCGGGTCGGCGGGAGCCGGATCCGGGTCCGCCAGGGCCGGAGCCGCGCTCAGCAGCAGCGTCAAGCCCATGACGGACGCCAAGCCGGTCGTGCCCAGAGCGGCGAAGAGGCCCTTTCTGGTCCTGGCCCTCGTCCAGCCCGACATATGCATACCTCCACTCGTGTTGTCGCCTAAGTGTGGCATAAGACCCATGCCAGCTACCGTCTCCCACGGGCGTCAGGGCCGCGACAACGGGGGAAATAGTGCGCTTGAGCTGGGCCGCTATGAATCGGGTGAGCTTGTCGGAGCAAAGTCCAGCATTCGCCGGTTGGCCGCGATGCCCACCAACGCGACGGCCATCAGGACCGCCGAAGCGGTCAGCATCAGCGTGACGTTGCGCTCGTAGAGCAGACCGCCGGCGAGCGAGCCGGCCATGATGCCGACCTGGAAAGCGGTGACGTAGAGCCCCGACGCGCCATCGGGGTCGTCGGCGCCATTGCGCATCGCGGCAGACTGCATCATCGGCGAGAGGGCGGTGGCCATGGCCCCCCACAGCACGATGGCGGCGGTCCCGATCAGGGCGGTGGCTATCCCAGAGCGCCCGCCGAACGCCAGCCCGGTCAGCACCACAAAGGCCGCCGTCAACCCCGTCGCGCACAGGATGACGGCGCTCTTGGGCCGGTGGTCCAGCGGCCGCGCCACCAACGGCAACGACAGCAGGCCGGCCAGCCCGTAGGCGGCCAGCACGAAGGCGAGGTTCGGCCCCCGCACGCCGAGGACATTGCGGATGATCTCGACGATGTAGGTGTAGGACACGAAATGGCCGGCCACCGCGATCATCGCCAGCACGCTCACCAGGATCAGCCGGGGATTGCGGTGGTGGCGCGACCTCGGACCCACGTGGGCGAGCTGGTCGGAGGTGAGGACCAGCGCCGGCAGCAGCAGTCGCGCGGCGACCGTGACGGCGACGGCCGCGGCGGTGACGCACACGACGGCCAGGCGCCAGCCCCACATCAGGCTCAGGGCGGCGGTCAGCGGGCTGCCCACCACCAGCGCCAGGCTGGTGCCGACGTAGATGGACATGGTGGCCCGCCCGGCGTGGCTCGGCGGCACCAGCCGCGTGGCGATCGGCGCGATGACCGCCCACAGCAGCCCGTGGGTGATCGCGCAGAGCACCCGGCCTGCGGCCAGCACCGCGAAAGTGGGCGCCAGCGCCGAGATCACCTGCGAGGCGGTCAGGCAGGTCAGGCTGAGCATGAGCGCGCGTCGCCGCGGCCAATGGGCGGTCCAGCGCACCAGCGGAAACGTCGTCAGGGCCGCCACGAACGCATACCACGTCAGCAGCGTTCCCACCGCGAACACACTGACGTGCAGGTCGCGCGCGATGGCCGGCAGCGCCCCCACCGGCAGGAGCTCGGCGGTGACATAGGTGAAGGCTGCGGCGGCCAGCACAGCCAGCTGCGCCGCGATCCGTGGGGTCCACGTCCGCGTGGCAGCGTTGATTTCGGTGGTCATGGCGTCTATGTCGGCCGGGCTACCCAGTTCCTGGGTCGTCGCGCCTAATGCGATCACACTGCCTTACGGTACGGACCGCAACTGCGCCTCCCCCTGAATCAGAGCCGGAACTCTGATCTCAACTGCGTCACCGATGAGGCACGATATCGCCACGTCAGGAGCGAACCAGCCGTGCGATGGCGGCGGAGGCCTCGGCCAGCTTGTGGTCGGCCTCGTCGCCCCCCTCGGCGACGGCGCGGGTGACGCAGTGATTCAGATGCTCGTCGAGCAGGTTCAGGGCAACCGAACGCAGGGCGCTGTTGACGGCGCTGACCTGGGTGAGGACGTCGATGCAGTACTTGTCTTCCTCGATCATCCGGGCGATGCCCCGCACCTGGCCCTCGATGCGCCGTAGCCGCTTGGCGTAGTCGTCCTTCTGCTGCGAATACCCGTGGTCGTTCGTCATCCGTCACCCTTGCCCAATCGCTTGCCCTTCGGCGCCGCACCACAGCTTATACCCCATCGGGGTATCACCCCGGAAGCGGGCATCGCGACTGGCCAGCGCATACTTGAACGATGCCCACCACCGATTCGGCGGCAACCGCCGACATCAAGCCGCGTAGTCGTGACGTCACCGACGGCCTGGAGAAGGCCGCCGCCCGGGGAATGCTGCGGGCGGTAGGCATGGGCGACGAGGACTTCGCCAAGCCGCAGATCGGCGTCGCGTCGTCGTGGAACGAGATCACCCCGTGCAACCTGTCCCTGGACCGGCTCGCCAAGGCGGTCAAGGAGGGCGTCTTCTCGGCCGGCGGATACCCCTTGGAGTTCGGCACCATCTCGGTGTCCGACGGCATCTCGATGGGCCACGAGGGCATGCACTTCTCGCTGGTGTCGCGCGAGGTGATCGCCGACAGCGTGGAGACGGTGATGCAGGCCGAACGCCTCGACGGCTCGGTGCTGCTCGCCGGTTGCGACAAGTCGCTGCCCGGGATGCTGATGGCCGCCGCGCGGCTGGACCTGGCGGCGGTGTTCCTCTACGCGGGGTCGATCCTGCCCGGGGTCGCCAAGCTGTCCGACGGCAGCGAGCGCGAGGTCACCATCATCGACGCGTTCGAGGCCGTCGGCGCCTGCTCGCGCGGGTTGATGAGCCGCGAGGACGTCGACGCCATCGAGCGCGCGATCTGTCCCGGTGAGGGCGCGTGTGGCGGCATGTACACCGCCAACACGATGGCCAGCGCCGCCGAGGCGCTGGGGATGTCGTTGCCCGGCAGCGCGGCGCCGCCGGCGACGGATCGCCGCCGCGACGGGTTCGCGCGGCGCAGCGGCGCGGCCGTCGTCGAACTGCTGCGGCGCGGCATCACCGCCCGCGACATCCTCACCAAGGAGGCGTTCGACAACGCGATCGCGGTGGTGATGGCGTTCGGCGGGTCGACCAACGCGGTGCTCCACCTGCTGGCCATCGCGCACGAGGCGGAGGTCGCGCTGTCCCTCGACGACTTCAGCCGGATCGGGTCGAAGGTGCCGCACCTGGCCAACGTCAAACCGTTCGGCAGCCACGTGATGTCCGACGTCGACCACATCGGCGGTGTGCCGGTGGTGATGAAGGCCTTGTTGGACGCCGGCCTGCTGCATGGCGACTGCCTGACCGTCACCGGAGCGACGGTGGCCGAGAACCTGGCCTCGATCGCCCCGCCGGATCCCGACGGCAAGGTGCTGCGCGCACTGGACAACCCTCTGCACCCGACGGGCGGAATCACCATCCTGCGCGGCTCGCTGGCCCCCGAGGGGGCGGTGGTCAAGACGGCCGGTTTCGACTCCGACGTGTTCGAGGGCACCGCAAGGGTTTTCGACGGCGAGCGGGCCGCGCTGGACGCCCTGGAGGACGGCTCCATCACCAAGGGTGACGCCGTGGTGATCCGTTACGAGGGCCCCAAAGGCGGCCCGGGCATGCGCGAGATGCTGGCCATCACCGGCGCCATCAAGGGCGCCGGCCTGGGTAAGGACGTGCTGCTGCTGACCGACGGCCGCTTCTCCGGCGGGACCACCGGCTTCTGCGTCGGCCACATCGCACCCGAGGCGGTAGACGCCGGGCCCATCGCGCTCCTGCGCGACGGCGACCGCATCCGCCTGGACGTGGCCGACCGGGTACTCGACGTGCTGACCGATCCGGCCGAATTCGACTCTCGGCGCAAGGATTTCACCCCGCCGCAGCCGCGCTACAAGACGGGCGTGCTGGCCAAGTACGTGAAGCTGGTCAGCTCCGCCGCGATCGGCGCGGTCTGCGGCTGACCGCTTTGCGGTTCAGCCGGATTCGCGATTATGCGTGCGTGCCCGCGGCGCGGGTACGCATGCCGAAGTAGGTCGCGTTGAGGCCCAATACCGTCAACAGCGCACCCGCAACGACATTCGACCAGGTCGTACCGGCGCTCATCGCGACGCCCGGCAGGACCCACGTCGAGACGATGACCCACACGCCCAGCACCGGCAGCGTCCAGGTCATGCCGTGCGCGCGGTCCAGCGTCGTCGCGAACCCGTAAGCCAAGAACGCCGCCGCGATCCCGACGATCAGGTCGGACGTGGCGAGCGATGCCGTGGCGCTGAATCCGACGATCCACGGGGACGCGGCCACATACAGTCCCGTCAGCAGGGCGAGACCGAACGTGAGATGCGCGCTCGTCGACTCGGCGACGCGATCGTAACGCGCACGCAGGGCCAACAAATCGGGATGGTGATCGATTGATGAATGGACTGTACTCATTTCGTGACCTTTCTGTTATGCAGCAAGCTCGTTGTGCGGCAAGCACTATGCGCCGTACTGCACCCATCCATCTGGCGTCAAGGTTACGCCCGCCGACATGGGCCGGCAACGAAATCGTCAGTCCGGCAGGGCCGCCCGGGCCGGCCACATAAGGCCCCGGCGCCTACCGCACCAACGCGAAGGCGAAGCCGTCCCAGTGCTTGGCGCCCACGGTCTGGATCACCGCGGTGTCCAGCCGCGGGTGTTCGCCCATCGCCTCCAGTGTCTGGCGCACCGCCCGCGCTTGAGCGTTGGACTCCGGATCCAGGATCTGCCCCTGCCGAATCACGTTGTCCGCCACGATAACCGCGCCGGGGCGGGCCAGCCGCACCGCCCACTCCAGGTACGCGGGGTAGTTCTCTTTGTCGGCGTCGATGAAGATCAGGTCAAAGGGACCGTTCACCGTCGGCAGCGTGTCGAGAGCCGCTCCGACGATCACCTCCACCCGGTCGGCAAGGCCGGCCCGCTGCAAGTTGGCGCGCGCCACCTCGGCGTGCTTGGGCTCGTATTCCAGCGTCACCACCCGCCCCTGCGGGCCGGCGCCGCGCGCCAGCCAGATGGTGCTGAAGCCGCCCAGCGTGCCGAGTTCGAGGATGCTGCGCGCGCCGATGGCGCCGGCAAGCAGGCTCAAGAATTTCCCTTGCTGCTCCGAGACCGCAATCGGCGGCAATCCCGCCGCACTGCTGGCCTCCGCGGCCGCGCTCAATGCCGGATCGGCGCCCCCCACGACCCTGTCCAAGAATGCGTCGATGTCTTTGGGGGTTGGTGTTTCGGCCATGGCGCCCACAGTAGTCGGGTCGGCGCCGTCGCCGAGCGTCACGCCAGAGTGACCGTCGCCACCGAGTGTCACGCCAGAGTGGCGCCCGGCGAGCAATCGCTAGCCTCGGCCGGCGCGACCGTTGGCATATACCCATGGGGGGTATATAGTGGGGGTGCGGTCGACCCGTACCGCAAGAGTCACCACAACGAGAAAAGGGTGAGTTACATGGCAACTTACGAGGCCGGGACCGAACTGACCTGCGGCCACGAAGGCTGCGGCTGTCGCGTCCGCATCGAGGTCCCCTGCCACTGCTCGGGTTCCGGTGCCCCGTACCGCTGCACGTGCGGCGACGCGCTGACCCCCGTCAAGTAACGGGTGGGGCCGGTCGTGCGTTCGGGTGCCCGTGTGGCTCAACGCCCGAACGTACGACCGGTCAGCTCGGCCGTGGCGTGCAACCGCATCGCGGTTGCTGAGGCGCCCACCGCCGCCGTATAGGCGCCCGGGCGGATTCGCCAGCTTTGAACGCCACCGTCGTACCGGGCAAGCAGCCGCGCATCCGCCTCGAGGAGCACGCGGTGGGTAGCTCCAGGCTCGAGCTCCACCCGCTCGAATCCCAGCAGCCGTAGGCACCGTTCGCCCGCGGCGGCCGTCAGATACAGCTGAGCCACGTCCGCCCCGGCGCGATCGCCTACATTGACCACGTCGAAACTGGCGCTGAGGGTTTCGCCGCCGCTGACCACCAGGTCGCGATAGTCAAACCTGGTGTAGGACAACCCATGGCCGAATGCGAACATCGGATCGTGACCGTGTCGGGCGAACCAGCGGTAGCCGACGTCGGCTCCCTCGGAGTAGTCGATCGTGGTGGGCGTTCCCCACCGTTCGTCGACATCGGGCAGCCGCGGGCGGGGGGTCTGGGCCAGATCGGCCGGGAAGGTGATCGGCAGCCGGCCCGACGGATTCACCGTTCCGGTGAGGATCTCCGCGATCGCCCGTCCACCGGCCTGGCCCGGAAACCACGCCTGCACAATGGCATTCACCGATTTGCGCCATGGCATCGCCACCGGGTTGCCGGTCTCGAGCACCACCACGGTATCCGGATTCGCCGCCGACACCGCCGCGATCAGCTCATCCTGACCCCAGGGCAGCGAGAGGTCGGCCAGGTCGAAGCCCTCGCCCTCCGCACGGACCGCGAACACGATCGCGACGTCGGCGCCGCGCGCGGCCCGCGCCGCCTCGGCCGGGCTGATACCGGGATCGAACTCGAACCTGGCCTGCGGTAACAGGTTTCGCAAAGCGGTGAGCGGACTCGAGGGCAGCAGGTACAGATTGCGCAGCCCGGCCTCCAGGCCCGTGCCGCCGATCGGGACCACGCCCGCGTATCCACCGGCCGGAACCACGGTGCTGGAACCGTACCCGGCCGGCACACCCACGTGCGCGTGCCCGCCGATGACGGCGATGCGAGCGCCCGGCTCGGGCGCCAACGGCAACAGCCCCCGGTTGGTCAGCAGCACCGCTCCCTGCCGCGCGATCTCCAGCGCAATCTTGTTGTGCGCGGCCACGTCCGGTGCCGGTGGCGCGTCGACGCGGTCGGCGCCGACGGCGAACACGGACCGCAGGATCCGGCGAACCATGTCCGACAGGCGCTCCTTGGTGAGTCCGCCGCCGGCGTACGCGTCACGTAATGGAGCACCGAAGCACTCGTCCTGCCACAACAGCGCGTCGAACTGTGCCCCGCACTCCTGGTCGAGGCCGGCTAGGGCGCACCGCCAGCTCGGCGTTCCGCCCCAATCCGACATGACCCAACCGCGGTAGCCCCAGGCGCCCTTCAGCACGTCATTGATCAGCACGGTGTTCGCCGCGGCGTGCTCCCCGTTTATTTTGTTGTACGCGGCCATCACGGCGCCGGGTTGCGAGCGCTCGATAACCAATTCGAATGCCAGCAAGTCGGATTCGCGGTGTGCGTCGGGATCTATGACGGCGTCCAGGAAGTGCCTGTTGGTCTCGTTACAGTTCAGCGAGTAGTGCTTGACCGTCGAGACCACCCCGTGACGCTGGATGGCGTCGACCTGCTCGGCCACCATGCTTGCGGTCAAAAGCGGGTCCTCGGAATGGTATTCGAAATTGCGGCCGTTGCGTGGGTCGCGGGTCAGGTTCATCGCGCCGGCGAGCTGCACGTTGAACCCGCGGCTTCGCGCCTCGACGCCGATCACCTCACCCGCGGACCGGGCCAGCGCCGGATTGAAGCCGGCCGCCAGCGCCAGACCGGCGGGCAGCGCGGTGGCCGTATCGCCCGGACGGAAACCGGGATTGGTAACACCCAAACCGGCATCGCTCATCAGCAGTGCCGGCACACCGAGGCGGGGAACGCCCGGCACGTATCCCGCACTCATCGGCGTGCCCTCGGGGATGCGCTCGTCGCGCACCGGCCACATGTCGCAGGCCCCCATCACCGAGACCAGCAGTGCGAATCGTTCGTCGTCGGTCATGCGGGCTTCGACCTCGCCAGCCCGCGCGTCGGGATCGAACCGCCCGGCAACTCCCCCAGCATTAGAGCGGCCCGCATCGTCACCGAAGGGGGCGCTCACCGCACACCCTCTTTCGCGTAGACCACGCGCAGCACGTGCCCCAATTCCGGTCCCATCACCAGCTCGGTCAACTCACAGATCGTCGCAACGAACTCGCGCCCGTGCGGCGGGTCGGCCTGGCATAAATGATGCGCCAGTTCGTGCAGCACCACCAGCTCGCGCAGCGCCCAGTCGGCGGTGTCGCGATCGGGAACGGCGATAACGCCTGTCCCGTCCTGGTTTTCGTAATGTGCCGCGCCGGCGGCGCGCCGTCCCCGCACCCGCAGCGGCGACACGTCCGGCCACCGCTGCCGCACCGCCGGCAACGCCAGCACGTCGTCCACGTATCGCTGTGCGGAGGCCACCGAGCCGAATCGACCCTCCGGCGGCAGCGTCAGCTGCGTGCCGAAGAACTCCACCACCGGTGAACCGTGCTGGGCGGCACGGTCGAACAGCGTCCGGACGAACTCCTCGGCCGCATAGACCCTGGAGCGTTGAGAATCCCGCCGAGGGGGATTCCCCGCGCTCACCCGCTCAGCGCGCTGCGCGCCCCGGGAAGTTCGGGACTGTTGCCGAGCCGTGCCCGCTTGCCGGCCCGATCCCCGGCGCGCCGCGCCGCCGACGAATACCCCGCCGACGCCCGGCTGGCCTGCCAGGTGCCGCGCGCCTTGGACGCGCCGCGGTAGTAGTCCACCAGCTCGACCTCCTTGTCCCGCAACGCGATAGCGGTACCCGGCGACCGGTGGCGGTCCCGGGTGGCTTCCTGGCGGGCCTGCTCGCGGGCCTCGGCCAGCCGCAGGCCGACGCGTGCCCCGAACGCGAGCTGAAAATTGAGCCGGGCGGTGATCGTGGGCGTAGGACGGTGCGCGCCCGAGGCGAGGTAGGTGTCCGACGCGCGCACCATCTGGACGACCAGGCTGGCGTACAGGGCGTGGGTGGCGTCGATGTCCTCGACGAACCCGTACGCGTACACGAACGTCGAATTCGAGGCCACGTCGCAGCGCACGTCGTTGGCCGCGGCGATCACCACGAACAACTGCACGTACGTGCGTAACCCCTTCGTGCCGGCCGCCCCGATCGTGATGGTGCGCTGCGTCGGCGTCTGCGCCGCCGAGCGCTGGGCCGAGTGGGAGCGCGCCACCGCAAGGTCGATGGACGCGGCCGTCGCGAGCCGCTGCGCGGCGGACATGAACGCGTCGGCCTCGTGGGTGTTGTCGGTGCCCTCGGCCTGACGCAGCAGCGCGGCGATACGCACCAGCATCTTGTCGTCACTCATGGCGCCACTCCTCCCCATCGCTTCGCTCTGCATCGTCGCCGGCGCGACTCATGGCGCCACTTCTCATCGCTTCGCTCTGCATCGTCGCCGGCGCGATTCATGGCGCCAACCTACGGGAGCCGACCGACAACCCCCACCTCACAACCGGGCGGTGATCCAGGTGACCACGTCGTCGAGCACCTGCTCGCGCTCGGGCTCGTTGAAAACCTCGTGGTAGAGCCCCGGATAAACCTTCAATTCGACGTCGCTGGACCCCACGCACTCGACCAGGCGCCGACTGCCCGCGACGGAGATCAGCCGGTCCTGCTCACCGTGCACTACCAGCAGCGGCGCGGTCAGCGCCGGTGCCCGCTGCGGCATGGTCTCCCCGACCTGCAGCAACGCGCGACCGATGCCGGCAGGCACCTTGCCGTGGTACACCAGCGGATCGTTCTTGTAGGCGGCCACCACGGCGGGGTCTCGGGAGATGGCGTCGACGTCGAGCTCCTGCACCGGCAGTCCGGGCGCGATCGCCCCGAGCACCTTGGCGGCCGCCGCCAGCAGGGGCGAGACCTCATCCTGGGCCGCCACCGCGGGCCCCGACAACACCATCAGGTCGTAGTTGTCCGGGCGTTCGACGCCGTAGGCGAAGACGATTCCGCCGCCCATGCTGTGCCCCAGCACGATGCACTTGAGGCCGTGGTGCTCCCGGGTGGCGATGCCGACCAGGGTGTCGAAGTCGTGGGTGTACTCGTGGATGTCGCGCACCAGCACCCGCTTGCCGCCGGAGCGGCCGTGCCCGCGATGGTCCAGCGCGTAGGTCGCCAGGCCGGCCTCGCCGAAGCGCCGGGCGACGTGGTCGTAGCGGCGGGCGTACTCGCCGAGACCATGGGAAAGCACCAGAACGGCTCGCGGGGCAGTGTCGGGTGTCCAGACGTCGTACACGATGCGCACACCGCCGAACCCGTCGAAACTGCGTTCGATCCGGTTCACTTGGAGGTCCTAGTCATTACGGGCAGCGTAATCGCTGCTGATGCAGGCCGTCTGACCAGACACTGCGTAGGCTCTTGCGGATGAGTCTTCTCGCCCAAAACGCTGAAGGTGATTCGGTGGCCGGCGAGCACTTCTCGGCGCACGCCGAACCGTATCGGCGCGAACTGCTGGCCCACTGCTATCGCATGACCGGGTCACTGCATGACGCGGAGGATCTGGTGCAGGAGACCCTGCTGCGGGCCTGGAAGGCCTACGAGCGATTCGAGGGCAAATCCTCGATCCGGACCTGGCTGCATCGCATCGCCACCAACACCTGCCTGACCGCGCTGGAGGGAAGCGGGCGCAGACCGTTGCCGGTGGGCCTGGGCGCGCCGAGCTCCGACCCGACCGCCGAGTTGGTGGAGCGTCGCGAGGTGCCGTGGCTGGAGCCACTGCCCGAGATCACCGAACATCCTGCCGACCCGTCTGTCGTCGTCGGGGCGCGCGAGTCGGTGCGGTTGGCGTTTGTCGCTGCGCTGCAACACCTCTCGCCACGACAACGGGCGGTGTTGCTGCTGCGCGACGTGCTGGGCTGGAAGGCCGCCGAGGTGGCCGATGCGGTCGGCACCACCACGACCGCCGTCAACAGCCTGCTGCAGCGCGCCCGGGCGCAGCTCGAAGAGGTCGCGCCGAGTTCCGAAGACCCACTGGTGCAACCGGATTCGGCGGAAGCCCAGGACCTGTTGGCGCGCTATATCGCCGCCTTCGAAACTTACGACATCGACCGACTGGTCGAGCTGTTCACCGCGGAGGCGATCTGGGAGATGCCGCCGTATACCGGCTGGTATCGGGGCGTGGGAGACATCATCACCCTCATCCACCAGCAGTGCCCGGCGCAGGGCGGTGGCGACATGCGCATGTTGCCGCTGACCGCGAACGGCCAGCTCGCCGCGGCCATGTACATGCGCGTCGGCGACGTCCACGTTCCGTTCCAGTTGCATGTGCTGGATGTGCAGGGCGGCAAGGTATCCCACGTGGTGGCCTTCCTCGACGACGCGTTGTTCGCGAAATTCGGGCTGCCCGGTTCGCTGCCCGCGGGTCAGGGATAGGATGGTTGCGCATGACCGATGGCATCCAGGTGACACCCATCCCCGGCAAGCCTGCGCTGCTGCTGAGCGCCTTCGACCTGGCCGAAGTGGGCTACGTCGCCGAGGAGTTCCTCGTCTCGGCCACGGCGTCTCGCTACGATCCGGTGGGCGAGCCGGGCCCCGACGGCCGCTGGGACGTAACACCCTCGGGCACGACCGATTACACCACCCGGGTCGTGGCGCTGACGCCGTCCGACCCGGCCCGCTTCAACGGAACCGTGCTCGTCGAGTGGCTCAACGTCAGCGGCGGCATCGACGCCGCTGCGGTGTGGATGATGGCGGGTCGCGAAATCCGGCGCTCCGGCTACGCCTACGTCGCGGTCTCGGCACAGCGCGTGGGAGTCGAGGGCGGCGAGAGCCTCATGGCGACAGACCTTTCCCTGAAAGCCCAAGACCCGCAACGGTATGCGGCCCTGCACCACCCCGGTGACGCGTTCTCCTACGACATCTTCACCCAGATCGGCGGGCTCATCAGGGGCGGCGCACACGGCGCCATCCTTCGGGACCTGCCCGCGCAACGCGTGATCGCGCTGGGCGAGTCCCAGTCCGCGATGTTCCTCACCACCTACATCAACGCCGTCGACCCGCTGGCCTGCGTCTACCACGGATTCCTGGTGCACTCGCGGTTCGGCCCGGCCGCCCCACTGGACGGCAGCTCGATATTCGATGAATCCGTTGCGACGCAACCGGTTACATTCCGCCCCGAGCTGCGGGCGCCGGTGCTGACGGTCATCACCGAGACCGATGTCATCGGCGGTCCGCGTGAGGGCTACTACTTCGCCAGGCAGCCCGACAACGAGCGGCTGCGGGTCTGGGAGATCGCCGGTGCCGCCCACGCCGACAACTACACGATCCAGGTGGCCTTCATCGACAGCGGCTCGGCACCGCTCGAGGCCATCGTGGCCGGGTACGCGCCGACCAACGTGTTGATGGGCCAACAGCTGGCGCACCACATCAATTTCGGCCCGCAGCACCATTACGTCGTGCAGGCGGCGCTCTCGGCGCTTAACGCCTGGGTGGGCACCGGCGCGCCTGCGCCGGACGCGGAGCCGCTCGAGGTCCGCGAAAACGCCGGGCCGCATTTCGTTCCGGACGCCAACGGCATCGCCCGGGGTGGCATCAGGACCCCGTGGGTGGATGTGCCGATCGCCAGGACGTCGGGCGTGGGCGGCCAGGAGAGCATCATGTCGGCAATCTTCGGGTCCGCAGAGCCGTTCGACGCCAACACGATTCAGCGGCTCTACCCAGGGGGCCGCACCCAATACCTGGATCGCTTCACCGCGGCCCTCGACACTGCGATCGGTGCCGGGTTCATCCTGCCCACCGATCGCGCCGAGATCCTGCAGCTGGCCGCCGCAATGTATCCCGGCGATCGCGCTTAGAACAGCCGGCTGTCCGGCGAGGGGCCCGGCACCGGACGCACCAGGCCGGTCCCGGTGATCAGCGGCAGATCCAGCGCGGACAGCAGTCCGGGCGGGGCCGCGCACACCGCGGGGATGGCGTTGACCATCCGCGACGAGCCGGCGATGCGGGCCCCCAGGTCGTGGTCCGCGTCCTCGGCCATCTCGAATTCGCAGCGCATGCTCGGCGAGCCCTCGATCTCCACCCGGTACAGCCCCTGTCCGGACGCCGGCCCGTAGCCGAGGTCCTTGGGCGCGATGGAGATCCGCGGCTGCGGCCAGTCCGGAGCGATGTCATCACGCATGCGGGTGACGTGGTCGAGCACGAAAGTCGGCTTCCCGTCGACGTAACCGGTGAGCGTCGAGCGCATCGCGGCGATGGTCCCGGCCGCGATGTGACCGGTGGGGGTGTCGAAGGACTCGGTGGCCGGCATCCGCTCGTTGCTCTCCTCGATGTCGTCGATCTTGACGCCCAGCCCGGCGGCCAGCTGATGCAGCACCGGGCCCCAGCCGAAGGTGAAGATCCCCGGCTGGGCCGCGAAGGCCGGGTAGTCGGGCTGCTGGCCGAATCCGAGGATCTCGTAGACGGCGGATTTGTCAGGATAGGTCGCGTAGTTGAACATCTCGGTCACCCGCACCGACTCGATCACCCGAGAGACGCCGGTAAGTAACAGTGGCAGAACGTCATTGGCGAACCCGGAGTCGATGCCGGTGGTGAAGAACGACACCCCGGCGTCCAGCGCGGCCTGGCGCAGCGGGTCGGTGAACGCCGCGTCGACCGCGTCGGGAAACACCAGCGGCACCACCGAGCACGACACCACATTCTTGCCGGCCCGAAGGATCGACACCATGTCCTCGACGGCCTCCAGCGGCCGCAGGTTCGCCCCGGCCGCATACACCACCACGTCGGCGTCGCCGGCCAGCAGGGCCGCTGGATCCTGGGTAGCCGCCACGCCGACGGGTGCGATGCCGCACAGCTCTCCCGCGTCGCGACCGGCTTTCGCGTCGCTGTGCACGACGACGTCGACCAGTTGCAGCTCAGGATGGTCGATCACCCCGCGCAGGGCGATCACGCCCATCGAACCCGGGCCCCATACTCCGACCTTGAACACGACGATCTCCTAATATTAGGACTTGCATTCTTGTATTTTGGACGGATCGTAGGGAGGTAGCGGTGGCCACGTCAATGGCGCGGGACCACGACGAGTCGGCCGCCAAGTCACCCCCCACCGCCCGGGTGATGGATATCCTTGCCGCCCTCGCGGATTCGCCAGACGGGCGGATGTCTGCCGAGCTGGCCAAGAACTGCGCGATCAGCACCTCGACCTGCGCCCTGGTGCTGGCCGAGCTGGAGCGGCGGGCCTGGATAGCGCGCCGCGACGATCGCCGTTACGTGCTGGGCAGCGGGTTGTTCGCGCTGGTGCACGGCCTGCGCGAGCAGTTTCCACTGCTCGACCGCGGGCGCGATGCGCTGCGCTTCCTGCACGACACGCTCGGCGCGGGCTGCTCGATGTCACGGATCGGCGCCCGGCATTTGACCACCGTCGACACGGTCGGCCATGGCACCGACGGCGCACACGCCGTGGGGCAGCGCTTCCCGATCGACCCGCCGTTCGGTCTGGTCGCGATGGCGTGGCGCGACGACGGCTTCGTCGAAGCGTGGCTGCATCGCGTGACGCCGAGACTTACCCGCGCCGAAATCGCCGAACACCAGCGGGTGCTCGCCGATATTCGCGCCCGCGGGTACGGCGCATGGCGCTTCGACGACACACACCGGTCGCTGCACACCCGGCTGGCCGACGTGCTGGCCTCGCTGGAGCCGACGGCTCAGGTCACCCGGCAACTCACCACGTTGATGACCATGGTGACGCTGCAGTCGGTCACCGATGTTCTCGAGATAGACTTGGCTGCAACGGAATTCGTTGTCCTGCCGATATTCGGCCATGGCGGCCAGCCGGAGTACCAGATCGAGATCCACCTGGGCCGTGCCACCGGGCTGACCCTGCCCGCACTCGACGCGGCGCTTCGGCACGCCCAAGGGCTGCTCACCGCGGCGGTGCCCTGAGGCGCCGGACGATTAGGCTGGGGCGATGCCGGGGACTGCGGAGATCAGGGATGCGGCGGCTCGGGCCGTCACCAGCACCCCGTGGCTGACGTCGCGGCACTCGTTCTCCTTCGGCGATCACTACGACCCGGACAACACACATTTCGGGCTGCTGCTGGTGAACAATGACGACATCGTTGCTCCGGGAACGGGATTCGACACCCATCCGCACCGCGACATGGAGATCGTGACCTGGGTGCTGCGCGGGCAACTGGCGCATCACGACTCCGCGGGAAATCGCGGGGTGATCTATCCCGGCCTGGCGCAACGCATGTCGGCCGGCAGCGGGATCCTGCACTCCGAGCGCAACGACTCCCCCAGTGAGCCGGTCCATTTCGTACAGATGTGGGTGGCCCCCGACAAGGCCGGGGTCCCGCCGAGCTATCAACAGCACGAGATCGACGAGCGGCTGCTGGCCAACCGCCTTGTGACGATCGCCTCAGGCATCAACGCGCACGAGGCCGCGATCACCCTGCACAACCGCGACGCCGCGCTGCACGCGACGCGGTTGGCGGCCGGCGCGGCGGTGAGCCTTCCGCGCGCCCCCTACCTGCACCTTTTCGTCGCCAAGGGCCGGGTCGGCGTGGAAGGAGTCGGCACGGTGGGCCAGGGCGATGCGGTCCGATTCACCGACGCCGACGGCCGGCGCGTGTCGGCGGGCGAGCCGTCGGAACTGCTGATCTGGGAGATGCACGCGAAGCTGGGTGACTGAGGCCATAGAGGGCCGGGGTCGCAGCCCATAGAGTGGGCACGACAGACAGGAGTCGGCATGCCTCACTCGCACCCGCAGCACGCGGCGCCCAACCCCAACCGGAACATCAAGGCGATCCGCACCGTGCGGTTCTGGGCGGCACCCCTGGTGATCACGGTGGCGCTGATGTCGGCGCTGTGCGCGCTCTACCTCGGCGGCATTTTGAATCCGAGCACGAACCTGCGTCACTTCCCGATCGCGGTGGTGAACGAGGACGCCGGTCCCGGAGGCGCTCAGATCGTCGACCGCCTGGTCAACGCGCTGGACAAAGACAAGTTCGACGTTCGCGTGCTCTCCGCCGGCGAGGCCAAACACCAGCTGGACACCGGCCGGGTGTACGGCCAGGTGCTGATCCCGCCGAGCTTCTCGTCGAAGTTGCGGGACTTCGCCACCAGCGCGGTGCTGCCGACGCGCGCGGACCGGCCGTCGATCACCGTGTCCACCAATCCGAGGGCAGGCACACTCGGCGCGAGCATCGCCGGGCAGACCCTCAACTCGGCGATGGTAATTGCGAACAATATTGCGGGCCAACGGGTTACGGCGGAAGTCGCCGCGCAGACCGGCGGCGCGTCACTGGTCGGGGCGGCCCAGGTGGGCCTGAGCGCCCCCATCGACATCCAGTCGAACGTCTACCACCCGCTGCCCAACGGCACCGGCAACGGCTTGTCCGCCTTCTACTACGCGCTCTTGCTGCTGCTGGCCGGATTCACCGGCAGCATCGTGGTCAGCACGCTGGTGGACGCGCTGCTCGGTTACGTGCCGGCCGAATTCGGCCCGGTCTACCGGTTCGCCGAGCAGGTCAGGATTTCCAGATTCCAGACCCTGCTGCTGAAGTGGGCCATGATGGTGCTGCTGGGGCTGCTGACCTCGGCGGTGTACCTCGCGATCGCCGACGGGCTGGGCATGCCCATCGAGCACAGCTGGCAGTTGTGGGCGTTCGGCGTCTTCGCGATCGCCGCGGTGGGCATCACATCCAGTTCGCTGCTCTCGGTGCTGGGCACCGCCGGAATGCTGGTCAGCATGCTTATTTTCGTGATCCTCGGGCTGCCGTCGGCCGGCGCCACCGTGCCGCTGGAGGCCACGCCGCCCTTCTTCCGCTGGCTGGCCGAGTTCGAGCCGATGCACCAGGTGTTTCTCGGCGCCCGGTCGCTGCTGTACTTCGGTGGCCATGGCGACGCCGGTCTGAGCCAGGCCCTGACCATGACGACGATCGGCCTGGTCATCGGGCTGGCGCTCGGTGGCATCGTCACGCACCTCTACGACCGCAAGGGCTTTCACCGCATTCCGGGCGCGGTCGAATTGGCGATAGCCCAGGAGCACCAGGCGCAGCATCAGGCCCGCCGCGGCAAGCACGTGGAACCGACCGAGCCGGCCGAATCCGAGAGCGCCGAATCCGAACCGGCCGAGTCCGAGCCTGCCGGATCCGAGAGCGAAAGCCCAAGCGAGCAACCGTAATTCACGTGTAGCCCCGCCGTCACCGCATCGTTATCGATGTTGACAGTGTGACTCGTGAGACTGATGATGTTCGTGTTGCATCCAGTTCCGGGCGGAAAGGGCTATCGTGCTGACCCGACGCGCCAGCTTCCGCCGGCTCGCGGCGTGCTGCGCCGCCGTCATTGCCTGCGTCACGCTGGCCGTCACCTCCGGACAACCGCTCGCCCTGGCCGCCGACGGCCGCGACCTGTTGGCCAACGCCATCGGTAGCACCCGCGGTTCCTACCTGGTCTACAACTTCGGCCCCGGCCATCCGGCACCGATGCTCAACGCGGGCGGCAGCTGGTACGAGATGAACAACGGCGGCCACCTGATGATCATCAAGAACGCGGCGGGACGCCTGTCGCCGCACCTGCTGGTCGACACGCACCGCGGCGATCAGGCCCGCTGCGAGAACAACCCCGGGGCCCGCACGGGCGAGGGCCTCTGGCAGGCCTCGGAGCTCTACGCACCGCTTCAGGCCTGGCAGCGCATGGGCCAGCCGACCATCGCGATCAACGCCAACTTCTTCGACGTGCGCGGACAAAAAGGCGGCTCGTGGCGGCAGACCGGCTGCAGCTCGCCATTGGGCGCCTTCGTCGACAACACCCAGGGTCAGGGCCGCGCCAACCAGGCGGTCACCGGCACCGTGGCCTATCCCGGCAAGCAGGGCCTGTCCGGCGGCGGAGAAAGCTGGAGCGCGCTGACGACCATGATCCTGCCGTCCGGCGGTGCGCCATATGTGGTGTGGCCCAAGACAAAGAGCGACTATGACGCCGCCACTCCGGTGGTCGCCGACCTGCTCAACAAGAACGAGAGGTTCGTCGCGGTCTCGGGCATCGGGCTGCTGGCGCCCGGCAACACCGGCCAGCTGCACGACGGCGGTCCCAGCGCGGCCCGAACCGCGCTGGCGTACTCCAGGCAGAAGGACGAGATGTACATCTTCGAGGGCGGCAACTACACCCCCGACAACATGCAGGACCTGTTCCGCGGCCTGGGCAGCGATAACGCCGTGCTGCTCGACGGCGGTGGGTCCTCGGCGATCGTGCTGCGCCGCGACACCGGGGGCATGTGGGCCGGCGCGGGATCACCGCGAGGGTCGTGCGACACCCGGCAGGTGCTCTGCGATTCGCACGAGCGCGCGCTGCCCAGCTGGCTGGCGTTCAACTAGCCACGGCCACAACGATTTACGTTGCGGCAGAAGGCGCGGCGGCTAGACTTTCGGCGTCAGATCCAGCGAAGTGATCGTGGTCATCCTGGTCACCAGCCAACGGCTGTGCGATCGCTTCAGGAACAGCCGGTAGGACAGGTACTTCAGCGACGGGACGTTCTTGGTCAGCGGGCTGGTGGAGGTCGTGTTGGTGTAGACGATGACCACGGCGTTGGGGTCGTCGAGCGATTCGACAGCCGCGCCGGTGACCTCGGTGTTGTTGGTGATTTTGGCCTGCTTGTTGGGGGCCACGATCGCGTCGACGAATTTGCGGTACTGCGCTTCGAAATCGCCGCTCAGGTAGCGGGATGCGCGGTCGGCGAGCGTGTCCATGTTTTCCGGCGTGTACGTCCACAGCGTGGTGATCGCGCTGGCCGCGGTCCGCGCGATGTTCAGTTTCGTTGCGTCGGTGGCGCGGTCGGCCAGATATGGCTGCACCATCGCGCCCGCGAACGCGGCGGATCCGACGAACAACAGCGCGGCGATCAGCGCGACGACGGCCCAGACCTTGCCGGCCCGCCGCTTCTTCTGCGGGGCGGCGACCGGCGCCGCGCCGGCGGCCTTCCCATTGTCGCCGGCCTCGGATTCCGTTGCCGCTTCGGCTGTTTCGTCGTCCGGCTGCACGCCGCCGACCGTTGCCGCCTCGGTCGCCTCGCCTTCGGGGACGGTGGCGTTCTTCTCGACGGTCACATCACCTGCTGCAGGCTGCTGATCTTCCACTGGTTCCCTTCCTGCGTCGCGGTTGCCGCCCATCGGTTGGTGTTCTGCACTACCTGCTTTTCATCCGGCGACTTGGTGGTGATCGCCGTGGCCACCATGACATTGGCGCTGCCGTCGTCGTTCCATCGCTCCAGGCCTGCACCCAGGACGCTGCCGGTGGCCGGTTCGGCCCGGGCGACCTGCAGGAGGATCTCATTGGCGTTCTTCTCGTACTGCTTGGCGAAATCGCCGGTCGCCTGGGCCAATACCATGTTCACGTAGTCGTTGGCGTGAAACGGATCGATGGAGACGAACTGCGTCATGAAACCCGAAACGTAGTTCAGCACCTCGCGGTCCTTCGACGCGGTCCGCACCCGGGACTCATGCGAGGCGAACATCAGCGCGCAGGCGGTGATCGCCGCCACCATGAGCACCGCGGTGGCCGTGCCCGCCAACGGCGCCATCCATCGACGCTGCGCCCCGGCCTCGACCGGGCGTGCGACGAGCAGTGGTAGCTCGTCGGGCGCAAACCTGCGGCGGGGACTCATCGACCACTCCCGGGCTGTGTCGGCTTGGTCAGCACGTTGAGATCGTCGACGCGCCAAGCGTTTCCGGCGCTCTTCGCGAAGTTCACCCGCACGGTGGCGCTGATATAGCGCTGTTCGGGCCCGGTACCGCGCCGGCCCTGCATGAACAGCAACATCGTCGCGCGATCCGGGGCCGCCGATTCGATCGAGCTGTTGGTGACCCAATATTCGTTGATGATGGGGTGCGCCTTCTGTACCAGGTCCTGCTGGGCGGCCAGTTGGGACCGATATTTGTCGGTCGCCAGCGACAGCGCCCGCGCGAAGTCGTCGTGCAGCGACGCGGGGTCATAGGTCAGCATCTGGGCGACCATCTTCGGCCCCTGCGTCGCGATCTGGGCGCGAGTCTGGTCGGTTGCCCGGTCCGCGGAGTAGACCGCGAAATAACTCACCGCGGCGCCGGCCAGGCAGAGCGCCCCCGCGCTCGACACGGCGACCGCGCTCCACCGCCGGATGTGCGCCGGCATCTGGTCCGGCGCGAGACCGCGCACTTCGGTGCGGGTCAACATGTCGGCGAAAGTACGACGGCGCGAATCCCAGAGCGGCCAAAGCCATCCCACGATCGACGCGGTGTCGAGCAGGTGAACGACGTCCCGAAGCAGCAGGGTCCACGGTCCTGGAGAGGCACCGGTGCGTTGCGTCACCGCGATGCCCGCCATCGCGCGGCCCAGGCTCCAGCCCGTGATCACCGGCAGCAGCAACCGGTTGGCTAAAACCACCAGGATGACGATGCCGAGAACGGAGATGGCCAGCCACCACCACACGCCGTGGGTCGGCACGGTCCCGAGGACCAACGCCATGGTGATGATCACGGCGATGCCGGGCAGCACGTCGACGACGACCGCGCCGACGCGAGAATGCCAGGGCGCCAAGGCTTCCCGCGATGAAACCCGGCTTGCCGTGGGGGCAGTCTGTTCGACCACCACCGTCACTTCGTCACCTGGTCGAGCTTGGAGATTTTGTACTGCCCCTCGGCGAAGGCCATTTTCACGCGCAACCGGTAGCCGGCCTCGCTCTGGTTCTGGTCGCTGGCGACTTTGACGCGCATCGCGACAAGGACGTCGATCGAACCGTCGGGGTTGTTGCGTTCGACGGCCGCGCGCACATCCGACACCTGAACGTGGACGTTCGCGGCCTGGTAGGCCTGCACCAGCATGCTGGTGTAGAGCAACGCCTGCGAGCGGAACACGTCGGTGCCGCATTCGACGATCTTCTGCTCGCTCGCGGTCATCGCATTGGTGTCCGGCGCCTGCGTCGCCGACACGCACTCCACCGCCGCCTTCAGCGCCGCGGCGTCGTTGCGGGCGATACCTTGGCGTTGATGATGGCGGTGCAGCGCAAGTACACCACCCACCCCGACAACCGCGGCGCACAGCACCAGCACCGCCGCGATGGCCGCCAGCCAGCCGCGGCCCACCCGGGACGGACCGCGCGATACGGCCACGCCGGCCTCGCCCGGCGCCGCGTCACCCTCGGCGGCGCCGTCGGGCTCGGACCGGACGGCGTCGACGCCGGCATCGGCGTCACCGTCGGCAACACCGTCGGTGGATTCCGTCCGATCCTCGGAGGCGTCCTCTGGACCGGTTTGGCCGGCTCCGGTCTCGGGTGCCGTCGAATCCTCGTCCTTGTCCTGCGTGGTCAACGAATCGTCCGTGTCGATGGGTTCAGCCGGCTGGTGCCAGCATCTCCTTCCATCCATCGTCTCCTGTTCTGGTCGAGTTCTCGACGGAGTATTTAACGCCGTCTGGCCCTACCAGTTCACCGCTTTGGGGACTGTAGATCGCCGAGGGGGGCCCGCTGGGCTTGTAGACACAGGGGTTGGGCTGCTGGCCATTGCACTGCACCGTACCCGACCCCGGTCGGGTCAACGGATCGCTGGTGGGCGGGGGTGTGCCCGCGACCCGGTCCGAGGGTGCCGGGTTCAGCCCGTTGTTCACCGACGGAGCGGGGATCACCATGCCGGGCTTCACCGGCTGGTCACACCGCGCCGCCGGCGCGGGGCAGGTCAGCGTCTGGTTGGGGTCGCCGTACCAGGGGTTGGTACCCGCCGGCACATACGGCTTGGGGTCGCGGCATTCGCGCGGCGTCGCGGCCCGCTTGCCCGGAATGTCCGTACACGGGAGGTTGCGCGACCCGCGCACGCTGTTGGCCGGAGTGTCCATCGGGATCTTGCAGTACGTGCCCGTGGGTAGCGGCTGAATGCTGGTATCGGCCGGTGACCGCCACTCCGAGGCCGGGATGAAGCCGGTCAGGCAGGGCGGCGGCTGGTTGATCGACAGCGCCAGGTCCAGAGCGGCCATGTTGGGGAACGGCGCGGCCACCGTCTGCGCGATGGACGCACCCTGCGGCAGGAACACGAGGACCTGCTCGACGCCGGTGTGGTAGCGCTTGAGCAGGTCGATGACCACCTCGAGGTTGGCCAGCGTCTGCGGCAGCGTATCCCGCACGTCGTTGAACACCGAGTTGACCTGGTCGGCCGTCGGCGCCGCCTGGCGCAACACGCTCTTCAGGTGTTGGTCTTCCCGCGCGGTCTGGGCGCCGAGCCTGTTCAGGTTGCGCGCCCAGCGCTCGATGTTGTCACCCGATTTGACCTGGCTGTCCAGCACCGGGCCGGAGTTCTGGATGATGTCGTTGACGTCGGTCATCTGGTTCTTGAAGTCGCCGACGATCGCCTGCGTGGCGTCGACCAACCGCTGCAGGTTGGGACCCAGCCCCCCGACGGATTGCGCCGTCTCGTCGAGCAGCTGGCCGAGCTTCTCCTTGGGCAGCACCGCCAGCCCGCGGTTCGCCGTATCCAGCGCCGGCCCGATCTCGGCGGGCACGGTGCCCTTCGTGATGGTCTGCCCCTCTGCCAGGTACTTGCCGGGACTACCGGTCGACACCAGGTCCAGGTACTGCTCACCGACGGCCGAGACCGAGTGCACGTTAGCCGTCGCGTCGACCGGGATCTTGTAGTGACTGTCGATGCTCATCGTCGCCAAGGCGCCGCGTTCAGTCGGTTCCACATCGGTGACCTTGCCGATGGTGATGCCGCGATAGGTGACGTTGGCCGTGGGATACAGCCCGCCCGATGCCGGCAGGTCAGCCTTCAGCGTGTAGCGGCCGATGCCGGCCAGGCTCGGGATCTGCAGGTAGTAGATCCCGAGCACCAGCAGCGAGATGACGGTCAGGATCCCGAAGGCGATCAGCTGGCGGCGAATGAAGGGAGTCAGCAATTCCTGTCCCCCCTTTCCACCAGAGGTCCGCCCGGCGCGTCGTTCGGGTTCGGCGTGTAACGCACGTCGGGGATCATCGTCTCCGGGTCGCGCCCGAAGGACTGCTCGAGCGCCCGCAGGGCTCCCGACAACCCGGTTCCGGTGAGGAACGCGTTGTCGACGGCGCTGTAGGTCAGGTCGAGTGTCAGCGAGATGTTGATGTAGTCACCGCGGAAGATCTTCGGGACCGTGTCGATGTCGAACGGCTGGGTGAGGATCAACTTCAGGGCGCCGATCAGGTACGGCGAGGCCTTGCCGAGCTCCTTCAGCGGGCACTGCAGCGCCTGCAGGTCGGTGTGCAGCGGCCCGCGCGCCTCCGACAGATACTGGTCGGCGGCCTGGCTCAGCCGTCCCACCGAATCGGTGGCGTTGATCAGCAGGTTCTTGGTGTCGGAGAAATGCTTGATCAGCGGCGGGATGTCGGTGAGCACCCGGTCCAGGACGTCGGCGCGGCCGCCCACGTAGGTCAGCAGCCGGTTGGTCGAGTCGATCGCGTGCGTGATGTCGTCGCGCTGCTCGTTGAGCTGGCTGGTGAAGGTGTCCAGCTTGCCGAGCAGAGCCCGGATCTGTTCGCCGCGGCCGTTGAAGATGTCGTATACCTCGTTCTGCAGCACCTCCAGGTTGGGGATGCCGCCGCCGCGCATGATCAGAGCCAGGCTGGCCAGCGTCTGCTCGGTGGTGGGATACGAGGTCGAGTTCTTCAGCGGAATGGTGTCGCCATTCCTGAGCGGTTCGGACGACGGGTTCGGCGGCGCGGCGAGCTCGACGTGCTGGGAACCCAGCAGCGAGGTCTGGCCGATCCTGGCGACGGCGTTCTTGGGCAGCTTGGTTTTCTTGTCGATGCCCAGCGTCAGGGTGGCTATCCAGTTCTTCAACTGGATGTTCTTGATCGAGCCGACGAACACGTCGGCGACCAGCACCTTGCTGTTGCCGTTGATGGCCAGGGTGTCGGGCACCTGCACATAAACGGTCATGGCCCCCGAGCCGCTGCCGGGCCCGCCCGGGATCGAGACGTTGGAGATGCCTTTCCAGCCGCACGAGCTCAGCACCATCGCGGTGATCAGCAGGGTCAGCCCTTGCCACGCCCGATGGCGAATGACACTCGCGCTCGTCGCCCGCCTCACTGGCCACCTCCAAAGTCAGCGGGCGCCGCCGGGCCACCCGCGTTCGGCGCGGGTGCGGACACCGGCGCCGGTGTCGGGGCGACGGGACCCGGGATCACGCCCGGCCCCGGCGGCGGGGGCTGGATCGGCACCGGCGCGTTCAGGCCCATGGGCGGCAGGATCGGGTTCTCGTCGTAGGCGTTCGGCGGACCCGGCGGTGTCTGCAGGTTGGACTGAACCGGCTCGATGTTCGGTCCGCCCATCAACTCGTTCAGCGACTCCGGCGTCATCAGACCCGCGGTGATCGGACCGACCTGCTGGCCCTGCATGCCCGGGGCGACGATCCAGCCCGGCTGAGTGTTGCGGTGCGACGTCGGGGTGTCCGGCACCCAGATGCCAGGAACGGTGGTGTCCTTGTATCCGTTCGGCGGGTGCAGCCGATCCTCCGAGTACGCGACTTCCTTGGGCAGCGTCTCGGCGGTGCTGAACAGGTTCAACCCGAACGGCGGGTAGTTGAACTTGATCGCGTCCAGGATCGGCGCGAGGTATTGCGCGCACAGTTCGGCCGACTCTTGGTAGCCCAGCCTGCTGCCGGCCTGGATTGCACTACAGATGAACTGCATCGGGTTGGCGAAGTTGGTGATCGACGGGATGGCGACCACCGAACCGTGCGACGGGTGATAAATCTGGTTGATGTTCGCCGCGGCGGTCGGCAGCACGTGCAGCGCGGTCTCGAGCCCGTTCAGCGGATCCGGTTGCAGCAGCGCGTTCGTCGCGGTCTCGAGGTTGTTGACGTCCTGGGTCAGCACCCCGCGGTTCTGATCCAGCCACGGACGCACGGTGGTGAGCAGGCTGTCGAACTGGGAGATGGCGTTGGCCAGGTCGCCGTCGGAGTGCGCGAGCCGGGTGGTGAAATCGGCGAGGTTCTGGTTGAGCGCGACGAACTGCTGGTCGTCGTTGTGCAACGCGTTGACGAACAGCGCCAGGCTGCGCACCACCGCGAAAAAGTCGCCGCGGCCCTCGTTCAACGCGGTCAGCGCCGCAGAGAGGTTCGTCAGAGTGGCGTTGAACTGCTTGCCCTTGCCGGCCAGCCCATTGGCGAACGATTCGATGACCTCACCGAACGGACCCTTCGGCTGCTCGGGTGTCGGGCCCAGCTTGGAGATGATGTTGGTGATGCTGTTGCGCAGCTGGTCCCACTCCACCGGCACCTGGGTGCGCTCTTCGGGGATCACCGCGTTGTTGCCCAGCACCGGACCGCCCTTGTAGGCGGGCTCCAACTGGATGGCCCGCGACGCCACCAGGGTGGGGTTGAGAATCACCGCCGAGGCGTTGGCCGGAACGCGGTACTGGTTCTCGTAGTGGAACGTCACCTTCATCTTGTCGCCGACGGGCTCGATCTTGTCGATCGCACCCACCCGCAGGCCCATGATCTGGACCTTGTCGCCCGGATACAGCGCGTTCGCCGCCGGGAAGTAGGCCACCACGGTGTTGTTGGTCAGCTTCTCGTACAGCCGCCACCCGACGTAGCCGACGACGAGTGCCAGGATCACCACCAGCGCTCCGATGATCACCGATGCCCGCGACAGCTTCGGCAGCCGCAGGTTGCGGATATCAAAGATGGTGCTCAATTCTGGCTACCTCCCCCCGCTGCGCCACTGCCTCCGGCTCCGCCGGGGTTGATGAACGGTGCGGGCAGCTGGTTGCCCGGCCCGGGCGGTGCCGCCGGTCCCGGCGGGAGCCCCGGCGCGAACGTCGACGGCGGCGGCGGCGGTCCGGCCGGTGCGAGGTTCTCGGTGCGCGCACCCGGCGGTGCCTGCGTCGGCAACGGGACCGGCGTGCCCGGGACGTCGGGTGCCGGGGCGCCCGGCCGGCCCGCGATCGGGATGCCCGGCGTCGGCGGCAGGCCGGCCGGGTTAGGCGGCGACGTCATCACGTCGACCGGCGCCGGGAAGCCCGGCCCACCGAACGGCCCCGACACCGCACCCGCGCAGGGCAGTGGGTTGTCCGGGCGGGGCAGCCCGTCGGCCGCCGGCGTGTACGAGCAGGGCGATCCCGGCGGCACGGCCGGACCCGGGTGATCGGGCGTGCCCTCGAGCACGGGCGGTGCCGGTGGCGGCGCGCCGTTGGGGAACCGGGTGCCGTTGGGGTCCGGGAACCGGTAGGCCGGCAAGCCCGCACTGCGCCAGAAGTCCTCCGGATCGATGCCGCGCTTCTTGAAGGCGGCGTCGACCCAGGGCTGCGAAATCTGGTACAGGGCCAGGTTGTGCAGGACCACCTTGAAGAACGGTCCCGAGGCGATTGCCTCGTTGAGCGACGGCAGGAACTTGCCGACCTCGGTGAGGCCGTCGGCCAGGTCATCCTTGCGCTGCACCAGGATGTCGCTCACCGTGCGCAGCTGTTCGAGCACGTGGTTGAGGTTCGGGTTGTCGTTGATCAGGCCCTTGACCTGTTCGGCGAACGCCGCGATGTTGCCGAGCAGAGCATTGATGGCCTGGCCGCGTTCGTTGAAGGCGGCGATCAGCGTCTTGGCATTGACCAACAACCGGTCGACCTGATCGCTGCGATTGCCGAGGATGCCGGCCACCTGGTTGGCCTGGGCGAGCAGGTGCTTGACCTCTTCGTCGCGCTTGCCGACGGTCGCGGAGAACTTCTCCACCCCTTGCAGCGCCGGGGTCAGGTGCGGATAGGTCTGGTCGATGGTCTGCGACAGCACGTGCAGTGACTGCTTGACGGTGTCGATGTCCCAGCCCTGCGCGGCCTTGGTGACATCGAAGAACGCGTCATAGATCTGGTAGGGCGTGGTGCTCTGCCCCACCGGCAACGTCCCCCCTGGCCGCAGCGTTTGGTTGCCCCGCGGCTCGAGTTCGAGGACCTTCTTTCCGAGGATGGTGTCGGTCTTGACCGCGATCCGGCTTTCGGTGCCGAATTGCGCAGTGCCGGCGTTGAATTGGATCGAGATGTGATCGCCTTCGATCTTGATGCCCTCGATCTTGCCTACGTCTACGCCGGCGATGCGCACCTTGTCGCCTTTGCTGATGCCGCCGGTATCGGCGAACTGCCCGTAGTAGTGGGGTTTGGCCATCAGCATCGGCACGCTGGTGAAACTCTGGCCCACGCCGATCACCAGCAGCGTGACGATGATGCCCATCAGGCCGATGCGCATCCGGTTGGGTGGTTCCAGGGTTCTCATTGCGGCGTGCACCTACCCGTCGGCTGCTGGAACAGCCGGACCGTGCGGACCGGACCGCCGGCCTGCAGGCCATTGATCTTCAGGGTGATGTCGCAGGCATAGAAGTTGACGAAGTCCCCGTAGGACCCGATGGCACGCCCGATCATGTTCAACGCGGTCGGCACCTTCTTGAGGTAGTCCTGCAGTTGGTCTTGCTGGTCGATCAGCGGCTGCTGCACCGCGTCCAGGTAGTTGATCGTCTTGTGCAAGAGGCCGCGGTCCTCGGCCAGCAGGTCGGCCACCGTGCCCGCGGCGTTGCTGATGTGGGCGGTCCCCCCGGCCAGTTGGTCACCGTGGTCCTTCAGACCGGTGATCAACACCTCCAGGTTGTTGATGGTCTGGTCGAACTGCTGCCGGTGCCGAACAGCCGTGTCCAGCACGGTGTTCAGGTTCTTGATCACCTCGCCGATCGCCTGGTCGCGCTCACCGAGCTGGCTGGTCAGCTGCGCGGTGTTGTCCAGGATGTCGTTGATGGTGCCGCCCTGCCCCTGGAACACAGTGACCAGGCTCGTCGCGATGGTGTTGACCTTCTGTGGATCGAGCGCCCGGAACAGCGGCTTGAACCCACCGATCAGGGCGTCGAGGTCGAGCGCCGGTTGGGTACGCGCCAGCGGGATGAACCCGTTGGGCGACAGGACCTTGTCGGCGCCTTCACCTTGACCGCGCTTGAGCTCCAGGTAGCGGTTACCGATCAGGTCGAGGTAGCGGATCTGGGCGGTCGTCGACTGGTACAGCGGGATCGAGCGGTCGACGTTGAATTTCACCCGGGCCCGCTTGCCGCCGTCGATCAGCTCGACCTTGTCGACCTTCCCGACCTCAACCCCCGACGCACGGACGAACTGCCCCGCGCGCAGGCCGCTGACGTTGCTGAACTCGGCCGAGTATGCGTTGGTGCGGTCGAAGCGCATCTGACCGAACACCACGATGATCATCACAGTGAAGATCAGCAGCACCACCGAGAAGATGCCGAGTTTGACGAGGGTTCCGGTGATTTTCATGGGTTGATCGTGTTATCCCCTACCTGGCGGCCCCAGACATACTCGATCGCATACGGCGATCCGGTGTCCAGGTGGTTGTACGGCGCAAGGCTGTTGCCGGAGTCCATCACCAGCTCCGGCGCGGGCCACAGGTCGTGGGTGAGTGGTTGCCAGCAACCCGGCGCACCGCCGGGGCCGCCGCGCGCGTTTATCCGCGGCAGGTTCTCGGGATAGATGTAGGGGTTGGGCGCACCACCGACCAGGCCGGCCGTGGCACCGAGCCCCAGCGTCAGCGCGGCGACCGCGACCAGGGACAGGGGATTCGCGACCAACCCCAATCCGGACAGTGCCTCGGTGTGGGCGACCAGCGAGTAGCCGTTGCCGCCCAGGAAGGACGAGGCTTTGGGCTCGATGTCGTGGTAGTTGCGCACGGTGCAGAACAGCTCGGGGCTGTAGGTGTCCAGCAACTGAGCCGTGGGCACCAAATCGGCGGCGCCGCGCGCCAGATACGGCCCGCCCTTGTTGAACAGGTCCGCACCCGTGTTGCCGAACCCGGCCGCCGACAGCAGTGCCTGATCCAGATCCTTCTGCTGGGCGTTGATGGTGCGCGAGGTGATCACCGCATTGTTCAAGAAGTCGAACAGATCCGGCGCCGCGTTCGCATACGTATCACCCAGCGCCGCCAACCCCTGAATGTCCTTGCGCGCCTGCGGCATCTGCGGGTTCACATCATCGAGCAACACATTGGCGTTGGTCACCGACCGGCCGAACTTCTCCCCCAGCCCCGCCAGCGACTGCGCCGCCGCACTCAACGTGAGATTCAGCTTGACCGGATCGACTTTCTCCGAAATCGACGTGATCGTCTGGAACAAGGTATTGATCTCGGTGGTCACCGACCGCGCGTCGATCACGGTGCGCGTGGAGATCTTCTGCGGCGACGGGTTGGCCGGCGTCGTCAGCGACACGTATTTGCCGCCGAACACCGTCGTCGCCTTGATGTCGGCGTTGACGTTCGACGGAATCAGCTTCAAGTACCGGGGATACACCTCCAGCGTGAACTTCGCCGCGGGCTTGCCGTCGTGCGAGGTCTCTGCAATCGATCCGACGCGGCCGATCTCCACGCCGTTGTAGGTGACCTTCGAACCCGGATCCATCACCAACCCGGCGCGCGCCGCGAGCATGGTCAGCTGCGTCTTGGGGGTGAAGCTGCCCCGGAACTGCCCGTAGATAAGGGCTAACGCCAGCGCGAAGACGACCAGGAGCGCCACGCCGGCCAGCTTGTACGGCGGGGTCCGCGGGGCGTTGGTCTGAATCGGTTTGGCCATGGCGATTACACCGTGAGTGCGAAGTTGGGGTTGACGCCATACAGCGCCAACGCGGCGGCCAACACGACTACCTGCACCGACACCAACGAGAAGCGCATCGACCGACCCACGGCCTCGCCCACGCCCACCGGACCACCGCCGGCTTCGTAACCATAGAAGCAGTGCGTAATCATCACGACCGCGGTGATGATGATGGCTTCCAGGAACGACCAGAACACGTCCTCGGGACGCAGGAACGTCCGGAAGTAATGCTCATAGGTGCCGTGCGACTGCCCGTAGATCACCGTCGTGGTGAGCTGCGGGGACAGAAAAGTCATGATGATCGCCATGGAGTAGATGGGGATGATCACCACGAGGCCGGCCATGATGCGGGTGGAGGCCAGGAACGAAATCGACTTGATTCCCATCACTTCCAGCGCGTCGACCTCTTCGCTGATGCGCATGGCGCCCAGCTCCGCCGTGGCGCCGGCGCCGACCGTCGCGGCCATGGCGATGCCGGTGACGACGGGCGCGGCGATGCGCACGTTGATCAGCGCGGCGAAGAAGCCGGTGAACGCCTCGACGCCGATATTGCCCAGTGAGGCGAAGCCCTGGATGGCGACCAGCGAGCTACCGGACAACGTCACGAAGCCGACGATGGCGACCGTGCCGCCGATGACCGCCATGGCGCCGGTGCCCATGCCGATCTGGGCGATCAGGCGCAGGGTTTCCTTGCGGTAGTGGCGCAGCGCGTGCGGGATGTGGCCGACGGCGACCGCACCGAACCACGCCATCTGGCCGATGTCGTCGAGCCCGCGGGCCGCGGCGAGGCCGTAGCGGTTGAGGTTCTCTGCCGCCCGCGGGAACCGGGAGCGAAAGACGGTGGCAGTCGACATGTCAGTGCCCCGTCCCGAACCGCACACCGATCGTCGTCAGCACCACGTTGACGGCGTAGAGGGCGACGACGCAGAGCACGACGGTCTCGTTGACTGCGGTGCCCAGCCCTTTGGAGCCGCCGCGCACGGTCAGCCCGCGGTAGCAGCCGACCAGGCCGGCGATGAGCCCGAAGATGGCGGCTTTGACGGTTGCGATGACGACCTCGGGCAGGCCGGTGATAGTGGTCAGGGTGGCCAGGTAGGCACCACCCGACACGTTCTGCAAGTAGACGCCGAACAGGTAACCGCCGACCAGGCCCACGGTGATCACCAGGCCGTTGAGCAAGGTGGCGACCAGGGTCGCGGCGACCACGCGGGGCACCACCAGCCGGTGGATCGGGTCGATGCCGAGCACTTCCATCGCGTCGATCTCTTCGCGGATGGTGCGAGCTCCGAGGTCCGCGCAGATCGCGGTCGAGCCGGCACCGGCGACCACCAGCACGGTGGTCAGGGGGCCGAGCTGGGTGACGGCACCGATCGCCGCGCCGGCGCCGGACAGGTCAGCGGCGCCGAACTGGGCGAGCAGGACGTTGAGCGTGAAGATCAGCAGTACGGTCAGCGGGATCGACACCATGATGGTCGGCAGGAACGCCACCCGCATGATGAACCAGCACTGCAGGATGAACTCGCGGTACTGGAAGGGCCAGCGGAACAGCGCCTTTCCGGTGAGCACACACATCCGGAAGAATCCCCCGACGAGCGTCAGGGGCGTCTCGAGCTGATCGCGCACGTAGCTGACCAAGTAGGGACCCCGCCGACTTGTCGACGTTGACGTCACCGTTGCCCCCTCTGGCCGTCACCGCGCGCTTCATGGCGTCGCGGCGGATCGTGTAGCACGCCTCGCCCCCTCACCGCGGTGCAGCTGGGGGTGCCCCCACGTCGCCCCGGTTTGATGCCTGTGACCATCGGCTCCCTACTGGCAAGTAGTAACGGAGACCACAGGAATGTACCCGATGGCCATGCACGTGTGAACCGCATCTGCACAATTAACCCTTCACCAACAGCCGGCAAACGCTTCAGCTCCCGTCAGCTTTCCTTTCTGCTCGTAAAACCTCTTGCCCTAGAATGGATTTAGTCGATTTCTCCGACGCCGTAGCGCACCCGCAGTTCAGTCTTGAGCACCTTCCCGGCCGGGTTGCGCGGCAGCGCGTCGACGATCTCGAGCGCCTTGGGGTGCTTGTAACGGGCCAGTCGCTCAGTCAAAAACTCGCCGAGATGGTCGAGCCGCAAATTGTCGTCGGCGACGGCGGCCACGGCGATGGGCACCTCACCCCACTTGTCGTGGGCCCGGCCGATCACCGCGACTTCGACGATGCCGGGGTGGCTGGCGAGGACGTTTTCCACCTCGGCGCAGTAGATGTTCTCGCCGCCGGAGATGATCATGTCCTTCTTGCGGTCGACCACCCACACGTAGCCTTCCTCGTCCATCCGGACGAGGTCGCCGGAGTGGAACCAGCCGCCGGCGAACGCTTCCGCCGTGGCCTCCGGGTTATTCCAATAACCGCTCATCAAAGTTGGTGCGCGGTAAACGATTTCGCCGACCTCGCCGATTGGCACGTCGTTCATGTTCTCGTCGACCACGCGGGCGGCCACGGTGGGGATCACCTTGCCGACCGAGCCACGCTTACGAATGGCGTCTTCGCCCAGCAACATGCACGTGACAGGCGACATCTCCGTCTGCCCGAACGCGGCGAGTATCTGCGTGCCGGGGAACATCGCCGACATCTCCCGCAGCAGCGAGTCGGGGGCCGGCGCGGCGCCCCACGAGATCACCCGCAACTTCAGCTCGCGCGGGCGGGCGCGCTGCTCGGCGCAGACCGCCTGCCACTGGGCCGGCACCAGGAAGATGCCGGTGACCTTCTCGGCGGCGAGCACGTCGAGCAGCTGACCGGGTTCGAAGGCGCCGAGCGGATAGATCACCGTCGGGATGCCCAGCAGCATCCCGATCAGCATGTTGCCGATGCCGGCGATGTGGAAGAACGGCACCCCGATGAATCCGACGTCACTGTTGATGTCGGCGCCGTTGGTGTACAGCCCGGTCATCGTCTGGCCGGTCAGGTTGGTGTGGGTCAGCACGGCGCCCTTCGGGCGTCCGGTGGTGCCCGAGGTGTACATGATCAGCGCCGGCGAGTCGTTCGGGATGTCGACGGGCTGGTGTTGTTGCCCGGGCTCGTTGATCAGGTCCTCGTAGCCGAGCACGTTGTCGTCGGTCGGAGCGCCGGCCACCACGATGGTGCTCAGCGTCGACTCGATGCCGCGGACCCCGACGGCCACCGGGGCCAGCACGGGTTCGGTGACGACGGCGCGCGCTTCGCAGTCCTGGACCAGGAACGCGATCTCGGACGGGGTGAGCCGGAAGTTCAGCGGGACCGCGATGGCGCCGAGCATGTTGATGGCCAGCACCGACTCGACGAACTCGGTGCGGTTGAGCATCAGGATCATGACGCGGTCGCCGAAGCCGACACCCCGGCGGCTCAAGGCATCGGCCAGCGCCGTCACCCGCCTGCGCAGGTCGTCCCACGTCAGCGTCTTGCCCAGGAACCGCAGCGCCGTCGCCTTCGGTTGCATCAGCGCGTGCCGTTCCAGCTGGTTCACCCAGTTCTGTCGCCGGGCCAGGTACGGCTGCTCGTTCGCCTGCGTCATATGGTTCGCCAATTGCGCGGTCAAGCTGAGCACTCCCCTTCACTCGCGCACCGCTTGCGCCAGGTTGATATTTGATAAAACTTGGTGTTGTGTGGGTCACACTATGGCGTTGACGGTCCACTGACAAGTCCCCGTTAACACCCGTCAAAAGTTGAACCCCGTCCCGCCAAGCCCACGAAAGCCCTGGCAGCCGCCGTGAACGCACCGATGTCCATGCAGCCGAGGAGCCGGCGGCCGCTGCGCCGGGCGCAGCTGTCCGACGAAGTGGCGGGTCATCTTCGGGCGGCGATCATGTCCGGCAAGCTGCGGCCGGGGACGTTCGTTCGGCTGGACGAGACCGCGGCCGAGCTCGGGGTCAGCGTCACCCCGGTGCGCGAGGCCCTGCTGAAGCTGCGCGGCGAGGGAATGGTGCAGCTCGAACCGCACCGCGGGCATGTGGTGCTGCCCCTGACCCGGCAGGACATCGAGGACATCTTCTGGCTGCAGGCTTCGATCGCCCGGGAGCTGGCGGCCGCGGCCACCGGCCACATCACCGACACCGAGATCGACGAGTTGGCCCGGATCAACGACTCGCTGGCTGCGGCCGTCGGCTCTGGCGACGCCGAGACCATCGCGGGTATCGAGTTCGCGTTCCATCGCGTCTTCAACCAGGCCAGTGGTCGCATCAAACTGGCGTGGTTCCTGCTCAACGCGGCGCGGTACATGCCGGTGCTGGTCTACGCCACCGATCCGCACTGGGGTCAGGCCGCGGTGGACAACCACCGCCAGCTGATCGCCGCGCTGCGCCGCCGCGACACCGCCGCGGTGATCGAGCACACCGTGTGGCAGTTCACCGACGCGGCGACGCGGCTGACGGAGATGCGCGACCGCACGGGGATCTTCTAACGGCGAAGCCGGGCGAAGCGGGTCGCCGCCAATCAGGACCGGCGGTGATAGCGAGCGCGGCGAAGCCGGGCGAAGCGCGTCGCCGCCATCAAGGCTGCGACGCGAGCTGTTCGGCGCGCTTCTTGAGGCTTTCGGCCAGGTGGTCGAGCACGTTGTTGAGCAGTTGCTTCACCATCGGCGCCGGCACCGGCATCGAGGTCTCCACGTCCAGATCCACCGTCAGCAGGCTCGACGCTCCCATCGGCACCACGCTGAACAGCTGCTCCTGCTTGGTGAACAGGTCACCCTGCTGCAGGACGGTCTGAATCTGGTTGTCTCCCGGGTAGTACACGGCCTGAATGAACATGCTCTGCATGCCTTGGTAGTCGGTGTCGAGCCGCAGCTGGCTGGGGCGCCCGTCGTCGTAGCGGGCAAGCACCCATAGGCCCTTGATCTCCTCGTTCCACTGCGGGTAGGCCTCAAAGTCACCGACGATCTTCATGATCAACGCGGCGTCGGCGTGCACCTCGACGGTCTTGCTCATCACTGGCATGCGCGAAGCATAGCGGGGCCGACGATCCGTCCTTCCCGCGCGGCCGCGGCCGCGTTCGAGACGAAAGCCCTGCTGCCAGGCGCTTATTCGTCTTACGCCTCGACGGTCGCGGTCGCCAGCAGCGCGCGGACGGCGTCAGGGATGGGGACGGACTTGCGGGTGACGCGGTCGACGTAGACGTGAACCCAGTGCCCGAGCGCGGTGATGGGTTGCGCCTCGCTTTCCGCGGGCTCGTGCCGCGCGGTCCGGAACACGCCCAGCCGGTAGGTGACGCTACTGCGGCCCAGCCGAGTGACGGCCAGACCGACCACAAGGTCTTGCGGGAACTGCAGCTCCGAGAAGTAGCGGCAACCCGATTCGGCGACGATGCCCAGCGCGGGAGTGGTGATCGGGTCCAGGCCGGTGCCGATGTTGATCCAGGCGTTGATCGCGGTGTCGAACAGTTGGTAGTACACGGCGTTGTTGAGGTGGCCGAACATGTCGTTGTCGGCCCACCGGGTGCCGACCGGCCACAGCACCGGAAAGTCGTTGCTGGTGAGCCCGTCCGGTGCGGGCGGAACTACCGAACTCGACGCCATGGTTGTATTCCAGCATGTCTGGAATTCGGGGCGCGGTACTGGAGCGCATCGGGTCACCCCGGCCCTATGCCCAGTCGCGGCCGATCGCCGTCACCGGCCTCGAGCTGGCGCCTCCGGGTCGCGACGAAGTCCTGGTGCGGGTCGAGGCGGCCGGCGTCTGCCATTCCGACCTGTCGGTGGTCGACGGCAATCGGGTGCGACCGGTGCCGATGCTGCTCGGCCACGAGGCCGCCGGCATCGTCGAGCGGGTCGGCGAAGGCGTCGACGACCTGGCCGTCGGCCAGCGGGTGGTGCTGGTGTTCCTGCCGCGCTGTGGCCATTGCGCGGCGTGCGCGACCGAGGGCCTGACGCCGTGCGAACCCGGCAGCGCGGCCAACGGCGCGGGCACCTTGCTCGGTGGCGACATTCGGCTCAGCCGGGCCGGCCATCCGGTGTATCACCACCTGGGTGTGTCGGGTTTCGCGACGCACGCGGTCGTCAATCGCGCCAGCGCGGTCGCGGTGCCCGGCGACGTGCCGGCCGACGTCGCCGCGCTGCTGGGCTGCGCGGTGCTCACCGGTGGTGGCGCGGTGCTCAACGTCGGGCATCCGCGGCCGGGGCAGACGGTTGCCGTTGTCGGGCTCGGCGGCGTCGGAATGGCGGCGCTGCTCACCGCACTGACCTATGACGACGTCCGCGTCGTCGCCGTCGATCAGTTGCCGGAGAAGCTGGTCGCCGCCCGGCGCTTGGGCGCGCACGACACCTTCACGCCGCAGCAGGCCTCGGACGCCGGGGTCAAGGCCGCCGTGGTGGTCGAGGCCGTCGGTCATCCGGCCGCGCTGGAGGCCTCGATCGGGTTGACCGCGCCCGGCGGGCGCACCATCACCGTGGGTCTGCCGCCACCGTCCGCACGAATCAGCTTGTCGCCCTTGGGCTTTGTCGCCGAGGGCCGATCACTGATCGGCAGTTACCTGGGTTCGGCGGTGCCCAGCCGGGATATCCCCCGGTTCGTCGGCCTGTGGCAGTCGGGCCGGTTACCGGTGGAATCGCTGGTGTCGTCGACGATCCCGCTCGAGGACATCAACGAGGCGATGGACAACCTGGCCAACGGCACCGCCGTGCGACAGCTGATCAGATTCGACGGTTAGTCACCGTGCAACGCGCCGGACAGGGCGGCGCCCTGCAGCGCGAACAACCGATGCGAGCCGGGCCAGTCGGGCAGCAGCGAGTCGAACCCGTGGCAGGCGCGCGCGAAGACGTGCAGCTCGGCGGAGACCCCCGCGCGCAGTAGCCGCAGCGCGTAGTCGATGGCCTCGTCGCGGAAGGGGTCGACCTCCGCGCAGGTGATCAAAGCCGGTGGCAGTCCGGCGAATTCGCCTCGCCGGGCGGGCACGGCGCACTCCGGGGCGCCTGCCGGTCCCAGGTAGTGGCGCCACATCAGCTCGGCGGCCTCGCCGTCGAAAGCCGGACTGCTGCGAAACTCCTTCTTCGACAGAGTGATTCGATCGTCGAGCACCGGCTGGTGTAGCAGCTGGAACACCACCTGCGGCAGCGTGCCGTCGGTGGCCTGCTGCGCCAAACATGCGGCGAGTGCCGCACCGGCGCTGCTGCCCGCGACGGCCAGGCGCGACGGATCCACCCCGAGATGTCCCGCGTTGGTGGCGAGCCACCGCAGCACGGCGCTCGCGTCGTCGAGCGCCGCCGGGTAGGGGTGTTCGGGGGCGAGCCGATAGTCGACCGACACCACCGCGCAGCGAGCGCGGCGCGAAAGCTCCACGCATTGCCGGTGATCGGTGTCCAGGCTTCCCAGCGCGAAGCCACCGGCGTGGCAGTACACCACGCCCGGTGCCGGCTCCACGTGCCCGCAACGATAGATGCGCACGGTGACACCGCCGGATTTCGTCGGCACGTTGTCCTCGACGATGCGGACCCCCCGCGCATCCGTCTGTGCGACGGTCAGACGGCGCCGTTCGTCAAAGGGACCGCGGGTGAGTCGCAGTGCGGAGACGGAGAATTCGGTCCGTGTCGTCGCGACGGCGCGCAGCGCGGGGTCGAGACGATCCGCGCCGTCCAGGACCGTCACCGCACGCCCCGCTCCGGCGGCCGCGACAGCATGATTTCCAATGCCAGTCCCCCCGGCATAGCGCCGATGATGCCGATCGTGAGGTCGCTTACCGGATCTGCAGGCATTGCCCACCGTCGATGACGAGTTCGGCGCCGGTGATGAACGACGCCTCGTCGGAAACCAGAAAGGCCACCGCGTCGGCGACTTCACCGGCCGCGCCGATCCGCCCGAACGGGGACGCCTCGGCCAACCGCGCCTGGGTGTCCGCGTCGAGCATCGGCGTGGCCATCGGCCCCGGGAAAACGGCGTTGACCCGGATGCGCGAGGGGGCGAGTTCGGCCGCGACGGTCTGGGTCAGGCCGCGCAGCGCCCACTTCGACGACCCGTAGGCGCCGTGCTGCGGGAAGGGGCGGATCGCACCGGTGCTGCAGATGTTGACGATCGACGCGTTCGTTGCGGCGCGCAGCGGTTCCACCGCCGCGCGCATCCCAAGGAACGGCCCCAGACAGTTGACCCGCCAGGCGGTTTCGAATCCGTCGGGCGTTTCGTCGGCCAAAGACGCCCGGTGCAGGACGCCGGCGCAGTTGACCAGCGCGCTCAACGCCCCGAAGCGCGCGACGACCTGCGCAACCACCGCGTGCCACTGCTCCGGCGACGTGACGTCAAGCTCGAGGGCGATCGCATCATCGTCGTCCGCGGCGCGCAGCTCCTCCGTCCGCAGGTCGCACGCCGCTACCGAAAACCCTTTTTCCCGAAGTCTTTTGGCGATGGCGGCGCCTTGTCCGCCGGCGGCGCCGGTCACCAGTGCGACGCGTTGGTTCATGCTCGGCTCACCTCCGGGCTGTCGGCTAATCCGGCGCTGGTGACGAAGCGGCACCGGCGCCGTACAAAGCGCCACTGCCCGGCGATGCGAGTGAGCTCGTCGTCGTAGATCGCGGGCCGCAGTTGCAGGTCGCCGGCGCGGACGAACAGCACCTGCGACCTGGCCGTGGCGTGTTCCCCTTCGACCTCGATCCGCGCGCTTCCGGTCAGGTGTAGGCCGCGGGCGGCGTCGCGGAACATGCCCGCGATCCCGTCGTGGCCGGCAAAGGTCTTGCCATAGACCAGGAATTCGCCGTCGGGCACGAACAGCCCGACGCATTCGTCGACGTCGCCCACATCAAGCGCCAGGGCGTAGCCGGCGAGCAGCTCACGGATCCTTGCCTTGTCGGTCATTGTGTCGCCTCGCGCAGGTGCTCGGCGGCGCCTCGTCGTAGCGCCTGCGATTCGGCGGCCAGGGTGATCATGCCGAATCCCAGCTGCGCCATGGCATGTCCGGTCTTGCCGTCCCCGGCGTGAACGCCGGTGACCAGTCGCGCGTCCGCGGCGGCCCGATGGATGCGGACGATCGCGTCGCGCACGTCCGGATTCCGTGTCGCGCCGACGACGCCTGCGCCCAGCGATATCGCCAGATCGGCTGGGCCGACGTAGATTCCGGTGAGCCCGTCAACGGCGCAGATCTCGTGAATGCCGGACAGCGCCGCGGCGGTCTCGATCATCGCGAACACGCTGACCCGCGCCTCGTGGTCGGCGGGGTCGTGACCCAGGCCGGCGCGCAGCGGACCGAAGCTGCGGATGCCGCTGGGTGGATAGCGGGTGGCGGACACCGCCGCGGCGGCCTGGTCCGCCGACTCGATCATCGCGATGGCGACGGCGTCGGCGCCCGCGTCCAGCACCCGGCCGATCGGCCCCGCGTCGGCGTTGGGCAGGCGTACCACGGTGCCGACCGGCACGTGCTCGGTGCGGCGCAGCAGGCCGGCGATGTCGGCGTCGTCGAGATAGCCGTGCTGTGCGTCGAAGCCGACGTAATCGTAACCCGCACGGGCGAATTCCTCGGGTCCGTGCGCGGTGAGACCGGTGACCCAGCCGCCGAATATCGGGGTTTTGCGGCTCAGTGCCCGTTGCAGATTGCTCGGCGAGGTGTCGGTCATGGTCGTCTCATCCGGCGATCGCGATCTTGATGCGTTCGGCGACCGGGCGGCTGGCCAGGTCGAAGGCGTCCTGCACCTCGTCGCTGCCGAACGTGTGGGTGAGGTAGGCGCCCAGCAGCCGGGGATGCTCGGCCGCGAACTTGCCTGCGAGCTCCAGCATTCGCCGCCGGTCCAGCGTCACACCGGATTTCAGCGTCAGGTTGTTGCGCAGCATCACCCGCATGCTGATCGGATACATTTCGTCGTCGGCGACGCCGAAGTAGAACACGGTGCCGCCGGGCGCGGCGGCGTCGATGGCGTGGTTCAGAGTGGCGACCTGATGACCGACGGCCTCGATGACGATGTCGGCGCGGTCGGCAGACCCGAGCCGGCTCACCCAGCGGTCGCTGGTGGCGCGCACCGGGTCGTCGACGCCGAAAGCGCTTGCCAGGTCACGGCGATCGATCGGGTCGACCCCGGTGACGCGTCCCGCTCCGGCGGCCTTGGCCACGTAGGAGAACAACAGGCCGATCGATCCCTGGCCGATGATCGCGACGTGCCGGCCGGCCAGGTCGCCGAGTTGCTCGCAGGCGTAGAGGACGCACGCCAGTGGTTGCAGCCCGACCGCTTGGGCGGGGGGCAGCGCCGGGTCGTAGGGCGCCAGTCCGTCACCGTGGCTGACGACGCGTTCCATCATCCCGTCGAAGCCGGATGCCCAGCCGACCACGTGATCGCCGGGACGGTGTGCGGGATGCCGGCTTGCGATCACCTCGCCGGCGACCTCGTGGATGGGGAATCCGTCCTTCTCCGGGCCGTTGGGACCGTCGTCACCGGGGATGCGGCCCCTGGCGCCGCGAAAGGCCGGCAGATCGCTGCCGCAGACGCCGGCGGCCGAAAACCGAAGCAGTACCTGCCCGTCGGCCAGGCACTCGGGTGTCTTGTCGTCGATCGTGGTGCGCTCGAACAAGTACGGCGCGGTGATTCGGTAGGACCACACCTCAGACCTCCACCGGGATGCTATTCCAGCCCCATTGGAAGCTCGACGGCAACCGGGTGGCGGTGTCGTCCCGGATGGCGTAGTCGGGCACCCGGCGCAGCCATTCGGCAAGCAGCACAGCCACTTCCAGCCGCGCCAGGTGGTATCCGATGCAGAAGTGCTGTCCCCGGCCGAACGCCAGCGAGCGGCGGATCGGCCGATCCCAGATGAACGCGTCGGGCTCGGGGTACTCCCGCTCGTCGCGGTTGGCTGACGCGAGCAGGGTGATCACGCGCTGGCCCGGATTCAAGGTCCGGCCGTGAATCTTGAAGGGCTTGCGCACCGTTCGCGCGAACCACTGTGCGGGAGCGCAGAATCGGATCATCTCGTCGCGCGCGACGAGCACGTTGTTCTCCAGGTCGGCGCGCACGGCGGCCAGTTGGTCGGGCCGGCGGCTGAGCTCCCAGAGCCCGTGCGCGACGATCTTGGGTACCGTTTCGGTCCCCCCGATGAAGATGCACAGCATCTGGGTCGCGACTTCCATGTCGTCGAGCGCGCTGCCGTCGGGCAGGCGATATCCGAGCAGGCCGTCAACCACGTCGAGGGATCCCGCCGACGAGTCGGCGCGACGGCGCTGGACGGCGGGCAGTAGATATTCGAAGTAGTTGGGACGCGCCTGCCCGGTGTCCACGCCCGCTCCCGGCTGGGCGAGGCTGCCTGCGTTGACGGTGGCGAGGACCTGCGGCGCGAGATCGGTGGGAATACCCAGCAATTCGCAGACGACGGCGGCCACCACGACGCCGCCGTAATCCTGGGTCAGGTCGAATGAACCGCCCGGAAGCAGCGCGTCGAGGCGCTCGTTGGCCAGCGCGCGGATCCGGCCCTCCAGGTCGGTGACCGACCGCGGCCGGAACGGCCGGGAGTGGGTACGCCGGATCTCGCCGTAGAGGTCCGCGTCGAACACGGCGTGGAAGGGCAGCGGGTGCAGCGGGGGGTCGCCGACCGGACCGTCGTTGTGTTGGGCCAGAACCGACGCCGGCGGCAGCGTGCCCTCCGAGGCGACGAAAGTGCCGTTGTTGACTTCCAACACCGTCCAGATGTCCTCGAACCGCGACAGCGCGAAGGTGTCCCACTGCGGCATGTAGTACACCGGGTAGCGGTCGCGCAGCGTCCGGTAGTACGGCAACGGGTCTGCCATGACGGCCGCGTCGAAGGGGTCGTAGCTGAAGTCGTTGATGTTCAACAGATTTCGACGCTCCGTCACTGCAGTGGCGATGGCGACAGGGCCTGCAGAATGGAATCCTCCCAGCCGTCACGCAGCGCGGGAGCCACGCTCATCCACGTGACGATCTCGGCCGGTGGGCTCTCCTTCCAGGACGGATAGTGTTCGGCGAAGCAGTCCCAGCCGCCGTCGAGCGCCCAGTAGTGGATGACTTCGTTGTAGCGGAAAGTCGTGGTGAACGACCCGAGCCAGCGCTTGCCGGTGCGTTCCGACCAGGGCACGTAGAGGCGCTCCAGTTCGCGGATGTAGTCGTCCTGGCGGCCCGGCTTGGTCTGCATGATCTCCTGAATCACCAGCGGCGCAGCGAATTCGGCCTCGCGCAGCTGGGCGAGGGTCCTGTTGTTGGGGCCCGGGTACATGATGCGGCCCTCCCCCGAGGCGCCGATATCGGCCAGAAACGCCGACCATTTGCCCGCCGCGGCCTCGTGGCTGCCACCGCGGGCCCGCGCGGCGCCGATCCGGGCGTAGTCGGAGAAGCCGTCGATCTCCCAGATCACCGTCACCTGCGGCCAGTGACCGTTGTACGGCGTGGATTCCCAGATCGCGAACAGCCGGGCGCCGAGCTGTTCCATCGTCGGCTGGTAGGTGTCGGCGAACATCTCGGTGAATCGGTCGCTTCGCCCGGATCCCAGCGAGATCGTCTCGTGCAGATACAGCAGGGTGTGCCGGAAGTATTTCTTCATGGGCTAGTCGAGCCGGATCAGCTCTGATTCGGCCCCCGAGCCAACGTCGCACAGCAACGCCTCGGTGGCGTCGACCGTCGCGCCCGGGATGCCCGCCGCCGCAAGCGCATGACCCTTGAACATGCGGGCCGCGCCGCTGAGCAGGTGCTGCGCCCGGGTCGTTGCGCGGTTCACGCCCAGCGGCCATCCCTCGCCCCACAAGGCGACCTCGACCAGCCGGCTGTTCAAGGACTCGAGCACCGCGTCGCGCACCAGGGCATCGGCGATGAACGCCTCGGCGCTCACGGCCAGGCTCGTCGAGTCCGCACCCAGCCCGGCCAGCTGCGGCCCGAGGTCGGCCGCCCGCACCCCCAGGATCCGTAGCGGGTGGGTGTCGCAGCCCCGCGGTAGCAACACGGTCACTTCCCAACCGGCCATGGCCCGGTCGTAGAGCCAGCCGCCGGCCGACTGCACGGCGTCGACCGCACTGGCCGCGACGACGTCGAGCCGGTACCGCAGACCCTCGCCGGTTGCTTTCGCAGCGCTGCTCTTGCTGATGTCGAACGTAGGCGCGACCATCGATCCATTCCTCACCACCGCCCGCCAGCCGTGGGACGGCGGGCCTCAAGCGCTTGTCATGGGCTTTCTCATGGGCTGCAGCCGCTTCACGCGTCGGGCGATGCGGCTCACCGGACAGCGTGACACTTTTGTTGAAATTTGTAAAGGTCCCGGCGCCCCGTCAGGAACGCCGGCGCGCCGCCAGTTCAGCCACGACCTCCTCGGTGTGCTGCCCGAGTTCCGGTGCCACAGAACGCGGTGCCCACGGGGTGCCGTGAAAATCCGCGGGCGTCGACACCATCGGCACGCAGCCTTCGCCGTCGGGCACGTCGACGATGCCGCCCGCGGCGTGGAACTGCTCGTCGGCGACGACGTCCTCCAGGCTGTTGATCGGTGACCAGAAGAAATCCGGCTCGCCCGCGAAGACCTGCGCCCACTCGTCGAGGGGGCGCGTCGCGAAGATTTCGTCCAGCGCGGCGATCAGCACCGTCGAGTTGACGGCGCGGGCGCGGGCGTCGGCGAAGCGGGGATCGTCGCGCCACTGCGGCCGGCCCACCGCGCGGCACAGCGCCGGCCAGTGCCGCTCGGGCTCCAGGCCGACGATCCAGAACCGGCGCCCGTCCGCGGCGGCGTAGTTGTTCATGCACGGGTTGCCCATCGTCTCGCGCCGGCCGATCGCGATCGGCTGCCCGCTCATCAGATAGGTGTTGAGGTCGAAGCTCACGGTGTAGGCGCCCTGCCGGTAGAGGGACGTGGTCACCAGCTGGCCCGCGCCGGAACGTTCGCGGGCGAGCAGGGCCGCGCACACGGCCGCGGCCATCGTCATGCCGGCGGAGTGGTCGCCCATGCCGCCACGCTGAAACGGGGGCGTGTCGCCCGGGCGGGTGAGCAGATGCGCCACCCCGGCCCTCGACCAGAATGCGGCGACGTCGAAGGCGGCGCGGTCGGCGTCGGGCCCCTCCTCGCCGTATCCGGTGATGAGCCCGTAGACCAGGCGCGGGTTGGCGGCCGACACCGACTCGAAATCCAGGCCGAGGCGTCGGAGCGCGCCGGGGCGCACATTGGTCAGGAAAACGTCAGCGTCGGCGAGCAGTTCGACAGCGGTGTCGCGACCCGCCTCAGCGCCGAGGTCCAGCACGACGCTGCGTTTGGACCGGTTGTCCATCTCGAAGGGGGGGTTCAGGCCCAGGTCGCAGCCCAGCATCCGACCGAACATGCGCGCCGGATCACCGGTCGGTGGTTCGATCTTGACGACGTCGGCACCCCAGTCGGCCAGGATGCCGCCGGCCGCCGGCCCGGCCACCCAGACTCCGAGTTCGACGACTTTGATGCCTGCCACCGGTCCTGCCATCGGTAATTCCTGCCCTCTGCCATTCGAGCGTCACGCCAGCGTGACGCCGCAACTTCAGAGTCACGCTAGCGTGACGTTCGGGGGCGGTTGCGGGCGATGGAAGGGCGACTCATGACTCTGGTGGCCGGGCGTGGTCCGCTCAGTAACGATCCCGCGGGGCGCTTCTCGCCCGCGATACCCGACGACGTCGTCTACGTCGAACCACATCCCCGGCGCGTGCAGGCCGTCAAGGACGGCAACCTGGTGATCGACACCGAGCACGCGCTGATGGTGCACCGGCGCGGCCGCCCGTTGAGCTACGCCTTCGCGGCCGACGAAGTCGGCGACCTGCCGGGCGAGCCGGAACCCGAGGCGCCGGGTTTCGTCCAGGTGCCTTGGGACGCGGTCGACACCTGGCTCGAAGAGGGGCGCGAACTCGTCCACTACCCGCCCAATCCTTATCACCGCGTCGACTGCCGCCCGACGCGACGCCGCCTGCGCGTCCGCGTCGCGGGCACCACGCTGGTGGATACCGACGACACGGTGATCCTTTTCGAGACCGCGCTCGGCCCGCGGCTCTACGTCGATCCGGCACACGTGCGCACCGACCTGCTGCGCCCCTCTGAGACGTCGAGTTACTGTAATTACAAAGGCTTCGCGACGTATTGGTCATCGAGTGAGGTCGAAGACATCGCCTGGAGCTACCCGGATCCGCCGCCGGAAAGCCTGCCGATCAAGGGATTCCTCAGTTTCGACGACACCCGCGCCGAGGTGACGGCCGAACTGCCGGTCAGCGTCCGTAGCTAGGACGCCCCAGCCCCAGCTCGTGCTGGGCGATCATGTTGCGGAACACCTCCATGCTGCCGCCGTAGATCCCGGCGGGAACGCCGTGGCGGAAGATGAACTCGATGGCACCGTCGTCAGCGGAACCCGTTGTGTCGGTGGGCAATGCCGACGCGGCCCCGAGAATGTCCATCAAGTCCGGTGCGACGTCGCGCATCGTCTGAATGATCGCGACGCGTCCGTAGCTGCCGGGAGTCGACAGCGCCGCCTCGATGCGGGCGAGGCTGCGCCCGAGCCGGTATTTCACCGAGTCGTCGTCGAGTCCCGCCACGCGTGCCGCTACCCCGTCGGCCGCCTCGGCCATCAGGTGGCCGTGCTCGGACAGCATCGAAATGTTCTGCAGGCCATGGTCTGCAGGGTCGGTGACGCCGTGTTCGGCATCGAGGGCGAACCGCATCACCGTCCAGCCGCCGTTGACCTCGCCGATCCGGTAGAGGTCGTCGACGCGGACATCGCTGTAATAGACGATGTTGGTGCGGTCGCCGTCGACCGTGCGGATGCCGTGGATCTCGATTCCTAGTGAATCCAGCGGCACGAGGAACATGGTCAGGTTCTTGTGTTTACGCCCCTGCGGGTCGGTGTTGGTGAGCAGGAAGACGTATTTCGCGTTCTGCACGTTCGAGGTGAACATCTTGGAGCCGTTGATCACCCAGCTCGATCCGTCCGCCTCGCGCACCGCGCGGGTCTTGCAGGTGGCCACGTCCGAGCCGCCTTCAGGCTCGGTATAGCCCAGACACAGCCGGATCTCGCCGGACAGCACGCCGGGCAACACCGCGTCGGCGAGTTCGGGAGCCCCGAATTGCTGCACCAATCGCGCGACGGCGGCGGTGGTGCCCCAGTGGAACCACGGCGTGTGGGCGCGCCCGACCTCGAGGTGGAAGATTCGCCTGCGCACCGGATTGAATCCCCCCTCGGACTCCTGTTTGTAGTCCGAAGCCAGATATCCCGCTTTGCCCAATCCCAAATGCACCGGCTCGCTGAAGTTTTCACCGGTCTCGCGATCACGGCGAAGTACCTCGTCGGTGACGTGCTCAGCGATGAAAGACCGGAACTCATCGTAGAATTCCTGGTCCTCGGGCGAGAGCTCGACGCGGGAGAAGTCCATCACGCCGCGTCGATGACCAGGGTGCGGAAACGGTCGAGGGTTTCGAGCGCGTGGGTCATGCTGTCGCCCGGCAGGTGGACGCTGACCCACGTGACGCCCAGGTTCTCCAGCTTCTCCAGGCCGTGCAGGTAGGCATCGGCGTTGAAGTCGGCATCGGTGATGCTGCCGCCCTCGAAGTTGGTGAAGGTGATGTCGATGGCCGACCAATCCCGCTGCGCCGCATCGCATCTGCGCCGCAGGTCGTCGATGCCCTCGGCGAGCTTGCCCACCGAGTCGATGACGGCCGTGCCCGCGGTCTGGGCCAGCTGCGGTGGCGCGGGGAACGGGCACCACCCGTCGCCGTGGTGGGCCACCCGCTGGCGCGACGACGAGGTGTTGCCGCCGATCCAGATCGGCGGGTGCGGATCACTGACCGGCCGGGGATGCGCGGTGATGCCACGCGCGCTGAAGTGCTTGCCCTCGAACGAGATATCGTCACCGGTCCAGATGGCCCTGATCACCTGCAGGGATTCCTCGAACAGCTCGGCGCGCTCGTCGTAGCTGACGCCCAGCGCCGCGAACTCCCGCTTGAGGTAGCCCACGCCCACCGCGAGCGTGAACCGGCCACCGGAGAGCAGGTCCAAAGTGGCGCCGGACTTGGCCACCACGAACGGGTTTCGGTACGGCAGCACCACGATGTTGGGGATCAGCCGCAGCGTGGACGTGGTGGCGGCCGCGAAACCCAATGCGACAAAGGGATCCAACGCATCGTGCCCGCCGGCCTCCAGCCATCGCTGTGAGGGCGCCGGGTGGTCGGTGAAGCCGAAACCGTGGATTCCGGCCGCCTCTGCCGCCGCGGCCACTTTGCCGATGCCGTCACCGCTCACCAGCTCCGGGTTGTACGGATGGCTGTGCATCGGGTGGGTGATGGTGAACCGCATGGCCGTTAGAACCGCGCGCGCGAGTCGATCGCCGTGTCGCTGGTGCGCAGTGGACGGATCAGCGCCTCCTGCGCGAACGAGCACAACAGGTCGCCCTCCTCGGCGTGCACGGCGCCCCGGACGTAGGACATGCCGGCGCCGACCTGGGTGCTCTCGTGCGTGTAGAGCAGCCAGCCGGTCCAGTCCACCGGTTCGTGGAAGGCAACCGAGATGCTCATCGGCGCGGTGGACACGGTCAGGTGCGCCTGGCTGGTGCCGATGCCCTCGTGCGCGCGCATGGTGGTGGAGATCCCCAGGTGCCCGGTGAAGTACGCGAGCAGCGCCTTGGCCAGGTCGTCGCGGGTGGGAATCGGGTCGTAGTGCAACCACGCGTGGAGCTCCGGCGGGCCGACCTCGTCGGGGCTGTTGACGTCGACGACGTCGACCAGCCGTAGCTCGCGGCCGACCATCGGCATCGGCGAGTGGTGTGCGTCCGCCGGCGCGGCGACGTCCGGGCGCGGCAGGTGGTGGCGGATGACATCGCCGGTGGGGACGTCGGCCAGCACCGTGATGCTCAGGCAGCGCCTGCCGTTCTGATGCACGGCGACCACCGCGGTGGCGGTGGAGCGGCCTTCGGCCACGACGTCGAGGACCAGTTCGATCGGCGGGCCGACGGTGACCGCACGCGAGAAGACCGCGTGCGCCGAGCGCACCGACTTGTCGGGAAATCGCTTGGCCACCGCCACGATCGCCTGCGCGAGCACCTGGGTTCCCTCTACCACCTGGCGTTCGTCGCCCCCCGCGATGCCGGTCTCACCGGTGAACCGGTCTTGCCCGTCGGCCCGCACGTCGAACAGATCCAGCAGGCCCTGCACGGTCCATTCGGTCTGCTCGGATTCCTCAGACGCCTTCGTCAACCCACTGTTCCTCTCGCGCTCGCGGCCCAGCGCTCAGCGTGACACTTTGAGTAGGATTTGTAAAGCTTGGCTAATCAGACCGCGGCCCCACGCTTCACTGGGACGGTGGAACAGACAGGGAGGCAACAGGATTGGGCATCGCGACCACCACATCGGAGACCGCGTTCACGCAGTCCGCCGAGACCGTGTACGACTTCGTCACCAACCCGGCCAACTGGACAAAGACCTACCCCGGCAGCGCGCACATCGGCAACTTGCCGGAACTCCCGCTGACGGTCGGTGACACCTGGGAGGAGGCCGGCGCCGACGGTGACCGCGTCTTCACCTGGCAGCTGGCCGCCGCGGTACGCCCGACGTTGTTCGTGTTCACCTCGCTCGGCCGCCTGGGCCATGACCGTGACGGTAACGGCGGGATGGCGGGCCGCATCACGGTCTCCTACCGCCTCACCAGGCCCGGACAGGACATCACGCTGTTCTCCCGGACCATGACGATCGAGGCGGACAAGCACGCCCCGCTGCCCGATCAACTGTTCGTTCAGGCCAATCCGGCGAAGATCGACGCGTACCACGAGGCAGTGGCACGGGAGCTCGCCCGGTCGGAAAATTGACACCGATACCCGCGGTGCATGACACTTTTTCGGTGTTTTGTAACGCGGACCGATGTGCCGGAGGCAAGGGCGGATGATTCCTGAGCCACTGGCCAACGGATTCTGCTTCGGCGAGGGCCCGCGCTGGTTCGAGGGCCTGCTGTGGTTCTCCGACATGCTGGGCGAGGCCGTCCACACCGCGACCATGGGTGGATCGCTGACCACGCTGCCGCTGCCGGGGCATTCGCCGTCGGGCCTGGGTTTCCGCCCCGACGGGTCACTGCTGATCGCCTCGACCGAGGACCGGCAGGTGCTGCGTTATGACGGCGAGAGCGTCATCACCATCGCCGATCTCACCGGCCTGGCGCCGGCCAACCTCGGCGACATAGTGATCGACGACGCCGGGCGCGCCTACATCGGGTCACAGGCCTTCACCGGGGGCGTCATCATCCGGCTCGATCCCGACGACAGCGCCACGATCGTGGCCGAAGACCTGCAATTTCCCAACGGCATGGCGATCACGCCCGACCGCGGGACGCTGATCGTGGCTGAGTCGACGGGCCGGCGGCTGACCTCGTTCCGCATCGGCGACGACGGCGGACTGTCCGACCGCCGGATCGTCGCCGACGGCCTCGACGGCCCGCCCGACGGCATCGCGCTGGACGCCGAGGGCGGGGTGTGGACGGCAATGACGCTGGCCCATCAGTTCGAGCGGGTCATGGCGGGCGGCGCCGTGACCGACAGAATCGACATGGGCGACCGGGTCGCGATCGCCTGCGCGCTCGGCGGCCCGCAGCGCCGCACGCTGTTTCTGTTGTCGAGCACGGAGGCCTATCCTCAGCGCCTGGCGGGCACCCGGCTTTCCCGGCTGGATGCCGTCACGGTGAACACTCCCGGCGCCGGCCTGCCCTGACCCGAGAGGTTGACGATGACCGACGCCTATTACGAGCTGATCGACTCGGCCGGCGACACAGCCGCGCCGGGCGAGAAGTTCCGGGCGACCGACCTGGCGCGTGGCACCTGGTCGGCGGCGATCCAGCACGGCGGCCCGGTGTCGGCGTTGCTGGTGCGGGGGCTTCAGCGGTGCGAACAGCGCGACGACACGCGCCTGTCCCGGGTCGTCATCGACCTGCTGGGCGGAGTGCCGGCCGAGGGTGATTTGTCGGTGCGCGCGGAGGTGCAACGCCCAGGCAAGCAGATCGAATTGCTCAGCGCCGAGATGCTGGCGCCCGGGCCCGACGGCACACCGCGGCCGGTGGCGCGCGCCACCGGATGGCGGCTACAGCATCAGGACACGCAGTCCCTGGCCCACGCCCCGGCGCCGCTGCCACGGCCGCGGGCCGAGGCCTACAACCGCAACCTCAAGGCGCGGGACTGGGACCGCAACTACGTGCACAGCCTGCAGTGGCTGTGGCTGAACGAGCCGCTCAGCGAGGGGCCCGGCGAATCGTGGATCAACCCGACGGTCGACCTGGTCAACGGCGAGCGCATGACGCAGCTGGAACGGCTGTTCGCGGTGGCCGACTGCGCCAACGGCATCGGCAGCAAGCTGGACATCACCAAGTGGACCTTCCTCAACACCGATCTGGCCGTGCACGTGTTTCGTGTTCCCGACGGCGACTGGATCGGCATTCGGGCGGAGACCAGCTACGGGCCGGACGGCATCGGGACGACCATCGGCACGTTGTTCGACGAGCAGGGCGCGGTCGGCGCCATCCAACAGTCGGTGCTGGTGCGCCGGCGCCCCCCTCGGGCCTAACGTGGGAGCGAATGACCATGACACCTCGGCGACACCGCGAAGAGTTTGAATCATGAGCCGGCCGGCCCGGGCGACGACGATCGCCGAAACCGACACCTCGACCCGTCAGCGCATCCTGGCGGCCACCGCCGAGGTGCTCGGCCGCAACGGAAAGACCAAGCTGAGCCTCTCTGACGTCGCCACCCAGGCCGGCGTCTCCCGCCCGACGCTGTACCGATGGTTCGCGTCCAAAGAGGAGTTGCTGTCGGCGTTTTCGGCCTACGAGCGCCAGATCTTCGAAAGCGGGCTGGTAAAGGCGACCGCGGGCCTCAAGGGTGTGGACAAGCTCGACGCCGTGCTGCGGTTCATCGTCGAGTACCAGCATTCGTACTCCGGCGTGCGGATGGTCGACGTCGAACCCGAGCACACCATCGCCCAGTTCTCGTGGGTGATCCCGCAGATGCGCGAGGGCCTGCAGCGGCACCTGCCCGGACCCAATGCGGCGGTCAAGGCCGCGACGGTGATCCGGATCGCGATATCGCACTACATCGTGCCCAGTGATGACGCCGACCAGTTCCTGGCGCAGCTGCGCCACGCGGTCGGGATCAAGGCCGTCTAGTCGAACAACACCGCGGCGTTGAGGTAACCCGTCGGGTCCAGTGCGGCTTTGACCGTGCGCATCGTGGCGATGTCGGCGGCATCGCGTGACATGGCGAGGTACGGCCGTTTGCGGCTGCCGACACCGTGCTCGGAGCTGACGTTGCCACCGGACCTGGCGATGAGATCCATCATCGGTTGATACAGCGCCCGCTCCCGGTCGGCCGGGCAACGCAACACGTTCAGATGCAGGTTGCCCTCGCCGATGTGGCCGAACAGCAGCGGCAGCGCGTCGGGGGCGTGCGTGTGCACCAAATCGACTGCAGCCCTCTCGAATCCGGCGATCTCCGACATCGGCAGCGACACGTCGAACTTCAGCGGTGGGCCGTGCACGCCGAGCACGTCGACGAGCGCCTCGCGAAGCTGCCACAACCGTTGCTGCGCAGCAAGATCCACGCCAACCGCGGGGTCGGCGCGCATCGGCACGTCGTCGAGCAGCCCGGCCAGCCGCTCGGTCTGGTCGTGATCGCCGGCCAGTTCCACCAACAGCAGCCAGTCGGCGGTGACCGGCGAACCGATGCCACGATGCTCGGCGGTCAGCGCAGCGGCCCGGCCGTCGATCAGTTCCAGGGCCGCGATGCAGTCCACGTCGCGGAAGGTGCGCCCGGCGGCCACCAGCGCATCGAGGTCGGCGAACCCGCAGATCGCCGTCACCCGGTGCGACGGCGCGGCGTGCAGCCGCAGGTCCAGCTCGGTGATGACGCCCAGCGTGCCCTCGGCGCCCACGAACAGCGCCGGCAGGTCATAGCCGGTGTTGTCCCGGCGCACCCGGCTGTGCCGGCGTAGCAGCGTGCCGTCGGGCAACGCCACCTGCACGCCGACCACCTGCTCGCCCATGTTGCCGTAGCGGACCGTGCGCAGGCCGCCGGCGTTCGTCGACGCCATGCCGCCGACGGTCGCGGTGTCGCGGGCCGCCAGGTCCACGCCGAACACCAAGCCCGCCGCGACAGCGGCCCGCTGCACCGCGGCCAGGGTGGCTCCGGCGCCGGCCTCGATCCGGCGTTCGACGGTGTCGACGTCACCGAGTGCGTGCAGCCGCTCGGTGGACAACAACACGTCGTCGTGCTCGGGAACGGTGCCGGCCACCAGCGAGGTCCGGCCGCCCTGCACCGTCACGTGCGCCCCGGCGTCCCGGCACACCCGCAGCACCTCGGCGACCTGCTCGGCCGTGCCCGGCCGCACCAGCACGCTCGCCCTGCCCCGATACCGGCCGGTGTAGTCGATGCTGCGCGCCGCCATCACATCGGGGTCGGTGACGACGTGGTTCGACCCGACCAGGCCCGCCAGACTGCGCAGCATGGGCACGGCTCCTCCCGCGCCGCACGTGCACTCAGGGCGAAAAAATCGCGAAAATCCTGCCCTCGGAGCACATTCGGCGACGGATCAGCTTAGAAGTCTTTGTGGTTGACGTCGGTGACCAGGCCGCCGTCCATGATGAACTCGCTGCCGGTGGAGTAGGACGACTCATCGCTGGCCAGGAACAGCACGAACGTCGCGACCTCGCGCACCTGGCCCGGACGGCCCAGCGGGATGGTCACCATGTCTTCCGGCAGGTGCTTGGTCATCGGGGTGCGGATGAATCCGGGATGGATCGAATTCACCCGAATGTTCAAGGGCGCCAACTCGAGCGCCGCGGACTTGGTCAGGCCGCGCACCGCCCACTTGGACGCGACGTAGGGGTGCACCATGGGCGCACCGCGCAGTCCCTCGATGGATGACACGTTGATGATGGAGCCACCGCCGGCCTCGGTCATCGGGTCGACCGCCACCCGCATACCCAGGAAGGTGCCGGTGAGATTGACGTCGATCACCTTCTGCCACTTGGCCATATCGAATTTCTTCAGCTGGCCGAGCGCGACGGTGCCCGCGTTGTTGACCACCACGTTGAGCTTGCCGAACTCGCCGACGGCGGTCGCGACAGCGGCTTCCCACTGGTCGAGCTGTGTGACGTCGAGGTGTACGTAGCGCGCGGAGTCGCCCAGCTCGTCGGCCAGCGCCTTGCCCTGGTCGTCGAGGATGTCTCCGATCACCACCTTGGCGCCCTCCTCGACCAGCAGGCGCGCATCCTCGGCGCCCATGCCGCCGGCGCCTCCGCTGATGATCGCTACCTTGCCGTCTACCCGACCCACGTGGGTCTCCTTTCGATTAGGTGGTCACCAAAGTGCTTGGTGCGTAAAGGCCTTTGCCCGTTACCAGCGGCAAATCAAGTGTGGTCCGGATGCCCGGCGGCGCGGCGATCACCGCGGGGATGGCGTTGACGACGCGACCCGCGGCGCCCGCGATCGCGGCGTGGTTGTGGTCGCCATTGCGGCTGCTCGGGATGATGTCGACCGCATACGACGGCTCGCCGGTGATCTCGACGCGATACGATCCGTCGCCCGCCGCGGGCCGGGGCAGGTCGGGGCGCAGGTCCGGCCGCAGCCGGGTGACGTGCTCGATGACGATGGCGGGATGGCCCTTGACCATGCCGCGAATCTCGAACTGCAGCACCGCGACTGTGCCCTTGGCGACGCGGCCGACGGCGATGTCGAAGTCCTCGGGTGCGGGCTCGCGCTGGTATGACTCGGTGATCTGGTCGACCTCGACGCCCAGACCTGCCGCCAGCTGACGGATCGCGGTTCCCCAGGCGATGCTGAGGATGCCCGGCTGCAGCAGCATCGGGATCTCGTCCATGGGCTTGGCGAATCCCATGTAGTCCATGACCTCGGTCCCGTTGTATGAGGCGTAGTCGTGAATCTCCATGCAGCGCACCTGCTCGATGCGCTGACAGGTACCGGCGAGTGCGAACGGGATCAGGTCGTTGGCGAACCCCGGGTCGACGCCGCTGATGAAGACACTCGAATTGCCTTGCCTGGCGGCGTCTTCCACGCGGGAAATGTATTTGTCGGGCATGACGCCCCAGGGGTACTGCAGCAGACCGGGTGACGAGCCGACGACATTGATGCCCGCGGCCAGGATGCGCATGACGTCGGCCATCGCCTCGGGCAGCCGGGTGTCGCCCATCGCGCAGTAGACGACGCAGTCGGGTTTGGCGGCGATGATCGCGTCCAGATCGTTGCCTGCCGCCACCCCCGTGACGACGCCGGTGTCCAGGCCGGCGCCGCACAGTTCGCCGGCGTCCTTACCCACCTTCTCGGGTGTCGAGACGCACACCCCGGTCAGTTCGAACTGCGGGTTGGTGATGAGTTCGGCGAGGGCCAGCCCTCCGACATTGCCGGTACCGACGTGCGCGACGCGGATCGCCATGACAGTCTCTCCGTCCCTGTGAACTCCGGACAACGTTTCTAGACAGTAGTCCACAAATTTCGGGGCGCATACTGCCGGGCGGGTCGCGGCCCCGGGGACCATTTCGCGATCGACGTCGCCGACCGGCCGCCGTTCGCCGGCAGGCGCCCGCGCGGTTACGGTCCCAGCGGGGACGTGGTGCGGATCGCTTCGTCGCGGATCAGCCCGCGCAGCAGCGCGGTGCTGAACTCGGCGGCGATCTCCTTGGCCGAGCGCCTGCCGCTCGGCCGCAGCCACCGGTAGCTGCCCAGCGTCATGCCGATGTAGCCCAGCGCCAGCACGTGCGAGTCGCACGGGTAGAACTCGCCGTTGGCGATCCCGCGGTCGATCAGGCCGTGCACGTGGTGGTAGACCTGGGCTTCCTTCTCGCGGACCTCGGCGACCTGCTCGCTGGTGAACCATTCGGTGATGTACGGCTGCTCCTGGAAGTACACCGCGGCCCGTTCCGGATCGCTGGCGATGCCGGTGAGCAGGCGGACCGTGTACTGGTAGAGGGCCTCGCGCGCGGTCCAGGACGGGTCGTCGTGCACGGCGGCCAGCGTGCCCTCGGCGGCCTGGCGGTAGATGTCGAACAGGATCAGCGACTTGCTGGCGTAGTAGTGATAGACGGTCGCCTTGTTCAGGCCGATCACGTCGGCCACGTCGTCCATTCGGGTGCCGTGATAGCCGCGCGCCGCGAACAGTTTGGTGGCTACCGCCAGCAACTCTTCGCGGCGGCTCAGCCCGTTCGGGGTGCTGCTGTCGGTGGGCATCTGCTCTCACTATCGTCGGTATGTCCTGGCCAGGGCCGGTCCGGCCAGGATAACTATCAATCAACTGGTTGGACAGTTTAAGCAAAACGCCGGGTGTCACGTGCAGACGTATGGGACTAGACTCGTCATCGCGCGCAATGAGTCGAGAGGTGGGGCCGATGGATCCGAGTCCGGATTACGACGGAAGCGACGAGATCGAGTTCTTCATGCGGTACCTGACCTGGGGACTGCGCGGGGTCACCGACGGAAACGGATACCCGCCGCCCGCCTACCCGCCCGTCTAGCTAAAGCGCTTTGAGTTCCTCGGCGACCTCGGTCACCGACTTCTTCGCATCGCCGAACAGCATGCTGGTGCCCTCGCCGTAGAACAGCGGGTTGTCGATGCCGGCGAACCCGGAGTTCATCGACCTCTTGAGCACGATCACCGACTTGGCCTTGTCTACGTTGAGGATCGGCATGCCGTAGATCGGGCTGGATGCGTCGTTGCGGGCCGCCGGGTTGGTGACGTCGTTGGCGCCGATGACGATCGCGACGTCGGTGCGCGCGAACTCGTCGTTGATGTCGTCCATGTCCTTCATGGCGTCGTAGTCGACCTCGGCCTCGGCCAGCAGCACGTTCATGTGCCCGGGCATCCGCCCCGCCACCGGGTGGATGGCGTACTTGACCTCCACGCCCTTGTCCTCCAGCAGGGCCGCCATGTCCTTCACGGCGTGCTGGGCCTGCGCGACGGCCAGGCCGTAACCCGGCACCACGATCACCTGGTTGGCGTAGGCCATCTGGATCGCGGCGTCGGCGGCCGAGGTGGCCTTGACGGTCTTGTCGCCGCCGTCGCCGCCGCTCGGGGCGACCCCGCCGCCGCCGAAGCCGCCCGCGACGATCGCCGGGATGGAGCGGTTCATCGCCTTGGCCATCAGGTTGGTCAGGATCGAGCCGGACGCGCCGACGATCATGCCCGCCACGATCATCGCGGTGTTGTTCAGCGCCAGGCCCGCGGCCGCGGCCGAGAGCCCCGTCATCGCGTTCAGCAGCGAGATCACCACGGGCATATCCGCGCCGCCGATGGGCAGCACCACCATCAGGCCCAGCACACCCGCGGCGGCCAGCAGCCCGAGCATCCACCACAGTGATGCTCCGGCTGTCCCGCCGGGAGGGCCGGGATGGGCGTGCAGCCCGATCACCACCGCGGCGCCCACCGCCGCGGCCAGCAGCAGCAGGTTGACCGGCTGTTGCGCCCTGCCGAAGCCGATCGGCGACCCGGAGATGATCTCCTGCAGCTTGCCGAACGCGATGATCGATCCCCAGAACGAGATCGAGCCGATGATCGCGGCGAACAATGACGCCACCACGATGTGCACGGTCGGCGACTCGCCGTGCTGGAAGGCCGAAAAGCCGCTTGTCTCAATGAATTCCGCGAGCGCGATGAGCGCGACCGTGCCACCGCCGACGCCGTTGAAGAACGCCACCAGCTGCGGCATGGCGGTCATTTTCGTGTAGCGGGCCGGCGGGACGCCGAGCACCACCCCCACCACCAGGCCGGCGATGATCAGCACCCACTGGTCGGTGTGGCGGATCTTGATCAGGGTGGCCGCCACCGCCAGCGCCATGCCCACCGCGGCGATCAGGTTGCCCCGCACCGCCGTCTTGGGTCCGGTCAGCCCCATCAGGCCGTAGATGAAGAGCGCGAACGAGATGATGTAGAGGCCGATCACCAAGTAGTTCATTTGGCCGCCTGCTCCTTACTGGGCGCGGGCAGCGGTTTCTTTTTGCCCTTGAACATGCCCAGCATCCGGTCGGTGACGATGAACCCGCCGATGACGTTCAGGGTTCCGAACACCACCGCGACGAACAGGATGATCTGCACCGCCAGCGAGGGGTGCTCGACCGAACCGAACACCACCAGGGCGCCCAGCACCACGATGCCGTGGATGGCGTTGGTGCCCGACATCAGCGGGGTGTGCAGCGTGTTGGGCACCTTGGAAATGACGGCGAACCCGACGAATCCGGAGAGCACCAGGATCGCCAGGTTGGCCAGTAGTTCGTCGTACATCAGGAGTCCCCTCCGCTGGTCTGGCGCGTCACACACGAGTCCGCGACGACCTCGTCGTCGAAGTCCGGGGCCAGCTTGCCGTCGGTGATCAACAGCTCGAGCAGGGCCGTGATGTTCTTGCTGTACAGCTCGCTCGCGTGCTCGGGCATGGTGGCGGGCAGGTTCAGCGGCGAGGCGATGGTGACGTCATGCTTGATCACGGTCCGCCCGGGCTCGGTGAGTTCGCAGTTGCCCCCGGTCTCACCGGCCAGGTCGACGACCACGCTGCCCGGCTTCATCGCCTCCACCGCCGCCGCGGTGACCAGACGCGGCGCCGGCCGTCCCGGGACCAGCGCCGTGGTGATCACGACGTCGAACCCGCTGATCGCCTTCTCCAGGGCCTTCTGCTGCTGGGCGCGTTCTTCGTCGGTGAGCTCACGGGCATAGCCGCCCTCGCCCGCGGCATCGATGCCGATATCGAGCCACTGCGCACCCACAGAGCGCACCTGGTCGGCCACCTCGGGGCGGACGTCGTAGCCGGTGGTGCGCGCGCCCAGCCGCTTGGTCGTCGCCAGCGCCTGTAACCCGGCCACGCCCACGCCGAGCACCAGCACGGTGGCGGGCTTCACGGTGCCCGCCGCCGTGGTCAGCATGGGGAAGAAGCGGGTGGACTCCGAGGCGGCGAGCAGCACGGCCTTGTAGCCGGACACGTTGCCCTGCGACGACAGCGCGTCCATCGCCTGGGCCCGCGAGATCCGGGGAATGGCCTCGAGCGCGAACGCCTGCACGCCGGCCTGCTTCAGGGCGCCGATCGAGTTCTCGGCATTGCGGGGCGCGAGGAAACCGATCAACGTCTGGCCGCTGCGCAGCTTGGCGACCTCGTCCGCGGTCGGCGGCGCGACCTTGACCACCACGTCGGCGGCCCAGGCATCGCCGATGCTGGCCCCGGCGTCGGTGTAGAGCGCGTCGGGCAGCAGGGCCCGTTCGCCCGCACCGGACTCGACCACCACCGCCACGCCGCTGCTCACCAGCGACGCGACCGCCTTCGGCACGAGCGCGACCCGCCGCTCGTCCGCGCCGGATTCGGCGACCACTCCAACCGTCGTCTGCGCATTTGTCATGGCGCGTACATCCACTTTCCGTACTTTCCCGTACTGTCCCCGCCGAGGCGTGGCGCCGGCTTGGCCGCGCGCTTCGCTACCTTAACCAGGTTTCACCATGACGATGTGATCGGCTCCGCGCCACCCGGCGCGGCATACCCCGGTCGATGGTTCGCCACCGCACGGCTGACCAGTAGCGCCCGCGCCGTTGTGGGGTCACAATCCGCGGTTGTCGCGGGTCCGGCCGGCTACCAGAGCGGGATTTCGCGGCCGTGTTCGGATTCCGGGCGGGGCCCGAAGTAGCGGCGCTGCGATTCGTCGATGGGCACGTCGTTGATGCTGGCTTCGCGGCGTGCCATCAGTCCCGAATCGGTGAACTCCCACAGCTCGTTGCCGTAGCTGCGATACCACTGCCCGGACTGGTCGTGGCATTCGTACTGGAATCGCACCGCGATGCGGTTGTCGTGAAAGTCCCAAAGGCTCTTGCGCAGCGAGTAATCCAGTTCGCGACGCCACTTGCGCGTCAAAAACGCGACGATCTCGTCGCGGCCCACGATGTGCTCGCCGCGATTGCGCCACTGCGAATCGGTCGTGTAGGCCAGGCTGACGCGGTGGGGATCGCGGGTGTTCCAGGCGTCCTCGGCCGCCTGCACCTTCTGGACCGCCGTCTTTCGGGTGAACGGCGGGAACGGGGGCCGGGCTTGCGAACTGTCGGTCATGACGTCCATGGTGCGCCGGAGCGTTGTCACCGCCGCGTAACCGATGCGCTGACGACCGGAAACACGGTCACTCGACACGTGTCCTATCGTGACGGGCATGGACTTCGCGATGTCAGCCAAAGCCATCGACTATCAAAAGCGCCTGTCCGACTTCATGACGCAGTACGTCTTTGCGGCCGAGGCCGAATACGACAAATATCGCGACGCGGCCGGCCCACACGATCACACGGTCCCGCCCGTCGTCGAAGCACTCAAGACCGAGGCCCGGGCCCAGGGCCTGTGGAACCTCTTCTTGCCGGCCGAGTCGGGCCTGACCAACCTCGAATACGCGCCGCTGGCCGAGATCACCGGCTGGAGCCTGGAGATCGCGCCCGAGGCGCTCAACTGCGCGGCACCCGACACCGGCAACATGGAGACCCTGCACCTGTTCGCCACCGAGGAGCAGCGCAAACAATGGCTGGAGCCCCTGCTCAACGGCGAGATCCGCAGCGGCTTCTCGATGACGGAGCCCGCGGTCGCCAGCAGCGACGCGCGCAACATCGAGACCTCGATCGTGCGCGACGGCGGCGACTACGTGATCAACGGCCGCAAGTGGTGGACCTCGGGCGCGGCCGATCCGCGCTGCAAGATCCTGATCGTGATGGGGCGAACCAACCCCGAGGCGGCCAGCCACCAGCAGCAGTCCATGGTGCTGGTGCCGATGGATACCCCGGGCGTTACCGTGGTCCGCTCGACCAGTGTCTTCGGCTTCCAGGACCAGCCGGGACACTGCGAGATCATCTACGACAACGTCCGGGTGCCCGCCACCAACCTGCTGGGCGAGGAGGGCGGCGGTTTCGCGATCGCGCAGGCCCGGCTGGGGCCGGGCCGCATCCACCACTGTATGCGCGCGCTGGGCGGCTCCGAGCGGGCGCTGGCGCTCATGGTGGACCGGGCCTCCAAGCGGGTGGCGTTCGGCCGGCCGCTGGCCGAGCAGGGCGTGGTCCGCGAGTCGATTGCCAAGTCCCGCAACGAAATCGACCAGGCCCGGCTGCTCTGCGAAAAGGCAGCGTGGACCATCGACAAGCATGGCAACAAGGCCGCCCACACGCTGGTCTCGCAGATCAAGGCGGTCGCCCCGCAGGTGGCGTGCAACGTCATCGACCGCGCCATCCAGGTGCACGGGGCCGCCGGCGTCTCCGAGGACACGGTGCTGGCCCGGCTGTACGCCTGGCACCGGGCCATGCGGCTCTTCGACGGACCCGACGAGGTGCACATGCGGACCATCGCGCGCGCCGAGCTCGGCCGCGAGAAATCCCCGCTCGCCGCTGCGGCCACCGCGAAATGACTGAGGTGCTGCGAGAACTGTCCGGCGCGTGGAACTTTCGCGACGTCGCGGACGCCGCTCCGGCGTTACGGCCCGGACGGTTGTTCCGGTCCGGTGAGCTGAGCCGGCTCGACGACGCGGGGCGGGCGACGTTGGGCGAGTTGGGCATCACCGACGTCGCCGACCTGCGCGCGAACCGGGAAGTGGCCCGGCGCGGTCCGGGCCTGGTTCCCGACGGCGTCGAGATTCACCGGCTCCCCCTCCCCGATCTCGGCGACGACGAATCACCCGACGACGAGGCTCCCCACGAACACGCATTCCGGCGGCTGTTCGAAGGCGACCGCGACCAGTCCGACGAGTCCGTCAACGAGGCCGCGGTCGGCCACATGATCGACGAGTACCGGCAATTTCCGACGCGCAACGGGGCGCAACGCGCTGTGCGGCAAGTCTTCTCGTTGCTCGGCGCCGGACGCCCGGTGCTCACGCACTGCTTCGCGGGCAAAGACCGTACCGGCTTCGTGATCGCCACGGTCCTGGAAGTCCTCGGCGTCGACCACGACACCATCGTCGCCGACTACCTGCGCAGCAACGCCGCCGTCCCCCAACTTCGGGACCACATCTCCGAGATGATCAAGCAGCGCTCCGACGTCGAACTCACCCCCGAGGTCGTCACCTTCACGCAGGCACGGTTGTCCGACGGCGTGCTCGGCGTACGGCCCGAATACCTGGACGCCGCGCGCCACACCATCGACGAACAATTCGGGTCGCTGGACTCCTACCTACGGGACGCAGGCGTCACGCAGGCGGACGTAGACCGCCTGCGCAACGAACTGCTGGGCTGACCGGGCCGGATTTATCCCAGCTTGAAATCGGCCTGCTTCGCCGCGGACAGGTCGGTGATCTCGCCCCACTGCGACGCGATGTCCTCCACCGTCGGCGGCTTGTCGTAGTTGACGCCCTTGTTCTGGAACAGGGCGACGCGCTGCACCTTGCCGCCACCCACCACGAAAACCGAAGCGTTGTTGGGGTTTTCCTCGGTGCACAGGTAGGCCACCACCGGGGCGACATACTCGGGCGTCAGCTTCTCGAGCACTTCCTTGGGCAGGATGTCCTCGGTCATCCGGGTCGCCGCAATCGGGGCGACCGCGTTGGCGTGGATGTTGTACTTGGCACCCTCGAGCGCCAGGCTGTTGATCAATCCGACCAGGCCGAGTTTGGCTGCGCCGTAGTTGGTTTGGCCGAAGTTGCCGAACAGCCCGCTGGTGGAGGTGGCGACGACCACCCGGCCGTAGCTCTGCTCACGAAAGTGCGGCCATGCGGCGCGGATGACGTTGTAGCCACCGTAGAGGTGCACCTTGAGCACGGCGTCCCAGTTCTCGGAGGTCATCTTGTGGAAGGTGCCGTCGCGCAGGATGCCGGCGTTGCTGACCACACCGTGCACGGCGCCGAATTCGTCGAGCGCGGTTTTGATGATGTTCTCGGCGCCCTCGGATTCGGCGACACTGTCGTAGTTGGCGACCGCCCTGCCGCCGGCGTCCTTGATCTCCTTGACCACCTCGTCGGCCATGTTGTGGCCGGCGCCGGTGCCGTCCCGGGATCCACCGAGGTCGTTGACGACGACGCTGGCGCCCTCTCTGGCGAGGGTCAGGGCGTAATCACGGCCCAGTCCTCCACCGGCTCCGGTGACGATGATGATGCGATCCTGCACTCCGGGCATGGGGTTCCTCTCTGCTGTGAAAAACGTGGTTAGGCAATGGCTTTCGTTAAGCCAAATGTCAGAACATCCGGCGGGCCATTTTCATGGCGCGCTCGGTGTAGGGCGGGTAGATGAAGCTCGACAGGTCGGGCCGGGTCGGTTTGGTCAGCACCGACTTGCGGTGGCTGAACTCGTCGAAGCCGAACTTGCCGTGGTAGGCACCCATGCCCGACGCGCCGACGCCACCGAAGGGCAGCTTGGCCGTCGACACCTGGAAGGCGAGGTGGTTGACCAGCATGCCGCCGGCGGGCACCTCTTTGATCACCCGCTCGCGGGTCTCGCGCGTCTTGGTGAACAGATACGCCGACAGCGGCTTGGGCCGCGCGTTGACGAAACGTATTGCGTCGTCCAGAGATTGGACGGTGATGATCGGAAGCACCGGCCCGAAGATCTCGTTCTGCATCAGCGGCCCGTCCGGGTCGGGGTCCACCACCACGGCGGGCTGGATGCGCAGGCTCGACGCGTCACACTTGCCGCCGACGACAACTTTGCCGTCCCCGCCGGCCAGGTAGCCGCTGATCCGGTCGAACTGCCGCTGGTTGACGATCCGCATGCCGTCGGGCTTGTCCGCGGTGAACTTCGTGACGGCGGCGCCGATCTTACTCACCAGCTCGTCGCGAATGCCGGCGTCCGCCAACACATAATCGGGCGCGACACACGTCTGGCCGGCGTTCAGCAGTTTCATCCAGGCGATGCGCTTGGCGGCGACTTCCACGTCGGCGTCGGCCGCCACGATCACCGGGCTCTTCCCGCCGAGCTCCAGCGTGCAAGGGGTCAGGTGGGGCGCCGCGCCCTCGTAGACCTTGCGGCCGATCTCGGTGCCGCCGGTGAACAGCAGGCGGTCCAGGCCCTGCGCGATGAGCTCCTGGCTGGTCGCGCCGTCGCCCTCGATCACCGCGATCGCGTCGTTGTCCAGGTAGCGCGGCACCAGCTCGGCCATCAGGTGTGCGGACGCCGCGGCGATCTCCGAAGGCTTGAGAATGACCGTGTTTCCGGCCGCGATCGCGCCGACCGCCGGACCCAGCGTCAGGTAGAACGGGTAGTTCCACGCACCGATGATCAGCACCGTGCCGTAGGGCTCGTACTCAATCCAGCCGCGCCCCGGCAGCTGGGGCATCTCGAGCAGCTGGTAGCGACGCTTCGCCCACTTACGAACCTTCTTGGCCGCGAACTTCGCCTCGCCGGCGGTGGTGGCGATGTCGGCGATGAAGGCTTCGAAGGGACTGCGGTCCAGGTCTTCGGACAGCGCGGCCGCGATGGCGCCCTCGTTCTCCTCCATCAGCTTCGCCAGCTGCAGCAACTGCCGCTTGCGCCATTCGATGTCGCGCGTCCGTCCGGTGGCGAAGGTCTGACGAAGCCGGGCAACCGTGCCTGCCACATCGGCCGGTGCAGCGCCGTTCCTGGAGTCCGATGTCCTAGGTGCAACCGATTCGGTGGTCATCATTGTCCTTCCCGAGCAGAGTCCCGCCGCGCGGCGGCCGCTCATCGGTGATAACCGCGATACTAACCATCCGGTTGGGAGAGCAGGAAGGAAGGATGCGGCCACAGCCCTGCCGCGACGGGACGGATCGGCGCAGGACCCGGCGCCCCGCACGGTTACTTCACGCAGGGGACGGTCGCCGCGGTCATCTGGCTGAGGTCGGTCGGGGCCGGGGCGCGGTCGCCGACGCCGGTGGCCGGCACCGCGCTCACCTCACCGGACCCGGACGCGTCGGTCGTCGCGCCGGGGTGGGCCAGGTAGTCGCCCGCGGGAAACTGAGTTCCCACGGTCAGCCGCACCGTACCGGCGGCCACGGTGTCGTTCGCCGTCGCCGGCACGTGCAACTGCTCAGCCAGGTACCGCGCGCCCTGATCGGCGCCCGGGCCGTATTCGACGACGCTGTCGTCGGCCGGGACCGGCGCGGTGGTGGCGCTGCCGCGGGTGAAGCCGCGGCCGGCGAACGCCTCCTCGATTGCTCCCGCCAGCCCGTCCCGCGAGGCGGCGTTCACCACGTCGAGGATGACGGGGCCGGTCAACGGCGGCGCCGGTTGGGTCGCCGGCGCCGCGGCCGCGGGCGCAGCAGGGGTGTCCGACATGAAGCGCTCGTTGACGATGCGGCGGATGGTCGGCAGGTCGACCTGGTTGATGTCTGATCCGTTGGCGTCTTTGCCGAAGCCGGCGATCGGCAGGGTGTACAGCGACAGGTGGCGCTCACTCAGCTGCGAGGCCCGCGACGCGAATTCCATGATGTCCAGCCCGTCGTCGACGGCGACGTTGTCGCGGGCGACCTGCAGCAGCTTGCGCAGCCCGCTCACGCTGGACAGCGCGCCGCCGCTGCGCGCCGCGCTGACCAACGACACCAGGAAGGCCTGCTGTCGCCGGGTGCGGTCGAAATCGGTGAAGGAGCCGTCGTTTTCGTCGCGCCGCTGCCGCACGAAGGCCATCGCGTCCGCGGCGTCGATGCGCTGCACCCCTTGGCGGAAGTCGGCGCCCGAGTAGCTGTCCCGCGTATCGGCGTTGAGGCACACCGTGATCGGCTCGACGGCCTTGGCTATCTGGAAGAACGCCCCCAGCGTGACCTCGACGAAGTGGTCGATCGAGATGCCCAGAAAGTCCTTGACGGCGTTGATTTCGGCCTTCCGGCCGGCCTCGCGGGCGGTCTGCTCGCGCGCCGTCAGGTCGTTGGCGCCCGCCCCGTCCGAGTTCGCGGCCGCCTGCGAATTCAGCGACTGCTCATAGGCCAACCCGTATGCCTGCTTGATCTTGCCGGCGCATACCGATCCTGGGCAGCCCGGCAACTCCGCGTAGTCATCGCGGGGAATCGATATCGCGGTCACAGGGCCGTCGCCGTCCGAAATATGCACCACGATAAGGACATTGGCGTTGTAGCCGCCCGAGCTTTCGTCCCCGGCATGCAGCGCCTCGTAGATGTCCTGGGGCAGCGGCTTGCCGTTCTGGTCCAGCCGGCTGTCCAGCCCTATCAGCAGGATGTTCTGGTTTCCGTCCAGCGTCGTCGCCGCATTCGGCAGCGCGTGCGAAATGATGATCTTGCCCAGCGCCGTGTGGTACCCCGTCCAGCCGACACCGGTGACGGCCATGACGAGAGCCGACGCGACGCTGAATATCAGCCGGCCCTTCAGCACTACCCATCGGTGCGATTGACCGGATCCATTGCTGCCCATGATGAGTGACCATTGTTCCCGACGGCCGGGCGAATTCCCGGTAACCGCACCGACGGGACCGTCACGAGGCGATGGGCGCCCTTACACGCGCTCGGCGACCACGAAGTCGGAGAATGCGTCCTTGTCGTCGGCCAGCGTGACGTTCTCGATCCAGCGGCCCTGCCGGCGCATCGCGGCCGTCGAGTGCTCGGCCGTCGCGCGCCAGCCGTGCTCGTTGAGCCATTCGGTGACGTCGGCGCGGTGCTCGTCGCGGTACATCAGCTCCCCGACGTCGAGGGTCTGCTCCATGCCGATCTCGTCGGCCACCTTCTTGAACCGTTCACGCATCTGCTGGCGCCGCTCGTCCGCGTGATTGGGTGCGGTTTCCGCCGAGACGCGGCTTCCGGCCGGGCTCAGCTCGCCGACCAGGGTGAACAACCGGTCCTGGGCCTCGGCCGGCAGATACATCAGCAGGCCCTCGGCCAGCCACGCGGTGCGCTGGGTGGAATCGAAACCCGCAGCGCGCAGCGCGGCGGGCCAGTCCTGCCGCAGGTCGATGGCGACTTCGCGGCGATCGGCCGAGGGCGTCACCCCATTTTCGGCCAGCGTGGTCGACTTGTAGGCCAGCACCTCGGGCTGGTCGAGCTCGTAGACCGTGGTGCCGGCCGGCCAGTCCAACCGGTACGCCCGCGAGTCCAGCCCCGACGCCAGGATCACGATCTGGCGGATCCCGGCGGCGACGGCGTCGGCGAAGAAGGTGTCGAAGAAGTGCGTCCGCACCGCCTGGTAACCGCGCATGTGGTGCAGGTGCGCCGCGGACTCTTCGTCCAGCGCCTCGACCTTGGCCGCGATCTCCGGGTCGAGCATGGCCTCCCACAGCACGCCCGCACCGGAGTTGGTGACCAGGAGCTTGGCGTAGGGGTCGCGGATGAGTGCGTCGGGACGTTCGGTCTCGACGGCGCGCGCCGCGGCCACCATCACCGCCGTCGTGCCGACGCTGCTCTTGATGTCCCAGCTGTCGTCGTGGGTGCGCAGTGAACTCATGGCGGGTGCTCCTCGGGTCGATCCGTGGTCAGGCGGTGGGCGTGCCGAGACGCGCCCGCAGCAGGGTGCTGCGGACCGCCTCGTCGCTCAGGTCGTCGGGTACCGGACGGCCCAGCCGGGCCATCTCGTCGCGGTTGCTCACGCTGTGCACGTCCCAGCCGTGGCCGGCCAGCCAGGCGGCGGCGTCGGAACGATCGGGCTCGTGGTAGGTCAGCGCCTGGACATTGACGTCCAAACCGAGCCTGTCGCGCATCCGCAGCCAGCGCTGCGAGTTGCTCCGGGAGTTCAGGCCGAACATCTCGATCGCGATCCGGCTGTCCGGGGCGCTGTGGTCGGTGACCATCTCGAAGAGCCGGTCTTGCGCGTCGCTGGGCAGGTATGGCAGCAGCCCCTCGGCCAGCCAGGCGGTGGGCCGGGCGCGGTCGAACCCCGCGGCGCTCAGGGCGGCGGGCCAATCGTCGCGCAGGTCCACCGGCACCGGATGCCGGATGGCGGACGGCACGGCGCCGTGCTGCCGCAGGATGCCGGTCTTGTACTCCAGCACCTGGGGCTGGTCGATCTCGTAGACGGTGGTGCCGGCCGGCCAGTCCAGCCGGAATGCCCGGGAGTCGAGCCCGGCGGCCAGGATTACCACCTGCTGGATCCCGGCGCCGACGGCGTTGTCGAAGTACTCGTCGAAGAAGTGGGTGCGCACCGCCTGGTAGTCGATGCCGCACCGGTGGGAGCGCTGCCCGTGCTCATCACCGTCGAGCCAGGCGAGTTGCGGGTCGGCCAGCCGCGCCCAGGCGGGGCCGGCGGAGGACACCAGCAGCCGCGCGAACTCGTCGCGGATCAGCGGATCGGGTCCGGCGGTTTCCGCCGCGCGCGACGCGGCGACGCCCAGCGCGGTCGCGCCGACGAGTTCGGTGATGTTCCAGCTGTCGCCGTCAGAGCGTACGGAGGGCGGCGGCGAGGCATCCAGATCAGTCATATCCCGGCCATACTACCGGAATAAGTTAGTTAGCCTATACGCTTTGTGGGCAACTTCACTGCGCACAACCTGTGGCTACGCACCTTGCCGCTGGAACGCGCCTTCCAGTAGCCCGCGCATCACTCCCGTGAGCGCCAGCAGATTCTCCGGGCTCTCGACGTAGCCCGCATACACCCCCACCCCGCACACGAGAACCAGCAGCGCCTCCGCCAACACCGTCGCGTCGACGTCAGCGACGATCTCGCCGCGCTCGATCGCCGCCTTGATGACCCGCAGCAGAAATTCCCGGCTCATCCGCACGGATTCGTTGTCTGTTCCGGTCAGATCCGGGTGCCGTTGCGATTCGAGCACGCCGCTGATGAGAAACGCGGATCCGGCGGGATTCTTCGAATTGGCCCGCGTCGCTTCGGAGATGAATGCCGTCAACTGAGCCGCCAGGGTCGTCTCGCGTTCGGCTTGTTTGATACCCGCCCCAATCACGAATTCGTTTGTGTCGTCCATAACTTGGCGATACAGCGCCCGTTTGCTCGAGAAATAATGGTTGATCGCGGGCCGGGTCAGGTCCGCGCGGGCCGCGATCGCCTGGAACGTCGCGCCGTCGTAGCCGCGTTCGCTGAATACCAAACGGGCAGCTTGGATGATTCGCTGCCGCGTCTCATCCGCCTTCGCGGCAGGGGGACGCCCGGGCCGGCGATTCCCCCTTGGCTGCATCGCTAAAGTGTGCCATCGCCCCGGTGCGGCATAAGCGCATTCGGCGGAATGCTGCCAAATTTTCCGGCTTGATAGTCCTCGAGTGCCTCGATCAATTCCGCGCGGGTGTTCATCACGAAAGGGCCGTAGTGGAATACGGGCTCCCTAATCGGCCGCCCACCCAGGATCAGCACATCGATGGCCGCGCGAACGGGCGTCCGGCCCGAATCCGGGATCTGCCGCGCTCCCACGGTGATCCGGTCGCCCGGCCCCAGCACCGCGAGCTGTCCCTGGTGGATCGGATGGGCGACCGGGCCGACGTAACCGCTGCCGGACAGCACATAGACCAGCGCGTTGAAGTCGCGTCGCCATGGAATGTTGAGCCGGGCGCCGTTCTCGATCGTCGCGTGCGCCAGGGTGATCGGCGTGTGGGTGACACCGGGGCCGCGGTGGCCGCCGATCTCGCCGGCGATGATGCGGATCAGCGCTCCGCCGTCCTGCGACGCCGCCAAGGCGGCGTCGCCGCCTTCGATGGACTGATACCGCGGGGGTGCGAACTTGTCTTTCTTCGGCAGGTTCACCCAGAGCTGGACGCCGTGGAAGAGGCCGCCGCTCTCGACCAGCTCGGCCGGGGGCGTCTCGATGTGCAGGATGCCCGAGCCGGCCGTCATCCACTGCGTCGCGCCGTCGGCGATCAGGCCGCCGCCGCCGTGGGAGTCCTGGTGCGCGAACTTCCCGTCGAGCATGTAGGTCACGGTCTCGAAGCCGCGGTGCGGGTGCCAGTCGGTGCCCCGCGGCTCCCCGGGGGAGTAGTCGACCTCGCCCATCTGGTCCATGTGCACGAAGGGGTCGAGCGCGCCCGTGCTGACCCCCGCGAAAGCGCGCACGACCGGAAAACCCTCGCCCTCATAACCGCGAGGGCCGGTGGTGATGGATCGGACCGGCCGCTCGGTGTCGGCGGGGCCGGGACCGTTGACTCGTGGCAACACCAGCGTGTTAGCCGTGACTGCGGGCATTTCGCCTCCTCATAGCGCGGATGTCCGATATAACCGGACTGTAGTCCACTTATTCCCCGACACTCCACAGACGCGTCCGGCCGGCCTGACTGTCACGGCCCGCCGCGCGGGCCATCCTTTGATAGGGCAATATTTGCTGAGGTAAATGTTCGGCGCGGCCGCGAAATGACGACGGACGAGGACGCGGGAAGGCCGCTCGAGAGGGGTGACGGGGATGGAACAGAACGCGCTGGTGGCCGATCCGGCTCGGCGCAGCGGGTTGTCCGACGCCCTCGGACGGGCCGCCAGCTGGACGCGCGGGAACCGCCTCGGGTTGTTTTTCCTGGCAATCACGGTGGGGATCGGCGCCGGGCTGGGCGCCGCTGCGTTCCGATACCTGGTCTTCGGCTTCACCTGGCTGGCAACCGGACACGACGAGTTCGGCCAGCAGGGCTGGGTGGCCAGCGATCACCTGCGTTGGCTGGGCGTCGGATTCTATGTCGTCATACCCGTCATCGGTGGGCTGCTTTACGGGCCGCTGATCAGCCGGTTCGCGCGCGAGGCACGCGGCCACGGCGTGCCCGAAGTGATGATCGCGGTCGCGGAGAACGGCGGCCGGATCCGGCCCCAGGTGACGGTCGTGAAGGCGCTGGCGTCGGCGATCTGCATCGGCACCGGCGGCTCGGTCGGTCGGGAGGGGCCGATCGTGCAGATCGGCGCGGCGCTGGCCTCAGGCCTGGGTCAATGGGTGCGGATGCCGGAGAACCGGCTGCGGCTGCTGGTGGCCTGCGGGGCGGCCGGCGGCATCTCGGCAACGTTCAACGCTCCGATCACCGGGGTGTTTTTCGCCGTCGAGCTGATCCTGCGCGAACTGTCCGTCGAAGGTATCTTCACCATCATGCTGTCGGCGATGGTTGCCGACGTGATCGCCCGGGTGTTCTTCGGCTCCGATCCCTTCCTCACCCAGCTTCCGCAGGGCATCGAACTCGATCACATCGCCAACTATCTGTTGGTGGCGCTTCTCGCCGCGATCGCCGGGGTGGTCGGGATCGCCTTCAAGAACGTCCTCTACAAGACCGAGGATCTGTGCGACCGGTTGTGGGGAGGCCGGCCGGACTGGGCGCGGCCGGCCGTCGGCGGAATCGTGCTCGGCCTGTTGCTGCTCGCCGTGCCCCAGCTGTACGGGGTCGGCTATCCCGTCATGTACGCCGCCTTCGCCGGCCACTACGCGCTGTGGTTCCTGGTGATCCTTGCCGCGGGCAAGATGCTGGCCTGCGCCTTGAGCATCGGCATCGGCGGCTCGGGCGGCGTGTTCGCGCCGTCGCTGTTCGTGGGAGCCACGTCGGGGATGGCCTTCGGCCTGGCCATGCAACACCTCATCGGCACGGCGGTCGGGCATCCGGCGTTGTATGCCATCGTCGGCATGGGGGCGGTGTTCGCCTCGGCCGCCCGGGCGCCGCTCACGGCGTTGGCCAGCACGGTCGAGATGACCGGCGACTTCAGCCTGACCCTGCCCGTCATGCTGGCCGTCGCCGTCGGCACCACGGTGTCCCGGGCGCTCTCCTACGGCACCATCTACACGGCCAAGCTGCTACGCCGGGGCATCGACATCGACCGGCCCACCCCGATGCACGGATTTGCCGACCTCACGGTCGCCGACGCCATGCATCCGTTCGCGGCCCCGGTCAACATGAGTCGCCCGGTCGACGGCGCAGCCGACGACCGCACGGCCCTGCTCGGACCCGTGACCCGGATTCGGCACCCGCAGGCGCTGTTCGCCAACGACAGCCTGGCCCAAGCCCTGCGGCAACTGATCCTCTACGGCCGAGACGGCCTGCCGGTGATCGACACCGACGCCAAGCAGGTGCAGGGCTGGCTGACCAACCAGAACGTGCTGCGCGCCGTCGGCACCTACCTCACCGACGCCCAGCCGGACGTCTCCGCCGGCGGTCCGCCCGCCGAATCGGCCCAATCCCGAACTCCCGACACCGAACACGATCCGCACAGCCAGCTCACCGGATACTGCATCATCGAGCACACGCTGGAGTCGGACTCGGCCGCGGTCGGCCGCAACCTCGACGACCTGGACTGGCCGACGGGTCACCTCCCGGTATCGGTCGTGCACCAGCGGCGACTGGTCGACGCCCATCCGGGCGTCCGACTTGCGGCAGGCGACCGGATCAATGTGCTGGCGCCCGGCAACGGTTTTCGAGGTTCCGAGTCGCAGTCGTCTCGGTGAGGCGCGGCGTCAGGATTTGCCACGCGCGCTGCGGGCGGCGGCCTTCTCAGTGCTCTTGCCCTGGTGCGCCAGCTTGCCACCGGCGCTCTCCAGATGCGCCCGGACGAACCACTGGAACTTTTCCAACGGCCCCGCCTGGCCGATCAGCAGGTCCTGGGTCACCTGGTCGAGTTCGTCTGTCTCGTCGATGTATTGGCGGATGTCCTCGATGACGCCGGTATAGACGAGGTCGAGCGCGGCCAGATGCGCCTGCACCGTGTCGCGGCCGACCGAGTAGTCGTCCCACGAACGGTCCTTGATGATGGCGCCGGGCGTCCCCTGCGGCGAAGCACCAAGGGCCGCAATACGTTCGGCGATGTCGTCGGCGAACCCGCGAACCGCGTCGACTTGCGGGTCGATCATCTCGTGCACGCCGATGAAGTTCGGGCCGACCACATTCCAGTGAATATGCTTCAGCGTCAGATGCAGATCGTTGTAGGTGCTCAGTTGCTTTTGGAGCAGTTCGGTGAGCCGCGCTGCCTGCTTGTCGGTCAATCCCGGAATGGTGAACTGAGTCATCGCTTGTTTCCTGGCTTCCTTCCCATCGCTTTCACACAGAGCTCGTTACGCGGTTGGATACCCGATGGCCGAGCTGAAAAACGTGACGATCACAGCGAGTGGATTTGCTGCACCGGCAGCCGCGGCCCGCGGCGGGGCTCGTAGGCCAGCCCGCTGGCTTCGAGCAGCCGGACCACCCGCTGGCGGTGGGGTCGCATCGGCTCGAGCACCTCGAGCATGCCCGCGTCGTCGACGGGCCGGCCCAGCAGAGTCCAGCCGATCATTTTGGGGATGTGGTAATCGCCCACCGACAGTGCGTCGGCGTCGCCGAAGGCGCGTTGCGCCGTCTCGGCGGCGGTCCATTCCCCCACGCCCGGCAGCGACATCAGCGCCTCGCGCGCCTGCGCCGGCGATTGTGACACCAGCCGCTGAACGGAAGCGGCCCGCCGCGCGCAGGTCACCACGGTCTGCGCCCGCCTCGGGTCGACGTTGGCGCGATGAAACTCCCACGACGGGATGTGGCGCCATGCCTGCGCCGACGGCAAGACCCGCATCCCGTCCGGCGCCGGCCCCGGTGCCGGCGACCCGTACTTCGACACCAGCAACCGCCAGGCGCGAAACGCGTCGGCGCCGGGCACCCGCTGCTCGATGATCGCCGGGATCAGGGCCTCGAGCACCAGCCCGGTGCGGCCCAGGCGCAGGTGCGGAACCCGTTGGTAGGCGGCCACAACCGTCGGATGCCGCGGGACGAAGTCCGAGTCGTCGTCCTCGAGACCCAGCAGGGCGGGCAACGTGTCGACGAACTCCTGCGCGCCGGCGCCCCACGCCACGCAGTGTGCGGCATTGGCCGCGGCGCGGCTGATCCTGGCGGTGACCGGCCCGCTGGGCAGCAGGCTGGTGCGCCAGACGGAGCCGTCGCCGGGAGTCCGGAAGCACGGATCCCCGAGGCCGCGGCGGAGGGGCGCCAGGGTGTGGCCGAAGCTGACGGCTCCGGGGAACACGACCGTGCGCGTGCACTCCACCCGATGACTCTCCGATCGCTCTCATTGACCGTGAACTGCGTCCCAGTCAATATTGCGTTGTGATGACGCCGTTCGATGACCCGCAGGGCGAACTGGCCTGGATGTTCCTGCAGAGCACGAGCGACGGCGGCGATCTGGACGAGGGCTTTGGCCTGCTCAGCGACGACTTCACCTATTGGACGCTCTACACGCGGACCCCCTGCGACAAGCACGTGTTCCGCCGGGCGATCGAGCGACGCAAGCAAGAGCTGGAGCTGACCATCGATCTGGTCCGCTGCGTCAACGAGGGCGACACCGTGGTTGTCGAGGCGCACGCCACCGGCACCACCCGCGCCGGCGCGCAGTACGACAGCCCGTTCGTGTGCATCTTCGACACCCGCGACGGGCTGATCGTCTCGATGCGCCTCTACAGCGACACCCGCGCGGTCGCGACCGCGCTTCCCGGGTGGATCCCCTACTGAGCCGAGACGCTGATGTCGGCCTTGTCGGGGTAGAACGCCACGTGCCCGGCAATCGACGCGACCGCCGGATACGGCTGCTCGTAGGTCCAGATCACATCGTCGACCGTGTCACCGGCCGAGGTGGTCACGCTGTAGTAGCTCGCGTCGCCCTTGAAGGGGCAGTGCGTGCTGGTACCTGTGCGGGTGAGCCGGTCCTGTACCACGTCAGCGATCGGAATGTATTGCACCGCAGGCAAACTGGCTTCGCGTAGTTCCAGCGCCGCGGTGGTGTCGGCGACGAGTTCGCCCTTAACGCGCACCTGCACCCGCCCTTTGGTCGGCTCGATGGTGATCGGGTGCCCGGCGCTGGGCTCTTTGATTTCCGGGTGGGCCATGGTCGTTCCTCCTTTGACGCGGACAACGGATGCAACAGCGGCGTGCGTCCGACACTTCCCGATCAGGCCGGGCCGAATGCGTAGCGGTGATACTGGGCCATGTTCGCCACGGCGGGCACCAGCGCCATGGTCTTGCCGAGCACTCGATACACCGGCGGCACCAACGCGAAGGTGTCCGATTCGAACCACCGCTGCCAGGACAGCAGACGGGTGCCGGGCACGGCGTCAAGGATATCGGCGGGCCGGTCGACACCCCACCCCAGCTTCGACCCGGAGCGACGCACCACCGCGTTGATCCACTGCGTCTTGATCGCCAGCCGGTTGAAGGCGTCGAACTGGAGCTCGCCGGACTCGAAGCGGTCGACGATCCGCCGCAGCATCGCGATGCCCTGCGGCTGGTCGAGGTACATGGTCAGTCCCTCGGCGATCATCAGAGTGGGCCGGTCGTCGGGTATCTGGGCGATCCAGGCCGGGTCGGTCACCGATGCCGCGATCACGCGGCGGTTTTCCGTCGCGGGGTAGAGCTGGGTGCACAGTCCGGCGACGTCGGGGTAGTCGACGTCGTACCACTGGACTTGCGGGCCCGGCCGCAACCGGAAGTAGCGGCCGTCCAGCCCGCAGCCCACATGCAGAACGGTGGCGCTCGGATGGGCGGCGAGGAATTGACGAACCCAGCTGTCGAAGTGCGCCGTGCGGGTGGTCACGGACGTCGAATTCCGGGGCGTGATAGTTGTTTTCGACCAGTCGTAGTCGATGCGCCCGACGATGTCCCTGGCGTAGCGATCGCCCAGGATCGGCTTGGGCAAGTCCGCGTCCAGGGCTTTGGCATACAAGGTCGCGAGCATGGTCTGCGGCGGTCCGTGAAGGTCGAGCTGGAGGCGTTCCACGCGATCGAAGCCTATTCGGCTCTCGCGGCCCCGCTGTCCCGGGGCTCATTCCGGCCGGCCTGAGCGCTCTTCAGTGCGGCCCAGAACCGGGCCGCCTCGCGGATGGATTCCTCGACCGGGCGTGGCTGCCAACCCAAGTCGCGCTCGGCCTTGCTGTGATCGACGGGCGCTTCGGCACGCATCATCCGCACCGACGCCAGGCTGAGTTCGGCGTCCTTGCCGGTCAGGCGGGCCCGCAGGTTGCCCAGCGCGCCAAGCGCATACAGCGTCGGGACGGAAATGGACCGCCGCGGCGCAGGCACACCGGCCTCGTCGGCGGCGATCCGGACCACCTCTTTCAGCGCGATCATCCGCTCGGAGATCAGGTACCGCTCGCCGATGCGGCCGCGTTCGGCGGCGAGCATCATCGCCCGGGCGGCATCGGTGACACCGACGACCTCGAGCGCGATGCCCTCCATCGTGAAGGGCAGTTTGCCGAAGACCGCGCCTGCGATGAACGCACCGTGCGGGGTGCGGCCCCAGTCGCCGGCGCCGTAAGTCGTCGACACGCACATCGCCACCGCGGGCAGCCCGGCCTCGGCCACATACCGCATCACCAGGTTTTCGGCCTGAACCCGGGATTTGACGTAGTCCGACAAACCGCGGGTGCCGACGATGTCCTCCTCGGTCGCGACGTGCCCGGGGCGGCGCCCGACGGTGGCGTAGGTGCTGGTGAAGACGAACCGGCGCAGGCCGGTCTGGCCGACGGCGACATCGAGAACGTTGCGCAGCCCTTCGACGTTGGTGCGAAACAGCGGCGAGGTGTCGCGCAGCCAGGCGCGGGTGTCGACGACGCAGTAATAGATCTCGTCGACACCGTCCATCGCCTCGCGCAGCGCCGCGGTATCGAAGACGTCGCCGTGAAACCGGGTCAGCGCGAGGTCGTCGATGCCGCGTGTGTTCGCGTTCGGCCGCACCATGGCCCGGACGTGCGCGCCGCCGTCGGCGAGCTGTCGGGTGACGTGCGAACCCAGAAAGCCGTTGGCGCCGATGACCAGCTTCGGTTTCGTGGGCACCCGTTCCCCTTCGCTCACCCTTGACCGCCGCCGTTCTCCCGCATCCAGCGCGCCGCGTCGTCGTCGAGCGTCCCCAGCGCTTGCGCCTTGCGGCACCACTTCATCGCGGCCCGCAGGAAGCGGAGCGGGTTGTAGATGTCTTCCTGACGACGCCACAGGCCGTCACCGGCGTAGGTGATGATCGAGATGTTGGTCGCGGTGATGACGCTGCCGTCCCCCGGGTCTTTCATCGGGTTGTCGAGTTCCATGATGATGCGCCCGCCTGTCTCGTCGATCACCGACCACAGCGACGGGAACGCCACCATGTGGCTGCCCGGAAAGCTGCCCATCGTCCGGCCGATCCACTCGCGGACCTCGTCGCGGCCGTGCATGGTGCCCGCCGCGTGTTCGATGTATTCGACGTCGGGGGTGTAATGCCGGACCCAGGCGTCCCAGTCCTGCGACCGCGCCGCGTCATCGACGGTCGCCTCGAATTTCTCGAATGCGGCGGCCAGTTCGCTGCGCGAGAATTTCGGCGTGGTCATGGTCTCGCGGCCCCGTTGCAGCTCATCGGCGGAGTGTAGCCTGGGGTTTGTTCTTGCCCGAGTGCTGGCCGGCAATGGAGGACGAACGATGCCCAACCAGAAAGCGATTCTCGCTGGCGGCTGCTTCTGGGGGATGCAGGAGCTGATCCGCAAGCAGCCGGGCGTGGTCTCGACCCGCGTCGGTTACACCGGCGGTGACGTCCCCAATGCGACCTATCGCAACCACGGCACGCACGCCGAAGGCATCGAGATCGTCTACGACCCGGCGGTTACCGACTACCGCACCATCCTGGAGTTCTTCTTCCAGATCCACGATCCGACAACGAAAGACCGGCAGGGCAACGACCGCGGGATGAGTTACCGGTCGGCGATCTTCTATCTCGACGAGGACCAGAAGCGGACCGCCGTGGAGACCATCGCCGACGTCGAGGCCTCCGGGCTGTGGCCCGGCAAGGTGGTGACCGAGGTCAGCCCCGCCGGCGACTTCTGGGAAGCCGAGCCCGAGCACCAGGACTACCTGCAGCACTATCCCAGCGGGTATACCTGCCACTACATTCGCCCCGGCTGGAAGCTGCCGCGCCGCGCCACGGCCGATCAGTAACCAGGGTCGCCGAACACGGCGAGTTCAGCGCGGGCGCACCACAATCCGGCCGCCGTCCTTGGGAGTGAACGCGACCCCGCGGCAGTGCCAGTGCTCGCCGGGGGCGTCTGTGGTCTCAATAGCGCAGTGGCGCAACACCGTTCGAAGCACCACGTCCATCTCCATGTTGGCGAATGCCGCGCCGACACACCGACGGGTGCCACCACCGAACGGCACCCAGGACAGCGCCGACGGCTTGGTTCCGATGAAGCGCTGCGGGTCGAAGCGCCCCGGGTCGGGGAACAGCTGGGGGTTGTCGTGTAGTTGCGCGATGCCGACGATGATCGAGTAGCCGCGCGGAATCCGCCACTGGCCGAGTTGAAAGCTCTCCGGGTAGACGTGGCGACCGGCGAAGTCGATCACCGTCCTTGCCCGCTGCACCTCCAGGATCGTCGCCTGGCGCAGCTCGTTGCCGCCTTCACCGTCGGCCTCTTCGACTAGCGCAGCCAGCACGTCGGGGTGCCGGCTGATCCGCTCGAACGCCCACGCCAGCGTGGACGCGGTGGTTTCGTGGCCCGCGGCCAGCAGGGTGAGCAGCTCGTCACCAATGTCGTTGCACGACATGGTTGAACCGTCTTCGTAGGTGCTGCGCAGCAGTAGGGCGAGCACGTCGGTCCGCTCGGCGAAGTTCGGGTCCGCCCGCTCGGCGGCGATCAACGTGTCGATCACCGTGTCGTACTGGCGCCTCCACGTGTCGAGGCGGTGCCACGGGCTGAACCGACCGTAATTCCGTTCCGGCTTGGGCAGCGCCGCCAGCCGCGAGCCCAGGGTGACCCACGGCGGAATGAGGCGGCGCAGCTCGTCGAGTTCGGCGCCGTCGGCCCCGAAGACCGCGCGCAGTATGGCGTTCAGCGTGATGTGCATCATCGGCGGCAGCGTCGCGAAAGACTCGCCCCGCGGCCAGCCGGCGATCTCACGCAGTGTCTCTTCTTCGATGATGCTCTCGTAGTTCTTCATGCTCTTGCCGTGAAACGGCGGCGCCAACAGACGCCGCCTGCGGCGGTGTTCGTCGCCCTCGAGCGCGAATACCGAGCCGTAGCCGAACAATCTGCCGAGATTGGGCTGAATGTTGCCGAGCTCGTCGGGGCTGGTGGTGAAGATCTGCTTGGCCAGCTCCGGGTCGGTGACCACGATGACGGGCCCCCACATCGGGAGCCGCAGCGCGAAGACGCTGCCGTGGCGGCGCGACAGTCGCCGCATCATCGAGCGCCGCGACAACGCGAATCCGACACCCTGCAACAACTTGGGAATTCGGGCCGCGGGAGGCAGGTTGACCGCGGACGGCGCGGCGACGACTTGTTGGCTCATGACGATGGCCTCTCCCAGCATCTGCCCCGGCAGCGGGGTGGTACGGCGATGTACCGCAGCGTGTTCTGAGTACGGTACTCTGAAGTACCAGACCTCACAAGGTCCCGCACCCACCGGAGGATGCCCGCGTGACACCCACTGCGACGGCCGCCGACACGGTTGCGGCCGACGCGCCCGCTCCACCCGATCCGTTCCGCCAGCGCCTGCTCGACGGCCTCGCCACCTCGATCACCGAGCGCGGCTATCGCGCCAGCACCGTCGCGGGCATCGTCCGGTACGCACGCACGTCCAAGCGCACCTTCTACGACCACTTCGCCGGCAAGGAGGAGTGTTTCCTCGAGTTACTGGCCGTCGATATCGAAAACCTGGGCGCCGGGATCGTCGCCGCGGTCGATCCCGAGGCCGACTGGCATGTGCAGATCCGGCAGGCGGTCGAGGCCTACGTCGGATACATCGAGGCGCGGCCGGCGATCACGTTGAGCTGGATCCGCGAATTGCCTTCGCTGGGTGCGGCCGCCCGCCCGGTCCAGCGCCGCGGGCTGCAACTGTTGACCAGCCTGCTGATCGACCTCAGCGCCAGCCCGGGGTTCCGGCGCGCCGAACTTCCGCCGTTGACGGCGCCGTTGGCCGTGATCCTGTTGGGCGGGCTGCGGGAGCTGACCGCACTTGCGGTCGAAGACGGTAAACCGGTCCGCGAAATCGTGGAACCCGCGGTGGATGCTTCCGTAGCTCTGCTCGGCCCTCGGCATTAGGCCCATTCATCGGCGTAACCGAAAGTGTCGCAAGCTATTCCGGTCTCGTCCCGGCGCGGCTAGGCTCACCGCAGATACCCCCGACATGGAGGATTTTGCGATGCGGCTCTCTACCCGAAGTCAGCTCAGAGGCACCATCACCGAGGTCGAACTCGGCGCCGTGATGGCCGTCGTGAAGGTGCGGCTCGACGGCGGCGATCAGGTCGTCACGTCGTCGGTCACCAAGGACGCCGCGACCGACCTCGGACTCGAAGTCGGGCAGCCGGCGTCGGTGTTCATCAAAGCGACCGAAGTCACTATCGGCGTCGACTAGTGCGTTGACGAAAACCCTTGACGTACATCACTTTTCGTTGAGGAAGGTGCGGACCCGGTCCAGGACCAGATCCGGTCGCTGGTCGACGATCCAATGGCCGACGCCGTCGACGAGTTCGACCTGGAAATCGTCGATGCGATCGGCATATCCGTCGGTGAGATCCGGTGTGATCACCGGATCTTCGGTGCCGGTCAGCCAGCGGACCGGGACGTGGACGCGAGCGTCGTTGTACTCGCCGCGCATCCATTTGCGCATCTCCTTGGTTTGGAAGCTGCGATACCACCGCGAGCCGGCCTCCGCGTGGCCGGGCTGTTGCATGCACGCGATGTAGACGCGGGTTTCATCCTCGGGCAGGGTGAAGCCGCCGCCGACCCACGACCCGAGCAGGCGCAGGAACCGGGAGTCGGGATCGCTGATCACCCGCGGCCCGATGATCGGCAGTGCGATCGGGATCTGATACCAGAACCGCCAGATATTGCGCAGCGCCGACAGGTCCCGTTTAACCCACGGCGCAACGGTATTCACCCCGAAAAACCCGGTTACCCGTGCCGGATGCCGCAACATCATGATGAACGCGACCGGCCCGCCCCAGTCGTGAGCCACCAGCTTGACGGTCGCGATACCCAACCGGTCCAGCACCCCGGCCAGGTCGCCGGCCATCTCGTCCTTGGTGTAGCTCGAGCGTGGCGCCGAACTCCAGCCCGCGCCACGCAGGTCCGGACACAGCACCCGGTAGCCGTCGGCGGCAAGTGGCCCGATCAGCTCGCGCCACTCCCACCAGTTCTGCGGGAACCCGTGCACCAGCATCACTGCCGGCCCGTTCGCCGGCCCGGCGTCCGCCACATGGATCGTCACGCCGTTTCCCAGCTCGACATACCTGTGTTCCACACCATTGAGGGTGGGCATAGTGACCATGATTGGAGAACGTAGCGTCCGGCGGCGGCTTAGGCCAGAAATCGCTCCACATACGGCGCGAAGCGCTCGCGCAGGTCGTCCTCGCGCAGCCCGAACATGTCGCACGACGTCTCGACGTTGCCCAACCTGCCGCGCCGGTGTCCCGCCAGGTAGTCGCCGATCGCTGTGGCCGCCTCGGCGGTGTACGGTTCGCCGGCCAGGGCGTATACCCGTTGGGCGACGGCGATTTCGTCGGCCATGAAGTCGTCGAAGCGGATGTCGACGGAGCGGTCCGGACCGATGGTGTCGCGGTCGCGGATCAGCGCGGTGAGCATCTGGTCGAGCCGGTCGATCCAGGATGCCGCGATCTGCTCGACCGGCACCGGCGAGCGGTGCATGCGGGCGGAGTAGGTGATCATCGCGATCATCGACAGCGCCACCGGCAGGGGGTCGCGATGGGTGAACACCACGATGCTGTCGGGAAACACCCGATCCAGGACGGGCACCTGCTCGAGATGCTGCGGCGATTTGAGCAACCAGCGCCGGCCGCCGCGCAGGAACTGCATCGCCTTGAGCTGGGTGGCGAGGTATTCGTAGTGCGGGGTCTGATCGTGGGCGCGGTAGTAGTCGCGCCACCGCGGCACCTCGGCCAGCGTCTCGAACAGCATCGTGGACATGTCGTTGGCCAGCAGCTGGATTTCTTCGTGGACGTGGTCGGTGGTCATCTCGTGCATGAGCGCGAAATGCGGCATCACCATGTTGATCACCCCGACCGCGACGTCCATCCGGGCGCGCCGTGGATCCGGTTGTACGCCAACTTCATTCGGCATCGGGAACGGCTCGTTGCTTTCCCAGTACGGCATGGTGCGGAAGGTCGGCGGCACGGCCAGCATGTTGTGCAGGTGTGTGGTTCCGGTGCGGGGTAGCCCGGCGATGACCACCGGTGGGCGCAGTTCGATATCGTTGATCTCGGGGTGCCGGCTCAGCAGGTCGGTCAGCAGCAGCCGATTCTTGAGGATCTGCAGCAGTTGCCCATAGAAGTTGACCACCCCGGCGTCGTGCAGGCCGTCGATCTCGCGCAGCGCGCCGAGGTAGACGTCGAACCGCTCGCGGTAGTCGGCAGGGCCGAAATCGCTCAGGCCGGTATCGGCACTGGCCTGGGTGTGCAGCGCGTCGGCGTCCAGCGGGCACTGGGGGGCCATCGCGGCCATCATGTCGAGGATCGCCCGGGCGTCGGTGCTGAATCGCGGTTCGGCCAGGTCATCGAGGTGAACTTGGGTCACGCGACTTATGTTACTCTGAGTTTCGTAATGGTTGTTGATTTTGGCAGACCCCGTGACCCACGCATCGACGGCGCGGTGCTGCGCGCCACGGTCGAGCTGCTCGCCGAAACCGGTTATCCCGGGCTGCTGGTCTCCGCGATCGCCGAACGAGCCGGCACCAGCAAGCCGTCGATCTACCGGCGCTGGCCAAGCAAAGCGCACCTCGTGCACGAGGCCGTGTTCCCGATCGGCGCCGCGACGGACCTGCCCGATACCGGATCGCTGCCCGAAGACCTGCACGAAATGGTGCGCCGCGCAATGGTTTTCCTGACGACCCCGGCCGCCAGGGCCGCACTTCCGGGACTCGTCGGCGAGATGGCGGCGGATCCGACGCTGCATTCGGCGCTGCTGGAGCGGTTCGGCGGCATCATCGGCGGCGGGCTCGCCGAACTGCTGGAACGGGCCGCGACCCGCGGCGAGGTCCGCGCCAACGTGACCGCCGCCGAACTCGCCTCCCAACTCACGGAAGCCATTGCGGGCATCACGCTGATCGGCCTGCTCACCCGCGCCAACGAACTCGACGACACCTGGGTCGACCGCACCACCACGTTACTCCTGAAAGGAATCAGCGCATGACGCACGAATCGACCGCCGCGTGGAAAGAGCTGCTGGCCACCCTTGGCGACCTCGACCGCAACTTCCTCGAGGGCGACCGGGCGGTCTCCGACGACCGCCACATCGCCGACGGCTACCGGATGCTGGCGTCAACCCTGGGCGTGGCCTTCGACACCTACCTGTTCCCCGAACCCGGCCGCCCGCAATTCGTCGCGGTCAACACGCCATTCCGCCGCGACCGCCGATGGGGCGGCGACAACACCGACGCGTACTACTTCATCTGCCCGGTCGACCCGAAGCGTCGCTACCGCATCAGCGGCAACAAGGGTGACAGCGTGTACTTCTCGGTGACCGCCTACAACGAACCCTCCCCGGGCGCCTGGTCGGACCGGATCGTCGCGATCGTGCGCGACACCGATCTCGACATCGACGCCGACGGCAACTTCTCCTTCGAGTTCCCGCCGACCGCCGATGCCGCCGTGCTGATGACCCGCGACTACCAGGCCCACCCGCTGACAGGCCGCCCGGTGACGTGGAACATCGAGGCGCTCGACGAGCCGGAGCCGATCCGGCATGGCGACGCCGAAACAGCGGCCAGCCTGCGGGCGGCTGCGGCCTGGATGCGCACGATGGGCGCCATCGTGCCGCTGCCGGTCGGGAACCGCGTCGACGACCAGCACGGGCTCGGCCACGAAACTGTGCACGCTGCAAATGAATTCGCCGATCCTTATCAGGTGCCCGACGCCAACTTCGGCTGGTCCGCCCGCGACGCGTGCTACGCCTACGGCAGCTTCGTGCTCGACGACGACGAGGCGCTGGTGATCACGCATCGCCCGCCGTCGTGCCGGTTCTGGAATCTGGTGGTGTGGAACCAGTTCATGGCGACCTACGGCGACGAGGATGCCCGCTCTTCCCTGAACAATCACAGCGCGGCGCTCAACAGCGACGGCTCGGTGACGATCGTTTTGTCCCGCGAGATACTGGCACACCCGAATTCACTGACGACACTTGGGTATCCGCTCGGCAACCTGGCGTTCCGGTGGTTCCTGTCCGACGGCGTGCCGGCTCGCCCTGAGGTGCAACTCGTCAAGGCGATCGACGCGCCGTCGAACGTGTCCTAGGGGATAACCGGAATCCGCAGCAGCGACGGACGCTCGCCGCCCCAATGGAGGCTGATCTTGCCGCGGCGGCTCGACCGGTAGTGCGCCGGGAAGTGCCCGAACCATGGGTTCCGTGGTTGAGGATAGCGACCGGCGATGACCAACCGCAGCGACTCTCCGGCCCGGAACAACGTCGCCGAGGCCGACAGCGGAATCTGTACCGCCACAACGTCATCGTCTTGTAACGGCACGCGGGTGCGGAACGTGTGCTCGGGTTGATACGGGCGGCTCGCCGCGGCGTCGGGTTCGCGCAACGAGAGCCGCAACTGGCCCGACGCAACACGGTCGCGGCCGTAACCATACGAGCCTTCGAAGGGGACGTAGCGCGAACCGTTCCATTTCTCCACTCCGACAAAGACATCGGCGTCGGGAGCGCCGTGCGCCGATACCCACAGCTGCACGCTCATCGGTCCGGTGATCTCGGTGTCTTCGGAGAACACATGGTGAAACGCCACCGCGCCGCGCCGGGCGATGAAGGTGGCATTGCCTTCGAGGGCAACTGTTTCGGATAACACACCTCCGTCGCCGAGGTGCAGTTCCTGCCACTGCGTGCGGGCGAGCGGCCACTCGTTCTCGCTGCGCACCGCGACTACGTCCGTCCGGTTCTCGCGCACCTCGAGCCGCAGGCGCGGCGGCTCGGGCACGTCGAGCCCACGCAGGTAGCGATCGAAGAATGCCAGCTGGGCTCGTTTCGCGTCGTCGCCATAGAAGACTGCCCACTTCGCACCGCGATGCGTGTAGGCAAAGCGGTCCTCCGACCCGGCCGCTTCGAAGGCGCGCATCGATCCGCGGCTGTGCAGGTTGGCGTCGGAGAAGCTTGTGCACACCAGCATCGGGACGGTGATCTTCGGGAGGTCGGGTGTGATGGACGACCACCACTCGTCGCGCAGCGGGTGCTGCGGGCGTTGCTTGCCGAAATCGGTGCTCAACCGAGCTTGACGCTGGGCGACGGTCTGCCAGATTCGCGAGAAGCCATTCTCCGGGATACCCCCGGGTGTCATCAAGTCCCGGTAGGCGTCGGTGAATCCCTCCCACGGGCAGATCGCCCTCAGGCTAGGCGGATTCAGCGCGGCAACCTTGTATTGCGACATGGCGAGGTAGGACACCCCCAGCATGCCCACGCTGCCGGTGCACCAGGGTTGACGTGCGGCCCACTCGATCAGCTGGTAGATATCGTCGGCCTCCTCGTCGGAGAACAGCGACCCGACGCCTTCGGAGCTGCCCCCGCCCCGGGTGTCCGCATTGATCACGGCGTATCCGTGCTGTGTCCACCAGACCGGATCGGGCGCCTCCCAATTGGTTTCGCTGGAGAAGCTCAGCGGCTCAGGCTGATTCATCACCCGGTACTGCACGTTGACCGACCAGCCGTTGCGGGTCTTCTTGGGCAGCATGTCCTTGTTGTAGGGGTGCGCGGACAGGATGACCGGGAATGGTCCGTCACCGGCCGGCCGGTAGATGTTGACCCGCAGGCGGACACCGTCGGCCATCGGCACCGCGACGTCGTGATCCTTGACCAGGTCCGCGGGCGCCGGTGTGACGGTCACCGGGGGCCGGAGAGCCGCCTTGATCCGGCCGCGGGCGTATGCGAATTCGCCGGGCCGACGCCAGGGTCGATCTTTGACTGCCATTTCTGCCTCCGCGTTCGAGCTTTTTAGCGTCACTCTAATGCACTTGAGCGTAACTCAAAATCATCGGGTAGGCTGGTGTCCATGGTCGAAAGAGACGTCGCCACCGTGAGCCGGCAGCAACAGGCCGGCGCCATGGCCCGTCAAGAGACCCGGCGCAGGTTGTTGATCGCCGCCGGGGAGGAGTTCGAAGCGGGTGGTTACCAGGCGGCCACCGTGAGCAGGATCGCCGAGCGCGCCGGCGTTACGGTGCAAACCCTGTACCTGGCGTGGGGCAACAAGCGTTCGTTGCTGCGTGCCTACCTGGAGTCCAGACTCAGCGGTGGTGGACAGGGTCCCGGTGACGTCGTCGAACGTTTCGCGGGCAAGCCACCCCGGGAGGTTGTCGACGAGCTCGCCGCGCTCGTCGCCGAAATCGCCGACCGTGCCGCCATCGGGTGGAAGCTCTACCGAGATGCCTCGGCGGTGGATCCCGAGATCGCCGCCGACTGGGACGAATTGCAGTCGCTGCGCCGAACGACGATCGATAAGGCGCTACGAAACATCCCCACCGGCGCGCTGCGCAACGCCATGGCCCGGCGCGACGCCGTCGACACGGCGTGGGCGATCGTCAGCCCGGAGTGCTACGAGCTGCTGGTGAGCCGACGCGGCTACACACTGGATCAGTTCCAGAACTGGATGCGTCAGACGCTGCGCGCCGCGCTCCTGCGTTAGCCGCGGATCAGCTCGATCGCACGGCCCAGAGTCTCCAGCTTGGCGTCGAGCGTGTCGCCGGCCGGATACAGCCGGACCGTGTTCACGCCGGCACCGCGCCAAACGGCGAGCCGCGCGCGGACCATCTCCTCTGTGCCGATCAGCGTGGTGGCCAGCACCATTTCGTCGGTCACCAGTGCCGCCGCGCCGTCGCGGTCGCCGCCCTGCCAGCGCTCGCGGACCTCGGCGGCGACCTCGGCCCAGCCCTGCCGGCTGTAGGCCTGGTTGTAGAAGTTCGTGCTCGACGAGCCCATGCCGCCGAGGCTGAAGGCGAGTTCCTTCTTGCGGCCGGCGACCATGCTGGCGAGGTCGCCGTCGTCGGCGGCGAAGGCCACCTCGGCGCCCTGACAGATGTCGATGTCGGCGCGCGTGCGGCCGGCGGCGGCCAGACCGTCGTCGAGGTGCGCGAAGTACGCCTCAGCGGCACCCTCCGGAACGAAGCTGGTGCCCAGCCAGCCGTCGGCGACCTCGCCGGTCAACCGCAGCATTGCCGGTGACAGCGTGGCCAGATACACGGGAATGGCATGCTCGGGCCGGGTGGACAATCGCATCGGCTTGGCTTCCCCGCCCGGGCGTGGAATGTGAATGTCCTTGCCGGAGTATGAGATCTTGCCGCCCTCGAACACCTGCCGGACGACCTCCACCGTCTCGCGCATGCGGGTCAACGGCCGGGCGAACGCCACCCCGTGCAGACCTTCCATCACCTGAGGTCCCGAAGCCCCCAGGCCGAGCAGAAACCGTCCGCCGGACAGGTTGGATAACGTGATCGCGGTTTGCGCGACGAGCACCGGCGAGCGGGTACCGACCTGAATCACGCCAGAGCCGAGCAACATCCGGTCGGTGCGGGCCGCGAGGTAACCGAGGGCCGATGGAGCGTCCGATCCCCACGCCTCGGCGACCCAACACACGTCCAGGCCCAGCTTTTCCGCCTCGACCACGAAGTCGACCACCCCGGGTTGGGATAGCTCGACCGTCGTCGCGGTCCGCATCACCGCACCCCGTGTTCGGCCAGCCGCTTGATCGCCGCCAAAGTCTTGTCGATCGCCGTCTCGAATTCACGCAACCGCACGAAGACAATCTTTTCTTCCTTGTCGGGCATCGAGTCGATCGCCACGGACAAGCCTGAGCGGCCAGGCCCCATCTGCATCCAGAAGCTCAGCGCGGTACCGCCGTCGCGGGGAGTCAGCCGGAAGCGCCACTTCGCCGCGGGATCATCGGGGTCGCCTACCGCCCAAGCGAATTCATGCGGCTCGTCGCACTCGATGATCTGCGAGGTGGTGCTCCATTGGCCGAACGCGTCGTGCTCGTTGTATCCGACGAAGCGGGCGCCGACCCGGGGCCGGTCGGCCCCGTCCGTCCACTCCACCCGCTGCAGCTCGTTGCTGAGCGTCGGCATCAGTTGGATGTCGGAGACCAAACTCCAGACCCGCTCCGGGTCGGCGTCGATCCATGTCGATGCTTCCACTGTCGGGTTGTCCGCGTAGCGGGCGCCGGTCCATTGCACGACGCCCATTGTGCTCCCGTTTACGCGGCGACAGGCACCCGGTCGAGCGGCTCGCTCTCAGTCGCTTTCCGGGACCCCGGGAAGCTCAGCTTGACGATCTTGCGTACGACGGTGCCGAACTGCTTGAGCAGCGGGCCCTTGTTGTAGGGAATGCCGTAACGCTCGCAGATCTCCTGCACCTCGGGCGCGATCTCGGAGTACCGGCGCGCCGGCATGTCCGGGAACAGGTGGTGCTCGATCTGGTGCGACAGGTTGCCGGACAGCAGATGGAAGAGCTTGCCGCCGGTCAGGTTCGCCGAACCGAGGACCTGTCGGAAGTACCACTGACCGCGCGACTCGTCCTTGGTCTCTTCGACGGTGAATTCCTGTGTGCCGTCCGGGAAGTGGCCGCAGAAGATGATCATGTAGGACCACACGTTGCGCATCAGGTTCGCAGTCATGTTGCCGGTGAAGACGAACGGCGCGAACGGCCCGGCCAGCAGCGGGAAGGCGACGTAGTCCTTCAGGGTCTGGCGGCGAGTCTTCTTCCAGATTTCCTTGAGGGTGTCCGTTTTGTCGCGGACGCTGATTTCACCGGAGCGGATCTTTTCGGTTTCCAGTTCGTGCAGCGCGACGCCGTACTGGAACAGCACCATCAGCAGGAAGGCGTAGACCGCGTTGCCCAGGAAGTAGGGGCTCCACTTCTGCTCTTCGCTCATCCGGATGATGCCGTAGCCGATGTCGCGGTCCATCCCCAGGACGTTGGTGTGGGTGTGGTGCATGTAGTTGTGCGAATGCCGCCATTGGTCGGCGGGGCATGCGGTGTCCCATTCGAAGGACTGGCCGGAGATCGCCGGGTCACGCATCCAGTCGTACTGGCCGTGCATGATGTTGTGCCCGATCTCCATGTTGTCCATGATCTTCGACACGCCCAGCATCGCGGTGCCCAGCAGCCACGCGGGGGGCAGGTACAGCAGGGCGCGCCCGCCTACTTCCAGCGCACGCTGGGCTTTGATGACGCGACGGATGTAGTCGGCGTCTGTTGCGCCGAGGTCCGCCATGATGCGTTCCTTGATGGCGTCGAGTTCGCGGCCGAAGGCGTCGGCCTGCTCGGGGGTCAGGGTGATTGTGTTGTTAGGCATGACTTCTCCTTTTTAGAGGGCGATTTCGACGTCGCCGACGGGAGCGGATACACAGATCTGAATGTCTTCGTCGGCGCCGGTCGAGACTGCGCCGGTGGTCAGGTTGCGCACGGTGCCGGAGGTCTTGCGCCGGGTGCAGGTGTGGCAGATGCCCATCCGGCATCCGTTCTGCGGCGTCAGGCCCGCCGCTTCGGCCTGTTCCAGCAGCGAGCGGCCGTCGTCGGTGACGCCAATGCCGCTGTCGGAGAACGTGACTCGTCCGCCCGACGGATTCGCCGGAAGGTCGATGGCAGGCGGTACGAAGCTTTCGGTGTGGACGTTGCCGCAGTGCGATCGGACGGCCTCGACCAGAGGTGCTGGCCCGCAGACGAATACCGCATCGGGTGACGGCATCGCGGTGGCCAGGTGCTCGGCCCCGAATCGTCCGGTGAGGTCACCGTCCCCGGATCGGGTGTAGCCGTGCAGCACCCGCACCGACGGCAGCGCGGCAAGCTCGTCGCGGTAGCACGCCTCGGCGGGCGTCGGGGCGTAGTGAATGAAGGCGATCTCGCCGGGATGGCCCTCGGCGAGCAGGGTGCGCGCCATCGACAGCACGGGGGTGATACCGCTACCCCCGGAGACGAAGAGGATGCGCTGCGGGTGCCGCGGTCCGCGCGCCGGCAACGTGAAGTCGCCCCCGGCGCCGGCCAGTCCGACCACCATGCCGCGGTGGGCATGCTCGTACAGGTAGTTGGAGACCAGGCCGCCCTCGTGCCGGCCGACGGTCAACTCGAGGCCGGCCGCTCCTTCGGCGTTGGCGGGCGAATAGCACCGGGTGTGCCTGCGGCCGTCGATCTCGACGGTGACGTTGACGTACTGGCCGGCTTTCAGCGTGTGCGCGGCCAGGAAGGCGTCGTTGGCGGTCAGGTTCAGCGTGACGCTGCGCGGCGTGGTCCGGCGCACGTCGGTCACCTTGGCGCGGGCCTCGCCCAGCGTCCAGGTGGGCGCCACCAGTTCGGTGTAGCGGTCGACGCCGTGCGGGCCGGTCAGCAAGTCCAACAGCTCTGAACCCAACACGCGCTGACGGAGGGTCCGCGCGAGGACTCGGCCAGAAGTTTGAGCGGTTTGAGTGAACATTTGTATACCGTGCGCCGAGAACCCCCTTGCCGTCAAGGGTGTACTGCCTGGCTGTGGTAGGGTTCACATAGTGAACAGCCGTACTCCTAGCTCACGGACGCGCGGCTCCGGCCGAGCGCGTTCGGGCGAAAGCCAGTCGCGTGAGGAGCGCAAGGAGGCTACCCGGCGGGCCATCATCGCCGCGGCGCTCAAGCTGTTGCAGGACCGCAGCTTCTCCAGCCTGAGCCTGCGCGAGGTGACCCGCGAGGTCGGGATAGTTCCGGCGGCGTTCTACCGGCATTTCGAGTCGATGGAGGCCCTCGGCCTGGTCCTGATCGACGAATCGTTCCGCAGCCTGCGCGACACCCTGCGTGACGCGCGTGCCGGCAAGCTCGACCCCAACCGGGTGATCGAGTCGTCCGTCGAGATCCTGCTCGCCAGCGTCGCCGACAGGCGCGAACACTGGCGGCTCATCGGCCGGGAGCGCAATAGCGGGCTGTCTGTGCTGCGGTACGCCATTCGCACCGAGATCCGGCTGATCACCTCCGAACTGGCCACCGACCTGGCGCGATTTCCCGGGTTGAACGAGTGGACCACCGAGGATCTCAATGTGCTGGCGACCCTGTTCGTGAACGCGATGATCGTCATCGCGGAGACCATGGAGGATTCGCAGAGCACCGAGGCGACCAAAGACATCCGCCGGCTCGCCGTCAAGCAGCTGCGGATGATCGCGACCGGCATCGCCGGCTGGCGAAGCACACCCTGAGCACCCCGGCCGCAGTAAACAGCCGAGCACTGACTTACTCGTCGACCACCTCGTACAGCGAGTCACCGTCCTCGGGGGTGCCGTCGATCTGGCCCCGATGGGCGCGCCGGGGCCCGTCGTCGGGCGGCTCGACGTCGTCGGGGACGTCCGGCTCCTCGGCCGCCAATCGGGCGTCGAGGGATTCGCCCTCGCGTTCTTCCCTGGCCGTCATACCGAACCGGTTGGCCTCGCTCCAATCCTCGGGCGGGTCGACGACGACGTCGCCGTCGTCATTGCGCAATTCGTCCGAGTCGGTGCCCTCGCTGGCGTTCAACGTGTCTCCCGGACCGCCCTCGTCGGGGAAATCCGCGGGGTTATCGCTCATGCCGAGACGGTTGCCCGCCGCATCGGGGGGTTAAACGCGGGTACGAGACGTTCAGCCACCCGGCGGGCGCGGCGGACGCCACATGGCCCACAGGCTCGGGCCACCGTCCGGCAGCACGATCTCACCGGTGACTGTGAAGCCGAAACGCTGGTAATACGGGACGTTTTCGGGATTGCTCGACTCGAGGTAGGCCGGGCAGTATTCGGCGTCACATCGGTCCAGCCGCGATCTCATCAACGCCTGACCGAATCCCCTGCCGCGGACGGCCGGATCGCTGCCGATCACCGCCAGGTACCAGTGCGGCTCCTCGGGATGCACGCTCTTCATCAATTCCTGGACTGCGCGGCCACGCGTCGAGCGCAGGCCGAACACGCGGATGAACGTCGGCGTCATCGCCAACTGCGCACCGGGTGTTTCCAGCCATCGGCCGGGCGGATCCCACAGCGCCGCCCCGCCGATACCCACGTCCCCGTGTGCCACCTCCACGCCCCCGCGGGCCAGGTGGTGGTGGCGCGTCATCGTCGCGAACAGGCGGGCCAGGTGGGCGGTCCGCTTGTCCCGATCGGGAAGCAGCCACGTCATCACCGGGTCCTCGTAGAACGCGCGGGCCAGCGTGCGGGACAGCTCGCGAATGTCGGCGTTGGCCGCAGGTCGGACCGTCGGGTTCATCCGCCCCACGCTAGTGGCTTCAAACCCGGCGCGACGGGTATGCCGATCCGGTGACCGGCATCTCGCGACGAACGTTCGGGCGGGTGGCAGCCGGTGCGGGCATGCTCGGGTCGGTCGGGGTGGCCGACGCGTGCGCCAAACCGGCCACCGGCCACGGCAAGTCCAGCGGTCCGGCACCGACGGGCAAGGGCGTGGGATTCGTGCTCTCCCACGAGCAGTTCCGCACCGATCACCTGATGACGCAGGCTCAGGCGGCCGAACGGGCGGGCTTTGATTACGTCTGGGCCAGCGATCACATCCAGCCATGGCAGGACAACGAAGGCCATGCGATGTTTCCCTGGCTCACATTGGCGCTGGTGGGCAGCGGCACCAGCCGCGTCTCGTTCGGCACCGGGGTGACGTGCCCGACCTACCGGTACCATCCCGCCACGGTCGCCCAGGCATTCGCCTCCCTGGCGATCCTCAACCCGGGCAGGGTGTTTCTCGGGGTGGGCACCGGCGAACGCCTGAACGAACAGGCCACCACCAACGCCTACGGCAACTACGCGGAGCGCCACGACCGCCTGGCCGAAGCGATCGACCTCATCCGCCAACTGTGGAGCGGCGCACGAATCTCGTTCTCCGGCCGCTATTTCCAGACGAACTCGCTCAGGCTCTACGACGTCCCGGCCACGCCACCACCGATCTTCGTGGCCGCCGCCGGGCCGAAGAGCGCGAAGCTCGCCGGGCAGCGCGGGGACGGATGGATCACCCAGGCCGGCGACGTGACGAACCTAAAGCTGCTGGCGGCCTTCGCCGCCGGTGCGCAAGCCGCCGGCCGCGACGCGGCCACGCTGGGCAAGCGCGCCGAACTGTTCGCGGTCGTCGGCGACAACGCCGAGGCCACTCGGGCCGCCACGCTGTGGCGCTTCACCGCCGGAGCAGTCGATCAGCCCGATCCCGTTGAGATCCAGCGGGCGGCCGAGTCCAACCCGATCGACAAGGTGCTGGCCGGCTGGACGGTCGGCACCGACCCCGCTGGGCACATCGATGCCGTGCAGCGGGTTCTCGACGCGGGCGCCGTCCCGTTCATGCACTTTCCCCAGGATGATCCCGTCGTCGCCATCGGCTTCTACCGCGACCACGTGTTGCCGAAGTTGCGCTGAGCAACCCCTGGGCGCCTTATGTGCCGTGGGCGGTTCGTGCAGAATACGTTTCGGCGTGGACGACGTGCGCGCGTTCGACTTGCTGCGACGGCTCTCGCAGAGAGCCAGATGAAGCTGGTGGACATCGCCCAGCGGATCATCGACACCCGCGGCGAGCGCGGGTAGGTCCGTGCCGTAACCGGGGCGGCCGGCCCGCTCTACGATGGGATGTCCTCATCGACGAGTCCGGCGCGGTGTTGCGCCGGGGATTGGTTGACCACCGTGTGGGACTTCGAAACAGACCCCGAGTACCAGGCGAGGCTGGACTGGGTCGAGAAATTCATGACCGAAGAGCTGGAACCGCTCGACCTCGTCGCGCTCGATCCGTACGACAAGAAGAATCCCGAGATGATGGCGATCCTGCGGCCGCTGCAGCAGCAGGTGAAAGACCAAGGGCTGTGGGCGGCGCACCTGCGGCCCGAGCTCGGCGGACAGGGCTTCGGTCAGGTCAAGCTGGCGCTGCTCAACGAGATCCTCGGGCGTTCCCGTTGGGCACCTTCGGTGTTCGGTTGTCAGGCACCGGATTCCGGCAATGCCGAGATCCTCGCGCTGTTCGGGACCGACGAGCAGAAGGCCCGTTACCTGCAGCCGTTGCTGGACGGCGAGATCACCTCGTGCTACTCGATGACCGAACCCCAGGGCGGTTCGGATCCGGGGATGTTCGTGACCGGGGCGGTCCGCGACGGGGACGACTGGGTGATCAACGGGGAGAAATGGTTTTCCAGCAATGCCAAGCACGCGTCATTCTTCATCGTGATGGCGGTGACCAAGCCGGACGCGCGCACCTACGACAAGATGTCGCTCTTCATCGTCCCGGGCGAGACGCCGGGCATCGAGATCATCCGGAATGTCGCGGTGGGAGGCGAGTCGGGCAAGCACGGTTCCCACGGGTACGTCCGCTACCACGATGTGCGCGTGCCCGCCGACCACGTGCTCGGCGGTGAGGGCTCGGCGTTCATGATCGCCCAGACCCGCCTCGGTGGCGGGCGCATCCATCACGCCATGCGCACTATTGCGCTGGCGCGCAGGGCTTTTGACATGATGTGCGAGCGGGCGGTGTCGCGCCGGACGCGGCACGGGAAACTTGCCGATTTCCAGATGACCCAGGAGAAGATCGCCGACAGCTGGATCCAGATCGAGCAGTTCCGGCTGCTGGTGCTGCGCACCGCGTGGCTGATCGACAAGCACCACGACTACCAGAAGGTGCGCCGCGACATCGCGGCGGTGAAAGTGGCTATGCCCCAGGTGCTGCACGACGTCGCGCAGCGTGCGCTGCATCTGCACGGCGCGCTCGGAGTGTCCGACGAGATGCCGTTCGTCAAGATGCTGGTGGCCGCAGAGTCGCTGGGCATCGCCGACGGCGCCACCGAGCTGCACAAGATGACGGTCGCGCGCCGCACCCTACGCGAATACGAGCCGGTGACAACGCCTTTCCCGTCGGCCCATATCCCGACCCGGCGCGCCGAGGCTCAGGCGCGGCTGGCCGAACGGCTGGAACACGCGGCCGCCGAGTTCTGACGGCGGGCGTCAGGCGACGAAACGAACCACGCTCTCGGCCACACACGCCGGCTTGGCCGAGCCCTCGATCTCGACGGTGGTCGAGATGGTCGCCTGCACGGCGCCGTTCCCCACGTCGTCAACGCTGATCAACGAACTCTGCGCGCGCACCCGAGAGCCGACCGGGACCGGAGCGGGGAAGCGAACCTTGTTGAGCCCGTAGTTGATTGCGAGCTTGATGCCATTGACGGTATAGATCTGGTGTTGCAGCCGCGGCAGCAATGCCAGGGTCATGAAGCCGTGGGCGATGGTCGTGCCGAACGGGCCCGACGCGGCCCGCTCCGGGTCGACGTGGATCCACTGGTGATCGCCGGTCGCGTCGGCGAACAGATTGACGTCTTCCTGGGTGATGGTGACCCAGTCGCTGTGCCCCAGGGCTTCGCCCGCGGCGCCGGCAAGGTCGCTGACTGATTCGAAGGTGCGCATCGGCGTGTTCTCCTTGGTCTCGGCTGCCAACAATAGCGCCGGGCGTCGGCGCGCCGAGTGCATGGTTCCCGTTTCGGGCGCACCCTCGGGGGAACTCTTCGAAAAAGACCGCCTGCACAGACAAGGACGCCACCATGCCAGATCCCAAGGGCCACAAATCCGAGGAAGACGTAGCCGCTGAGACGCACCAGACTCAATCCCGCGCCGCCGCGGGTGAGGAGGACGGCTCTTATGTCGGTGCGGCGGGTTCCGACGATTCGTTCGACGCCGGAGAGACGGGTGCGGAAGCCCGCAGTGAACGCGGTTAACCTGGGCCGTGAGCCGTCGGGGCCAGGCGTCGTGGGTCCGAATTATCCGAGTGCGTCGATGGCGGCTTGCAGCTTGGTGGTGGCCTGATCGGCGACGTCCTGCAGAGCCGCCCGATCGCCGGTCACCTTGACCATGAGCTGGGGATCCATCGCCTCGACCACGACCACGTCGGACTCACCGGCGGGATCGGACCGCACCACCACGTTGCAGGGCAATAACTGGCCGATCCGGCGTTGGATGCCCAGCGCGCGATGCGCGAGCGTCGGGTTGCAGGCACCCAGGATGAGATAGTTCTCCATATCCTCCCCGAGCTTCTGCTTCAGCGTGGCTTTCACATCGATCGTGGTGAGCACGCCAAAACCCTGATCCGCCAGGGCTTTTGTGGTCCGCTCCACCGCGTCTTCGAACGAGGTGTGCAGGGTGGTGCTCAATGCCGCTGTCATTTGTCCTCTCCTCATGTCGGCGTTGCATTGGCCAGGATTTCGGCTATGTTGCGGTGCGCGGCCGTTGCAGCTGGGCGAACTGCGGAGTTGCGGCCAGCGTCGCGACCGCATCGAACAACGGGGCGGCGGCTTCCGCATCCGGCGGCGCGGTGAGCACCGGCCCGAAGAATGTGCGTTCGCCAATCCGCAGAATAGGGCTGCCCCCGGCTTCACCCAGCGCGCGCTGCCCCGCAGCATGTTGACTGTGGACGAAGTCGTCGTGGGATGTGTCCGACACTGCCGACGCCGTGGCGCCGCGGGCCCCGACCGTCATCAGGATGTTCGCGACGAGCTTGGCGCTGACGGGTTCCGAGTGATCGAAGTATCGCTCGCCGAAGGCAAAATACGCGGCGGTCCATCCGGCGGCGCCGTGCTCGCGCGCTACGGCGACCATCAGGCGGCCGACCTGTTGCGAATCACGCATCCGGGCCTGCTGCGCGGGTGACAGTTCGCGTCCCTCATTCAGCAGCGCCAGGCTCATGAGCTGCCAGTCGATGGCCAACCCCGTCGTCTCGGCGACCCCGCGCAGCCAACGCGCGGTGTTCCACGACAACGGACACACCGGGTCCAGCCACAACGTCACCGCGCGATCAATTTCGGTGGATGACACTTCCGCTCCTCTTCCCTTCCTCGGCGGCCCGGGCCATCAGGCCAGGCTCAGGAACAGTTTTTCCAGCTCATCGATGGACACGGTCGGCTGATCCCCTGATCGCGTGATGCAGTCACGCAGACCGGAGGCGATGATCTTGAAGCCCGCACGATCCAGCGCTTTCGACACCGCAGCCAATTGGGTGACGACGTCCTTGCAGCTGCGGCCCTGCTCGATCATCGAGATGACGCCCCCGAGCTGACCGTGCGCCCGCCGTAATCGAGCCAGGACGACATCGACGTCGCCGGGTTCGTGCCCGTCCGCCTTGCGTGATCGGCCGCCGTTACCTTCGATTGCCATGGTCCCTTTATACCATACCCCGTAGGGTATATGCTGGCGGCTGTCCGTAGCTGGCGACGCAAGGAGTCCGGTCTGATGTTCACGTTTCTCAAGAAGGCATGGTTACCGCTCGTCGTCGTGGTGGCCGTTGCCCTCGGGGGCGAAGCCGTCATGAGACTGCGGGGCGTGTTCGGCTCCGACGAAATCTTCTCCGCCACCGAAGCCGGCGCCGCACCGCTCGAAGCTTCGCACGTCAAGCGGGTCACATATGAGGTCTACGGGCCCGGCGAGGCGGCCGGCAGCGTGAGCTACCTGGACAAGGATGCCCAGCCGGAGCAGGCGAGCTTCACCGGTCTGCCCTGGACAGTCACCGTCGCAACGACAGCGCCGGCTGCCATCGCCAGCCTGGTCGCACAAGGCAATAGTGACAACATCGGCTGCCGCATCACCGTCAACGGTGAAGTCAAGGACGAGCGGTCATCGGCCGGGCGCCACGCCCAAACCTCCTGTCTGGTGAAGGCCGCATGAGCGCCGACAATGACACCCGACCGAGGTTCATGCGGTTCGTCCGCAGGTTCGCCGTGCCCATCCTGCTGGCATGGCTGCTCTTGACCGTCGCCCTGAATGTGTTGGTTCCCCCGATCGAGTCGGTCGCACGAAACCACGCGGTGACGATGTCGCCAAAGGACGCACCGGCGATGATCGCCGCCAAGCGCATCGGTGCAACCTTCCACGAGTCGGACTCCGACAGCATCGCGATGATCGTCCTGGGGAGCAGCAGCCCCCTCGGCGCCGAGGCGCGCCGCTACTACGACGGCTTGGTAAAGACTCTGCAGGCCGACCCGAAGCACGTGCAGCACGTCCAAGACGTCTGGGGAGACCCTCTCACCGCCGTCGGTGTCCAGAGCCGGGACGGCAAAGCCGCTTACGTCCAGCTCAATCTGGCCGGCGACCAGGGCAGCACCCAGGGCAACGCGTCCGTCGATGCGGTGCGAAAGATCGTCGACAGCTCAAAGCCACCCACAGGTCTCCAGGTCTACGTCACCGGTCCGGCCCCGCTGACCACGGACATGAACGAAGCCGCCGATAAAAGCATGTTCAAGATGATGGGCGTGACCGGTGTGGTCATCATGATCATGCTCTTCATCGCCTACCGTTCCCTCAGCACCGTACTGCTGGTGCTCGTCATGGTCGGATTCGAGATGGGCACGGCCCGAGGGCTCGTCGCGCTGCTCGGGAACAACGGCTGGTTAGGGTTCAGCACGTTCGTCGTCGCCATGCTGTCGTCGCTGGCGATCGCGGCGGGCACCGATTACGCGATCTTCCTCATCGGTCGCTACCAAGAGGCCCGCCAGGCCGGCCAGGATCGAGAAGCCGCCTACTACACGATGTTTCGCGGAACATCGCACATCATCTTGGGCTCGGGATTGACGATCGCCGGGGCCACATTCTGCCTGCACTTGGCGCGCCTCTCGTACTTCAAGGCGCTCGGCATCCCGTCGGCGCTGGGCCTGCTCGTCGTCGTTGCGGGAGCGCTGACCGCGGCGCCCGCGGTGGTCGCGGTGGCCAGCCGGTTCGGCTTACTCGACCCGCGGCGGATGATCAAGACCCGCGGGTGGCGCCGTATCGGCACCGCCACCGCGCGCTGGCCCGGTCCGGTGTTCGCGGCCTCTCTGATCATCGCGATCGTCGGCATCCTGATCATGCCGAGCATGAAGGTCAGCTACGACGACCGCTTCTACATACCCCGCAACCTGCCGTCGAACGTTGGATACGCCGCTGCCGAGCGGCATTTCAGCGCCGCCACCATGAATCCCGACATCCTCATGATCGAAGCCGATCACGACATGCGCAACAGCGGCGACATGATCATTCTGGATCGGATCGCCAAGAACATCTTCAATTCACCCGGAATCGCGATGGTGCAGAGCATCACCCGGCCGTTGGGGGGCCCGATCGAGCACACGTCCATTCCGTTCCAGATCAGCGCACAATCGATTCCGATCCGGCAGAACATTCAATTCATGAAGGACCGATCGGACGACATGCTCAAGATGAGCAACGACCTTGGCGCCATGATCGTCTCGATGCAGCGGATGCAGGGCGTGCTCGGGCAGATGAGCGGCGCGACCCACCACATGGTCGGCGATATGCACGAAATGCAAGCCGCACTCGACGAGATGCGCGACCACCTGGCGGACTTCGACGATTTCGCGCGGCCATTCCGCAGTTACTTGTATTGGGAGCCACATTGTTTCAACATCCCGGTGTGCTGGGCTTCAAGATCGGTGTTCGAGGCGATCGACGGTGTGGACAAGTTCAGTGAGAACATGAGCACGCTGGTCAAGGACGTGAACAACGTGGACGCGATTCTGCCCCAGCTGCTCGCCGAATTCCCGCCGATCATCGCCGTCGCCACAGCGATGCAGGGGACGCTGCTCACCATGCACAGCAGCTTCTCCGGTCTGATCACCCAAATGTCCCAGATGACCGACACGGCACGCGCGATGGGTCAGGCCTTCGACGCCGCGCGCAGTGGCGACTACTTCTACCTGCCGCCGGAAGCGTTCCAGAACACCGACTTTCAGCGCGGCCTGCAGCTCTTCCTGTCGCCGGACGGTCAGGCCGCGCGCTTCATCATCACCCATGACGCGGACCCGGCGACGCCGGCGGGCATCTCCACGGTCATGCCCGAACTCGCCGCCGCGCACCAAGCGGTGAAGGGGACGAACTTGACCGGCGCCAAGTTCTACCTCACCGGCACCGCGGCGATCTATCGCGACATCCAAGCGGGCTCTCATTACGACCTAGTGATCGTGGGACTCGCGGCGCTGACGCTGATCTTCGTCGTCATGCTGATCATCACCCGGGCGCTGGTCGCATCCCTGGTGATCGTCGGCACGGTGCTGTTGTCGCTGGGCGCGGCCTTTGGACTCTCGGTTTTGGTCTGGCAACACCTCTTCGGCCTCGAATTGAACTGGATCGCACCGGTGTTCGGGTTGATTATCCTGCTGGCCGTCGGATCCGACTACAACCTGCTGCTGGTGTCCCGGTTCCAGGAGGAGATCGGCGCGGGGCTGAAGACCGGCATCATCCGCTCGATGGGCGAGACCGGTGGGGTCGTCACCTCGGCCGGCCTGGTGTTCGCCTTCACGATGATGTCGATGGTCGCGAGCGACCTGCGCTCGATCGGCCAGGCCGGCAGCACGATCGGGCTTGGCCTGCTGTTCGACACGCTGATTGTGCGGTCGTTGATGACGCCGTCGATCGCGGCGCTGCTCGGACGCTGGTTCTGGTGGCCGCTGCGGGTGCGGCCGCGTCCGGCCAGTTTCATGCTCCGACCCTTCGGCCCGCGTGGCCTCGTTCGTTCGCTGCTGCTCGGCGAGGCCGCGGATGAGCCGACCGCCAAGCACGACAGGACCCTGGCATCGTCGGTGCGGTGAGGACCGCGGGCGCAAGATGGGTCTGTGAGGCTGCTGCTGATCGCCGATACCCACATTCCGAAGCGGGCCCGCGACCTGCCCGCGCCGGTCTGGGACGAGGTGGCCGAGGCCGACGTCGTCGTCCACGCGGGTGACTGGATAGCGCCGGAGTTCCTCGACGCGCTCGAAGCGCGGGCGCCCCGGCTGGTGGGCTGCTGGGGCAACAACGACGGCCCCTCCGTGCGGGCGCGGTTGCCCGAGCGCGCGGACGTGACGCTGGCGGGGGTGCGGATCACCGTCGTCCACGAAACCGGCGCCGCCACCGGACGTGACGCGCGGATGTCGCGGCTCTACCCCGAAAGCCACGTGCTGGTCTTCGGCCACAGCCATATCCCGTGGGACACCGTCACCGACAGCGGTTTGCGCCTGCTCAATCCCGGCTCGCCGACGGACCGCCGGCGCCAACCCTTCTGCACCTACATGACCGCGCGCGTCGACGAGCGCGGGCTGACCGGCGTCGCGCTGCATCGCCTCCCGCGGTAACGGGTACATATCTCAGACACAGCTTGCACACATAGATAGCTTGGCTACAGAGGTATTATTGGCGCATATGACTACGCGCACGGATGTGGCAGGCGAGCTGTTCGGTGTGGTCGGCAGGTTCCGCCGACAACTCCGCAGGTCGGCGGGCCGGGGCTTCGACACGTCGCGACTTTCTGAGTCGCAGTCCGAGCTGTTGTGGCTGGTCGGGCGCCGGCCGGGGATTTCGGTGAGCGCCGCGGCCGCCGAGCTCGGGCTGGTGCCCAACACCGCCTCGACCCTGGTCACCAAGCTGGTGTCCGCCGGGCTGCTGTTGCGCACGGCCGGCGACACCGACCGCCGGGTGTGCCAGCTGCGGCTCGCCGAGCCGGCCCAGCAGGTCGTCGACGCATCCCGCGCCACCCGGCGAGCGTTGTTGTCCGAGGTCGTCGAGGAACTCGACGACGACCAGATCGAGTCTTTGACAAAGGGATTGGAGGTCCTCGACACGATGACCCGAAAACTGCGAGAGCGGCGATCATGAGCGGATCGCTGCCGATGGCGGTCGATGCCCGAAACCTGAGCTATCACTACGGCCAGTTCACCGCCGTCGATGATGTGACACTGCAGGTGCGGCCCGGCGAAACCTTGGGCCTGCTGGGGCCCAACGGCGCCGGTAAGACGACCATGATCCGGATGCTGACCACGCTGATGCCGGTGCAGCACGGGGAACTGCGCATCTTCGGAATGGACGCGCGCCGTCAAACCACCGACATCAGGAGCAACATCGGCTATGTCCCGCAACAACTTTCGATCGAGTCCGCACTGACCGGCCGACAGAATGTGCAATGGTTCGCGCGCCTGTACGGCGTGCCGCGCGGCGACCGGGCCGACCGCGTCGACCAGGCGCTGCTCGCCATGGATCTCATCGACGTCGCCGACCGGTCGGCCTCGTCGTACTCCGGTGGCATGGTGCGCCGCCTCGAGGTGGCGCAGGCGCTGGTCAACCGCCCGTCGCTGCTGATGCTCGACGAACCAACCGTCGGCCTGGATCCCATCGCGCGGGACGGTGTCTGGGCGCAAGTGCGAAAGATGCAGGCGCAGTTCGGCATGACGGTGCTGCTGACCACCCACTACATGGAGGAGGCCGACGCGCTGTGCGACCGGGTCGCGCTGATGCACCGCGGCAGGCTGCGGGCCGTGGGAACCCCCGACAAGTTGAAGGCCACCGTGTCACCGTCGGCCACCCTCGAGGATGTGTTCCGTCATTATGCGGCATCGGATCTGGACGCGGCATCGGGTCGCCAGCCCCAAGTCGATTCGCCGGAAGACGGCGGGTCCATCCGCGAAATCCGTTCCAGCAGAGGGGTGGCGCGCCGTGTCGGTTGATACCGCCTCCCCAGGAACGCTGACCCGCGCGCCGCGTGGGTGGCAGCGAGTCGGCGCGCTGGCCGGTCGCATCGGGGCATTCGCGATCGTCGAACTGCAGAAGCTGCAACACGACCGGACCGAACTCGTCACCCGGATGGTGCAGCCGGCGCTGTGGCTGCTGATCTTCGGCACCACCTTCAGCAAGTTGCACGTCATCAACACCGGGCCGGTTTCGTACCTGGCCTTCCTGGCGCCGGGCATCATTGCCCAGTCGGCGCTGTTCATCTCGATCTTCTATGGCATACAGATCATTTGGGATCGAGACGCCGGCATACTGGCCAAGCTCATGGTGACCCCGGCACCCGCGTCGGCGCTGATCACCGGCAAGGCGTTCGCGGCCGGTGTGCGGTCGGTCGCCCAGGTGGTGGGCGTGCTGGCGCTGGCGTATTTGATGAATGTCGGCCTGACGGTGAACCCGCTGCGGATTCTGGCGGCGATGGCGGTCGTCATGCTCGGTGCCGCGTTCTTCGCCTGCCTGTCGATGACGCTGGCCGGGCTGGTGCGCAGTCGCGATCGCCTGATGGGCATCGGCCAGGCCATCACGATGCCGTTGTTCTTCGCCTCCAACGCGCTGTACCCGGTCGACGTCATGCCGACGTGGCTGCACGTGCTGAGCAGGGTCAACCCGCTCAGCTACGAGGTCGACGCCTTACGGGGCATGCTCATCGGCACGCCTTTCCACCCGATGGACCTCGTCGTCCTGGCGGTGGCCGCGGTGGCCGGAATCGCCGCGGCGTCAACGCTATTGCGCCGGCTCGTCGCTTAGGCCGCGATCGAGCCGATACTGCGCGAGATTCTGTTGCGCAGAAAAAGCGCGCGTCAACATCTCATACGTGGGCAAGGCCACCTCGGTCAGATGATCCCGTAGCGCCGTGGGCAGAAGCGATGCCTGCAGTGGGACGCTATCGGTCTCCTCGATACCACCGCTGGTGGCCGCGTGCCCGGTCCACGCTTGGGCCGGATCCAACCGCCGATCCGGATGGCTGTCGAGCCGGTTTGCATTGAGAAATGGCTGCTGCCAGCCGTCGATCATGCCAGCACGGAATTCGATGCCCAGACCGCCGCACAGGTACCGTAAGAACCGTTCGGGGACCCGGCTGAACAATGACCCGTCGGCCACAAAGCTCTGGCGCGCAACGCAATCGGTGTAGTGCGCAGCGATGGCGCGCCAACCCGTCGCCGAGAAGTCCGTCGACCACCGACTGTTCCGCAGCATTTCGGTCACCGTCTCCACGACCCCCGGCCACGCCGGCGACCTCAAGGGTTGGGATAGCGGCAGGTCGCTTTGTTTCAGCCGATCGGACCCGGGGCCGAACAACATATCGTTGGCCAGCCGCGTCACCAGAGACGAAAGCTGCATCCGCGGATCGCGGATGCACCACACCACCGCGCTGCAGGCATCGATCCAGGCTCCAAACACCGACGCCGAGAGATAATGCGCCATGTTCTTCGAGAACACCACCACCGGTTCGTGCGCCGACGACAAAACCGGTTCGACCGCCTCGACGACATGTCCCGCGGCGATGTTCAAGTCGCCATCGCGCATGTTGTTGAAGGGCTCGTTGATGAATAGGCTGGTCGCGCCGGATTCGTTCAGACATCTGCCCAACACTGTCGACTGGGATCGTGGGACCGCCTGCAGCTCAACGATTTTGATGGCGCCGTCGGTAACGTGGGCGGCCATCCGGGCGAAGGGACTTGTCACCACCCACCCCTTCCGAGTTCGTAAGGCGCAAGGTCTGCATACCACAGCCGGCGTTGGATGGCTCCCGACACATATGTTTTCCGTTCGACATGGGGCAGATTAAGAGGGGCGAAAGGTTGCCGAGCGATGTCGACAGAGATGGTGCAGCTGTTCTATGCGGGAGCCGGCGGTGTGATCACCCGCTGGCGGAACCCGAATGGGACATGGTCTGCCGAACAGGCACTTGGCGGCACACCCGTCGGTCCGGTCATCGCGGTCTCGGTACCGGGAGCCGCCGTCTTGGACTTGATCTATGTCGAGACGGACCGCGGGGCGTGTTCGCGTCGCCGCAACCCGGACGGGTGTTGGTCGGCAGCGCAGCGCCTAGGGGGAACGGTTTGCAGTGAGATAACGGGGAGTGCCGTGCCCGGCAGCGACGTCTTGCACACCTTCTACGCCGGCCCCAGCCGCCACGTGATCATGCGCCGGCGCGATTCGGACGGATCGTGGTCAGCGGAGGAAAGCCTCGGTGGCCAGGTGAGTGGCGGCAGGATCGCCGCCCTCGCGATTCCGGGCACAGATCTTCTGCAACTGTTCTATCGGGGCCGCCGAGGTGTCTCCTCGCTGTGGCGCCGCCACGATGGGTCTTGGTCGCAAGAGCAGAGCCTCGGCGGGGACGTGCACCCGGCAAGCAACATCGCGGTCGGCGTGGTTCCGGGCACCGAGGTCCAGCTGTTCTACCGGGCGACCGACAACACCGTGCGCTCCATGCGGCGCAACGCCAACGGGTCATGGTCGGCGGAACAGAACCTCGGCGGGGCCGCCATCGGCGACATCGCGACCAACAGGGTTTCGCGTTCCGACGTCCTCCGGCTGTTTTATCCGGGCATCGACCACGCTGTGCGGTCGCGCTCGCACAACGCCGACGGCTCATGGTCGCCGGAGGAGCGCATCGGTGGACAAGTGGCCACCGAAGACCACATCGCCAGCGTGGTCGTTCCGGACACCGCTGTCGTGCAGCTTTTCTACGACGGTCAAGACGGTGTGTCCTCGCTCTGGCGCGACCCCGACGGCTCATGGTCGGCGGAGCAGCGGCTCGGCGGTTACGCATCCACCGGCATCACGGCGGTGCTCGTCCCCTTCGCGCTCGGTCGCGGCCTGTTCGTTTCAGTCTTCGAAGATCAGCGGCATTTCACCTACCGCGACGCCGGCGCCCAATTACAGGACGCCTGGTTGGGATGCGGCGGGTGGAACATGCAGCAGCTCTCAGCCGGCGCAGCCGCGGTCAGCGGCGAGTACGTCATCCCCACCCCGGGGCCGATGCCCGCCCCGGGGAGCCCGTGTGTTTCCGTCTACGACGGCCGGCAGCATTTCACCTACCGCGACGCCCACGGCAACGTCCAGGACGCCTGGCACGATGCCGGCGGCTGGCACCTCCAGCACATCAACCACGCCGACCACACCCCACCAGCCGCGGGCGGACTATTCGTCTGCGCACACCACAACGAACACCACTTCGCCTACCTCGACGCCCACGGCGCAATCCAAGACATCTGGTTCGACGGCACCAACTGGCACCTCCAACACATCAACACCGACGCCGCCGGCCCGCCCGCCGTCGGCGACCTGTTCGTCTCGGTCTACGACGGCCTTCAGCATTTCACCTACCGCGACGCCCACGGCAACGTCCAGGACGCCTGGCACGATGCCGGCGGCTGGCACCTCCAGCA